>QZJG01000025.1 GCA_003599275.1 Nitrospiraceae bacterium | reverse complement strand
GACACGACAAATTACGAAAACATCGATGGGATAATCCTCTGCGGAGGCGCGTCTCTCACGGCCGGGTTTGCCGCCCTGTTAGGGGAAAAGTCCGGCATAAATATCAGGGTCGCTGAGCCGTTTAAAAATATCCATGTGCCTGAGACGTTTGACAGCGAGTACCTTGGGAAAATCGCGCCCGCGATGTCGGTCGCCGTGGGCCTTGCTTTAAGGAGAGTGGGAGACAAATGATCAGGATCAATCTCATCCCCAGCAAAAAAGAGATAAAGATACCGTCTGTTTTAATATACGGCGCAGTCGCGACGGCCGTGCTGGCAGCGGCGCTTCTCGTATTTGCCGTCTATTTAAACAGCAGGGTTTCCTCCATGAAGGCCGAGGTGTCTGCAAAGGAAAAAAGGCTGGCAGAATTGAAAGAGATGATAAAAGAAGTCCAGAGCTACGAAAAAGACAATGAGGAGTTCAGAAGGAAGACCATGATTATCGAACAGCTAAAGAGGAACCAGGTCATCCCTCTGAGGCTCCTTGATGAAGTCAGCGACAAGCTTCCAAAGGGGGTATGGCTGACGGCCCTGGTCGACAAAGGGGGCTTAATGAGCATAGACGGTTTTGCGCATACGAACGATGACCTCGTCGGTTATGTCCAGGGCCTGAAGGCATCGAAATATCTGACTGACGTTATGCTGGTAGAATCACGCCAGACTAATATAGACGAATTCTCCGTGTATAAATTTAAACTCACTTTCAGGATAAAGGCTTAGGCGATGACGATCAATATTATAAGCAAGGTCAGGAACCTTTCACCCCGAATACAGCTTGCGATTGCCCTTCTGCCGTCCCTGCTGTTTATTGCACTGTTCGTTTTTCTTGTCTTCCTGCCGAAGACAAAAGAAATAAAGGCCCTCGGCGACGGCCTTGCAAAGCTGGACCAGGAGATAGCCGCCAGTGAGGCGAAGGTCAAAAAACTTGATGCCCTTATTGCAGAAAATAAATCGCTTAAGGCGAGGCTCGCAAAATTGAGGGAGCAAATGCCCGAGGAGAAAGAGGTCTCGCTGCTCCTTAAGCAGATATCGGATTCCGGCCTCCAATCAGGGCTGGAAATACTCCTGTGGAAACCTGATGCGAGGAAGACGAATCCCGAAGGTCTCTATGTGGAGATCCCGGTAAAGGTAGAGGTTTTGACCGGATATCACAACCTCGGGGTCTTTTTCAGCCACATAAGCCGGCTGCCGCGCCTCGTGAATATATCGGACCTGGACCTTCGCGTCAAGGAAGCAAAAAAAGGCGGAGAGAGAGCGGGACTTATACTTGCCAAATTTACTGCGCTTACCTTTGCATCCATAAGCGCCGATGAAATACCGGAAGCAAAAGACGAAAAAGGTAAAAAAGGTAATAAAGTGAAAAAGGAGAAAAAAGGACAATGAAATCAGCGGCGTCTTTTTTTGCCATAATTATTTCCATTTTCTTTGTCCTGTACGGCTGCAAAGACCAGCCTGCTGTAAAGGCAGTAAAGAAGCTGAAGACGACTGAGGCAGGGAAAGAGGCTGCTTTGCAGCAGCAGCCGGTTGTTCAGGAAGCGCCTCAGGAAGAAGGTTATATATACCAGCAGGGGAACAGGCGTGATCCTTTCGAGCCTCTTATAGTCGCCTCCAAGAAAAGCGCCAAAAAGGAGAGTGGAAGGACAGGGCCCGGCACCCTCGAAAGTTACGACATAAGTGAATTCTCGCTGGTGGCTGTCGCAAGAAAGGGAGACGGGTATTTTGCGCTTCTTACAACCCCGGACAACAGGTCTTTTACGGTAAGGAAAGGGTCCATTATCGGTCTTAACAAGGGGCGGGTCGAAGAGATAACAAAAGACAGGGTGGTCTTGGCGGAATATTCAAAAGATTTCAAGGGAAGCCTTCGCCCGAGGAAAATAACCCTGGAATTTTCAAAGGAGAGGTAAACAATGCTAATCAGAAAATATTTATTACTCTTAACGGTCTTGCTTGCAGCCATATGCGGTCCCGGACACGATTCCTATTCGGAAGAGCGGTCATCGGTGACCGGCATAACCGTAGTGGAGAGGGACGGGACCACGGAGATAGAGATAAAAGGCAGCGCCCCGTTTAATTATACTGTTTACAAGCCCTCCGACCCTTACCAGCTCGTAGTCGAGCTGCAGAACACCGACCTCGGGAAGTTTACAAAAAAGCTGACCATCGACAGGGCCGGAGTTTTGGAGATAACACCTGCAAAGGACGCGGACGACCCTGATGCCTCGAAACTGAAGATCGCCTTCACAGTGCCTGTGGAGGTTGAGCCTGTATACAAGGACAACTCACTTGTTCTCGCATTTGAAAACCCGGAAGCAGGCGAGACGGCATCATCTAAAGCGGAGGAAGCGCCTGAGGCCTCAAAGACCGAAGGAGAGGCGTCAGCAGAGAGATATACGGGCGAGAAGATAAATATCGATTTTCAGGACGCGGAGCTCCATCATATATTCAGACTTATCTCCGATATAAGCGGTTATAACATTGTCGTCAGCCCGGATGTCAAGGGCAAGTTTTCGATGAAGCTTATCGATGTGCCATGGGACCAGGCGCTTGAGGTGATACTCAGGAATTATGGTTTGTCAAAAACATTTGACGGCAACATTATCCGCATCGCCCCAACCGCCGTGCTTGCCAAGGAGGAAGAAGAGATAGCCAGGGCCAAAGAATCAATGGAAAAGTCCGGGAACTTAATTACAAAGGTTTATCCGATTAATTTTGCCAGTGTCGCCGATGTCAAGAAGGCCATAGATACGGCAAAGATACTCACCAACAGAGGCTTTATCAGTGTTGATGAAAGGACCAGTTCCGTCATTATTAAAGACGTAGACCAAAAGCATGAAGAATACGGGAACCTTATCAGTGCGCTCGATGTTCCGACTCCCCAGGTAAGTATTGACGCAAGGATCGTCGAGGTCACCACGAACTTTACAAAAGAATTGGGTATCCAGTGGGGAGCGCTTCTGAAACCTACCCCGCAAACGCAAATTTCGGGGATAACCCCTCCCTTGCCCGGCAACACGGGAAGCAGCGGTTTTTTTTCCAGCAACCCGTTATTGGTCAACCTGCCTGCCGCGGTCGGTCAGGGGGCGGGCGGCTCGCTGGGCATCGGTTATATAAGCGCCAAGACACTGAGGGCGCTTGATATCCAGTTGTCTGCCATGGAGAGCACGGGTAAAGGCCGGATAATTTCCAACCCGAGGGTCATCACCATGGACAATCAAAAAGCCAAGATCATGCAGGGCAAAAAGATACCTTATGAAACAACCTCTCAGGAGGGGACACAGACCGCATTTGTTGACGCCGCCCTCGAACTTCTCGTTACGCCGCACATTACCCCGGACGGGACGATCTTCATGAATATCGAGGCGAAGAAGAATGAGGCCGATTTCTCACGTACGTCTTTCTCCGGTGTTCCGACCATTGACACCAATGAGGTCTCGACGCAGATCCTTATAAAGGACGGGGACACACTTGCCCTCGGCGGGATATTCAAGACAAACAATTCAAAAGACGTGTCTGCCGTGCCGGGTCTCGGCAGGATATTCGGACTCGGATGGCTGTTCAAGAACGAAAAGGACGTTACTGATTCGACCGAGCTGTTGATCTTCATAACGCCAAAGATTGTGAAATAGAGGGAGGACTAATGAAAAAGAGTTCAGTTATTCTGGCTATAATCGGTTTTGTTTTTATATTGTCCGCTTGCGGAGGAGGCGCCGGGGGAGACGCCGACGCGCCTGCTGACGGCTCAATAACCACCAGTGTTTCATCAATACCCTGGGAATATGCAACAGACTCTTCGGGATCGCGTACAGGATCTTTTACGATAGTCGTCAAGAATGCCAACGGCATTCCGCTTGAAGATGTAAGTGTAACGATTTTCAATACATTAGCGGAACCGTTTGCATCTTCCATCCAATTATATGATGGCAATCCCGATGACGGCGCTCCTGCCAAAGATGCCCCTATGACCGTAACAACTGATGAAAATGGGTCTTACACCCTTTATTTCGATTTTGTGGTTGGGGTTGAATATGCAAGTAATTTCCAGATCACATCGGGTTCATTGTCCAAGTCTGTATCGCTGGAAGTCACGGAAGCTGAAGATGACTCATAAGGATTCCCCCTAAAAAATATAGGGTTCGTTCTAATCTGCAGTATCAGGACCACTCTTTTAAAGGAGTGGTCTTTTTATTTGGGTCAATCTCCATCTGCAGCCAACATTTTGACACTGTCAATTCTGACAGGTGACAAAGGTTTTTAAACCTGTTAAATTAATCCGTCTTTAAGATTTCCTTTAAATTTTAAAAAATCTCTCGCAGGGCATTTCCCTATGAGGGATGGTGCTACGACAAGATACATTTACGATGCATTCGGAAACCTGCTTGCAGAGGCTGATGAGCCCAACAACATCACTAAGTACTTCACTGCCCGAATTATGGCACATGAATTAGGGCACTGGATTGGATGGGATTTGCCATATGTTCCATGCTTCGGGAGTTCGTTCTGAAACCAATTCAGCCAAGGCAGAGGGAGCAGCAGCTTGAAATCATGAAATCAGATCCAGGTCATCAGAGAAAGTGCGAAAAATTCTTGGCACTATTCAGAGGAGAAATATGAAATATTCTTTAATTATTATTTTAATGCTAATCGTATGTGCATTTACGGCAGGCATTGCCTCTGCCGACACCTCACTGGATGAAAGCACGCTGAATTTAATCAGCAATGCAGTGTTTGAAGTTGTAGTTCCAAAGCCGGTTGAGGATTCTTTGACTTATGAAAAGCCTTTGCCGCTTGAGCTCCTTCCTTATTACATTCGTACGGATGACTATTACTCAATCGGCTCTGCCTTTGCAATAAGCCCCACCGAATTTGTAACGGCAGTCCATGTCATGAATCTTGCTCTGAACAGCCAGTATAAGGAAGTCTATCTCAGGGATAAAGATAAGAACGTGTACAGCATTGACAAAATTACCAAGTACTCTGAACGCAAGGATTTTGTTGTTTTTTCTCTGAAGGACAAAACTGCAAAAGATTTTCTGGAGATTAATCTAAAGCCGCAGATAAATCAGAAAGTGTTTGCCGTCGGCAATGCCCTCGGTGAAGGGATTGTAATAAGGGACGGTCTTTATACTTCCAATACGCTTGAAGACGAGTCAGGTGAATGGAAATGGATCAGATTTTCGGCGGCAGCCTCTTCCGGCAACAGCGGCGGCCCTTTGCTTGACAAAGATGGAAAGGTCATTGGAATTGTCCTGCTGAAATCTGAAAATGAAAACTTAAATTACGCTCTTCCGGTTGCTGAGGTTGTTAATGCAAAAACGGATAAAGCGATTGTCGATCAGAAAGCGAAATATTTACTGGAGAATACATATATAACTAAGGCGGCCAGATTAAAAAGAGAGGTTACCCTCCCCAGATCATATCAGGAACTGAAACAGGAGCTGATGGACGGCACAAGATGGTTCACTTACAATTTATTGAAATCCCTCTTCAAAGAAAATAAGGACGCTATCTTCCCCAATGGAAAAGGGTCAAAGGTCCTGCTCCACTCCAATTACGATTCGGCTTTCCCAGGACTAATCTCACAAAATGAAAGCGGCAGCTGGTATGTGCAATATCCAAAGGAGACCAAGGAAGTCGATCTCCCGAACAATGGGCATATGATCTACGGAGGGATTAGAGACACCCTTTTCCTTTCCATTCAGAAACCCGATGATGTGTCGCTGGATAAATTTTACAGTGATTCCAAATTGTTTATGGATACGGTCCTAAAAGGGCTTTATTTTCCCCGCCGGGTTGGACAGGAGAATGTAAAAATCACCTCGCTCGGCAGGGCCAAGGATGAATATGTCTTCACAGATTCTTACGGAAGGAAATGGCTTGCAAATACATGGATAATGGAATTCAGCGATTGGAAATTGGCGGCTTTTTCTCTTCCTATCCCCGGTGGCTGTATGACAATGTTAAGGGTTGGGCAGACAGGGCTTGTGGAGGACGGACATATCCCGGACATGAAAATGCTGACCAATTTTGTCTATCTTTCATATAACGGCGATTTCAGTCAATGGCGGGAGTTACTAATGATGAAGGATTTGCTTGCCGATGCTTTTTCAACAATTAAAATCTCCTTTGACTACAACAAGGTGTTTCATTACGAATCGAAAAGACTCTCCTTCTCTTATCCGTCGGAGGTTATGGGCATTTCTGAAAAGAGCCGTATGAAATTAAGGTTCGGATATTTTAAGGAAAAAGATAAGACGGTATGGGATGTAACCGCAATTTCAATAGGAGAAAGTAAAGGTGGTGAAACGTCTTTCAATATTGCCAGAAACATGGAGTCTGCAAAGGAGCTCAGCGATAAATATCAAAGCGAATGGGACGCCGTTCTAAATCGAAAATTTCCATTTAATAAAGCTGCTTATTACAAAGATAAAGCCACTAACGTGGCCGCTGTTTTGCAAAAATCGGAAACTGCTCTCCCCGTCTTATATACCATCCAATACAGCAAAGAAGGAAAGGCTGAACAACAAGAGATGGAAACTGCGCTTAACAGATTAATGCAAAATGTCTTTGTTTATGAAGATGGACAGAACCCCGATGTTGCATATGCCGACAGAAGATACGCCTATCATGATAAAGGCGACTATTATCAGGCGCTCTACGAGCATGAAAAGCTTGCAGACATAGTATTGATAACTGCCGCCGGTTATCTTTTGCGTGGAGACCTTTATAAAGACAAGGGGGACATGGAACAGGCTGTGACAGATTATGCCGGGGCCATTGAGAAAGACTTTGAATATGCACAGGCATATTTGGGTAAAGATTTTGCACCCCTGATATACGGGGTCAGAGGACAATTTAAAGAGGCTAAGGCGAGGATAGAAAAAGTCCTTGAGACCGACCTGCTGAATAGAATGCTTGAGCCGCTCCTCAAAGTTGCTGACGACGCATTAAATCAAAAAATAAAAAGCGAGACCGCGGCCCGCCTCTTTAAAGGCGAAGCGCTTGACCATTTAGGGATGTCTGATGAGGCATTTATTGAAATCAATAATGCTGTTATTGATAACCCCGATTATCATATTGCTTATGAGATCAGGGGCTTTGCAAAAGTTGCCAGGCAGGATGATGTTGACGGCGGCATATCTGATTATAGTAAGGCGATAGAGTTAAATCCCAAAGATATTATTGCTTATAACGGGAGAGGAGTTGCATATAATTCCAAGAAAGAATATGACAGGGCAATGGAGGATTTCAATAAGGCATTAGAGATAAACCCTGCTTATGCCAAAGTGCTTCACAACAGAGCAGGAATTTATTCTCTTAAAAATCTGTATGACGCTGCTATAGCGGATTATGACGCTGCTTTAAAAATATTTCCATTTGAAGATGGTTACTATGGCCGCGGGCTTGTCTTTTACAACAAAGGGTCGTATGACAAAGCGATTTCAGATTACAATAAGGCTCTCGAACTAAATCAAAAATTCATCGACGCCTTTATAGGCCGTGGTCTCGCTTACATGGCGGAAGACAAATTCGATTTAGCGCTGTCCGATTACAACAAGGCTTTAGAATTAGATCCTTACAATGAAGGTGCATATATTAACAGGGGGAATGTTTATCACGCCAAAGACAATTACGATCAGGCTATTTCAGATTACAACCGGGCCATTGAAATAAATCCGTGGAATTCGAGCGCATTTACCAACCGCGGGCTTGCCTATCAGGATGCTAATAAAACAGACCTTGCCCTCTCAGATTATAACAAAGCCATAGAATTGGAGCCGGATAATGCAGAAGCATATAACAATAGAGGCAACATTTATATAAGCAAAGCGAATTACGAACAGGCAATCTCGAATTACAATAAGGCAATAAAAATAAATCCGAAGAAGGACATCTTCTATCACAATCGTGGAATAGCCTATTTTAATAGAGGGAATACTGATGACGCTATTGCTGATTATACTAAGGCTCTCGAATTAAATACTGAATACGTTAAAGCCTACTTTGACAGAGGACTGGCTTATCAGAACGAAAAAGAATTTGAACGTGCGTTATCCGATTACGGCAAGGCAATTGAGAAAAACCCCGATTATTCGGATGCATACAACAACAGGGGGAATATTTATTTCAGCATGAATGACTATGAAAAGGCCATTGCTGATTACAATAAGGCAATTGAGAAAGATCCTGTCAGCAGTCAAGCCTTCTACAACCGGGGATTGGCTTACAGCGATGCGGGTGATTTACAGCATGCAATTTCGGACTTAAACAAAGCAATTGAAATAAACCCGGGGTACACCGACGCTTATGTTCATCGCGGTATGACTTATGGCCGAAGCGGAAAACATGACCTTGCCATTTCCGACTTTGACAAAGCGATAGAACTTAATCCTAAAGATGATCGTGCCTTTAACAACAGGGGATATTCTTATTTGCTTATGCATAAGCATGACAGCGCTCTTTCGGATTTTAACCGCGCTATTGAAATAAGCCGGAAAAATACCCTTGCATATATCAACCGGGGGAATACGTTTTATTCTTTAAGAAACAGAGGTAAAGCATGCGCTGACTGGAAAACGGCATGTGAATTAGGTTCGTGTGAGAATTACACGAAAGCAAAGGCAATGAGATTTTGCGAATAACAATGTAATAATAATAATTTTGCCGGAGGGACATGGAAATTAGAGGCCGGGGACTCTATGGCAACGGTTCGGTAAGGAAGGATTTCTTAAGCAGTTATTCCGACATTGCCCTTATCCTTCTTATCCTCTCAAGCACGGGCGGATGCGAGTAGTGGAACAAGGCGTAAAGCGGATGTGGATGAAGGTTGGAGAGATTGTCTTTTGAAAGCTTAACAAGCGCGGTGATCATGCTCTGGTTATTCTCTGTCATTTCGTAAGAAAAAGCATCGGCTTCATCCTCATGCCGTCTTGAAAAATAGTTGGACAAGGGGCTAAAGGGGAAGGACACAATTGGACCGACAAATCCAAGAAGCACAACCTTCGCAAAGAAGGAGTCTTCCCCGACATGAAACACCCGAAGCAGAAAATCACTTTGAAGGATTTGATACGAAAGATACATTACAATAAGTGCAATAATCTCTGTAGCAATCAGATGTTTCAAAAGATGCTTCTTCTTCCAGTGGCCTGCCTCATGTGCGAGGACTGAGAGGATTTCATCTTTGTCCATTTTTTCAATGAGCGTATCATAGAGCACGATTCTTTTTACCTTCCCGATCCCGGTGAAATATGCGTTTGTATGTTTGGTCCGCTTTGAAGCGTCCATCTTGAATACCCTGCTGACCTTTATTCCAACCTTCTGCATCAGGATGCGGATGCCGCTTTCGAGTTCTTCGTTCTCAATCGGCGTGAACTTATGAAACAGCGGCTCGATCACATAAGGCGATATGTACATCATAAAAATGCCGAAGGCAAGGAAGAAGCACCATACATAAAACCACCAGAGATCAGGACTCTTCTGAATAATGAAAAGCCCCGATGATATAACCAGGCCCATCAGGACTGTGGAGATCAGGAGGGATTTAATTGTATCGGTCATCCACAATTTAAAAGTCATTGTATTGAAGCCGTACTTGTTCTCAATTTTAAATGTGCCGTAGAGGTCAAAGGGCATCGAGATGACCGTTTCAGCATAAGTCAGAAACAGAAAAAACATTAATCCCGTCAGGATGAACGGGAGGTTGAGCGAGATAATCCATGAATTATATAAATTAAGCAGCACAAATATAAAAACCAGAAAAGTAATATTATTGAAAGCCGAATGGACAAAATCGAATTTTGTATGCTCAATGTTATATTCATGTGTCTTGTTTAAAAGCGCCTGGTCAATATGCCCTTCAAATTCAGGTGGAACAACAGCGCCGTGTTTCTTCATATGGGAAAGATTCAGATAATCCAGCCAGTAGCCGAAGAGGACCACGAGGAGATAGGCGGTGATAATTAATGCAAGATATGCGTTCATTGTGAATTCACAAATAATTACAACTTCAATTTAAACAGAGACGCCGGATTGACCCTTACTCCCTGCAGGTTAAAACCGAAATGCAGATGTGGCCCCGTGGCCCGGCCTGTCATGCCGACAAGTCCTATCACATGACCTTTTGATATCTTCTCATCTTTTGAAACCTTGAACTCCGAGAGATGCATGTACACAGAAAAAAGTCCCATCCCGTGATCTATAACTAATGTATTTCCTCCGAAGAAAAATTCATCCCTTAATACAACCGTCCCGGCATTGACCGCTTTTACGGGCGCACCCATCTGTCCTTTGTAATCAAGCCCCCCGTGAACGCTTGTCTTTTTCCCATTCATGATGCGTTTGACCCCGAATGTTTCTGAAACCTTTGTGTCCATCGGCGCTTTAAAACGCCCATCCCATTCAGGAGAAGTAGTTTGAGACAAAATGTTTTTCAGAAGCTCGGCTTCTTTTCCCGCGCGCTGCAGGTCCTCCGGGCTTAATATGACCTTTTCCCCGGGCAGGGTGATTTTTTTAGTCGGGAACTTGTGCGGGCCAACATTGACATGAGAAATCTTCTCTTCGTCTCCCGCCTTGATCGTTACGGGATATTTCCCCGGCGAGGTGTCAATATCGACAGGTACCAAAGCGATAAAATGATTATCGGCATCCTGATAAAACCCTATCTTTCTGCCGGCGAACTCGGCCTGCGGGGTATTGCCGGCTGCGGATTTATCGGGTTGGACTCTCAAAAGAAAGACATCACCGGGGATGACCTTTTCCGGGCGGAGCTCCACATTCATTGCAAACAACGGGAGATTCGTCAGAAGGGCCAATGCCGCTGTCAGGAAAATTCTCCGGAGAATAATTCTGCGCATGGATTGCTGTTTTGTGACCTCAATCAAAAAGCGCATCGACAAATTCCGCAGGGTTGAAATCCTGCAGGTCTTCCACGGCCTCGCCGACGCCGATTAATTTTACCGGTATGTTGAGCTCTTTGTTTATTGCTATAATGATGCCGCCTTTTGCGGTGCCGTCGAGTTTTGTAAGCGCAATCCCCGTCACGCCTACCGCATCGTTGAATATCTTTGCCTGATTAATCGCATTCTGGCCGGATGTAGCGTCAACCACAAGCAGTATTTCATGTGGCGCCGAAGGGGCCTCTTTGCTTACAACGCGCTTGATCTTTTTAAGCTCTTCCATCAGGTTTGTCTTTGTATGGAGTCTTCCTGCCGTATCAATTATGACGACGTCGACATTTTTTGCCTTTGCGGATGCCACTGCATCAAACGCAACAGCCGCAGGGTCTGCTCCGCTTCTGTGCTTAACAATCTGAGCGCCCGCCCTTTGCGCCCAGATCTCAAGCTGCTCGATGGCCGCGGCCCTGAATGTGTCAGCGGCAGCGAGTGTTACGGAAAACCCCTGGTCGGTAAAACGCCTCGCGAGCTTGCCTATTGTGGTCGTTTTTCCTACGCCGTTGACTCCGACAGTAAGCACCACATAGGGCTTTTCACCCGCACACATAATCCCAGTGCCTTCTTTAAGCATCCTCCTGATTTCTTCCTTCAGGGCGTTTTTCAGGTCACGGGTATTTGAGGCTTTTCCCTGCCTGACTTTTTCTCTAAGGGAACCGGTTATTGCAGATGCAGCCTGGGGGCCTACGTCGGACATAATCAGGACCTCTTCGAGTTCTTCCAGCAGGCCCTCATCGACCGTTCTTCCCCGGAAAAGGGCCTCCGTATTTTCAATGAGGGTCTTTCTTGTCTTTGCCAGACCCTGTTTGAGTTTGTCGAAAAATCCCACGATGCTCTCCTTTATATAACGTCATTAACCACAAAAAGTACTCAATGGGAATAATCTGCTTTCTCAAGGAAAGATTCCCGACAAGCGGGAATGACACAATGTTCTGTCATTTCGGCTTGTCCTAAATCATTACTTTTCTCTGTGCCCTCTGTGGTTTTATTGAAGAAATTTTAACAGTTTTAAATGAAAAATTGATATTCCTTCGGGGGAGTAAAAAAGAAAGGCAGGATATTTTCCTGCCTTTCTTTGAAGTAACTCGTTACAGTATCTAACCGGATGATTAGAAGAAAAGTTTCAGGTTTATAAGAATACCGAGTGAAACGAGTAGAGCGTATATTGCCAGAGATTCGATCATCGCCAGTCCGATGATGAGCAAAGTCTGTATCTTGGCGACTGCGTTCGGGTTTCTTGCTGCTCCTTCGCAAGCCTTGCTTACGCCTATTCCCTGACCGATACCGGTACCAAGCGCGGCGATTCCGATTGCCAACGAAGCGCCTATTGCAGCCATTGCCTTGACATTAGCGTCCGACCCTCCGGTCGCTGCTTCTGCTGTTTCTGACGCTAAGACGAACGGTGACAGCATGCAAACAAGCACAAACGTTAACAGTACGATAGTTATGCCTTTCCTATTCACGTTACCCTCCTTTCTTGCAACTTTATTGATATTCCCTGTAGCAAGTACAGGGAATCTAATGTAAGGAATATATTTAATTATATTCGTTCGCTTGCCCCTGCAGTACGTTAGGCAGGCTCGCTATTTTAATGTGCCTCTTCAACTGCACCGGCAAGATATAATGTAGTCAGAAGAACAAATACGAATGCCTGAATTAAACTCACAAGAGTGCCTAACGCCAAAATAAGCGTCGGAATAATCCATGGCGCAAGCATCGCCAATACGCCAAGCAGTATATGCTTTGCCATCATATTACCGAATAACCTCACGGAAAGCGTAATTGGTCGCGCGAGATGTCCGATCATTTCGATGATAAACATTAGAATCATCAAAGGCAGCGCAACAATCGATCTTACAGGGCCGACAAAGTGCTTTATATAACCAAGCTTGTGGGCTTTGAGCCCGTAATAATGTGTGGCAAAAAATACCGGCAGCGCAAGAGATAGGGTCGTATTAATATTACCGGTGGCCGCTTCAAAACCCGGGATCAACCCTAAGAAATTACATACAAGGATATATAAAAAGAGAGTTGCCAGTAATGGCAGGAATTGTCTGCCGTGGTGTCCCATAGATGTCTCGGCAAGATTCAGTATGAATTCGGTTACCACCTCGACAACATTCTGTGCTCCTGCGGGGACCAGTTTAAGAGAGCTTCTCACCATGAGCGCGACGGCGAGAATGATCGCAGTCGCAACCCAGGAAAAGGCCACAAAGGGCGGAATACCCGCAGCAATGATCAAATTAATTGGAAATATTATCGGAGCTTCGTGCATAATTTTCCTCTAAAAAGTGACCATAATGATAATCGAGCATATTATTCCGTGTCAAGTTATATATTTGTGAATTTAAATTTCTTATAGTTATGAATGCGCTCAAAATAAAAAAGGCGGGATAAAACCCCGCCTTGTCAATTTACGACACCTTTGTCTTTATTCGCCTGCTACCGGATAAACGCTTATCTGCTGCCTTTCTTTTCCCTTATATTCGAATTTCACTACCCCGCCTATCATGGCAAAAAGTGTATCATCGCTTCCCTTGCCGACGTTAAAGCCTGCATGAAATTTTGTGCCTCTCTGTCTGACAAGGATGTTGCCTGCCTTCACTATTTGCCCGCCGAACATTTTCACCCCGAGTCGCTGAGCATGACTATCGCGACCGTTCCGTGAGCTTCCTACGCCTTTTTTATGAGCCATCTGCTATATCCTCCAACAAATAATATTTATGAAACCTGTATCCCTTTAATCTTGACTTCGGTATAGGGTTGTCTGTGTCCCCTGATTTTCCTGTAGTTCTTCCTCGGCCTCATCTTGAAAACAAGGACCTTTTTAGACTTGCCAGTTCCCACAATTTCGGCAGTGACCTTTGCCGAAGAAAGGAAGGGGGCACCTGCTGAAATCCCTTTATCGTCAGAAACCATCAGGACCTTGTCAAACGTTACCGTACCGTCGCTTTCAGCGATCTTCTCGATTTTCAATACATCTCCTTCGGAAACCCTGTATTGTTTCCCTCCGGTCTCAATTATAGCAAACATGATTAGCCTCCAAAGAAAAAATAGAACTATTTTTTAACATAGATAGAAGAATAAAGTCAATATTTCATATTTTGCGGTAGTGGGTCAGTTTCAATTTAGGACATCTTGACCGCTCAAGAATACCATGCTACACTAAAGGCATGGATAAGAAGAAAAGAAAAACTTCAGATATTAACCTCATTGCATCCTCAATAGTATCACAAGCCACTGGACAGCTTGTTAAACCCACTGACAACCTATTTGATTCAGAGATAGTCCAGAAGGCCATTGCAGAGGGTAAAGACCCGCTTGCCGTTCTACTCGGTCAACGTGGCGGACTTAAGGGCGGCAAGGCTAGAGCAGAATCTCTGTCTGCTAAGAAGCGCAAAGAGATAGCGCAAAAGGCCGCTAAGGCTCGTTGGTCGTCCAAATAAAATTTCCCCTAACAAATTCTCATCATCATTAACCGATGTTCCCCCATATTTTAACCCCATTGACTTTTGTGCTTGCACAATTTACAATGCAAGCACTAACATTAATGGAGGTGTAAGCATGGAAGAAAAAGACAACAATAAAGCCAAAGGTGGTCATGCGCGGGCAGAGGTATTATCGCCAGAGCAGAGAAGAGACATTGCAAGCAAAGCGGCTTCGGCAAGATGGAATGCTGATGTGCCAAAGGCAGAATATGAAGGGACTCTAAAAATAGGTCAAAATATTTTATCTGCTGCCGTGTTGCCGAATGGGAAGCGGGTACTAACTCAATCAGCATTTTTAACAACATTAGGCAGATCACGCACACCTAAAGCTGGAACTGGAGTATTGAGCACAGTCGACGGAATCCCCTTCTTTTTACAGGCTGAAGCGTTAAAACCGTTTATTTCCGAAGACTTGTTAATGTCGACCACGCCCATTTTTTTTATTAATAAAAGCGGGAAGAAAATGGTCGGGTATGATGCTCAACTGCTTCCTATGGTGGCGGAAGTATATTTGAAAATGAGAGATTACTATTTATCAGAAAACAAGCAAATACCACGTCAATATCAACATATTGTTAAGGCTTGTGATATTGTGATGCGCGGACTTGCACATGTTGGGATTATCGCACTTGTTGATGAAGCAACAGGATATCAGGAAATCAGAGACCGCATAGCTTTACAAAAAATATTAGATAAATATTTAACCGATGAATGGGCAAAATGGACAAAAACTTTCCCCGATGAATATTATCGAGAATTATTCAGACTGAAAAATGTCCCATATCCGCCTATTCCATCTTCAACAAAAAAGCCAAGTTATGTTGGTCACTGGACAAATGATATTATATATTCTCGATTGGCACCGGGGGTCTTAGAAGAATTAAAAAAGAAAAATCCACGTCTTCCCTCTGGCAATCGTTCACGAAAGTTTTTCCAACATCTTACAATTGATTATGGACATCCTGAGCTAAAAGACTTGCTATCCAATGTTATATTTCTCATGAAAACCTGCAAAAGTTGGGATGACTTTAAGGAACGCTTAGATTTAGCGAAGCAAAAATATGGGAAGACTTTAAAACTTGATTATAGAGATTGAGACAATATTTCGGCATCAATCATTTTTATCTTGACAAATGCTTGAGCGGTCAAGTACAATATAAATATGAACAGATTGAAAACAGATAAACAGAAGCAAATCATAGCGGCACTAGTTGAAGGCAATTCTATCCGGGCAACCTGTAGAATGACAGGTGTAGCAAAGGGCACAGTGTTAAAACTGTTAGCTGATATCGGTATGGCTTGTGCTGACTATCAAGACAACGCATTCAGAAATTTAGAATGCAAACTTATCCAGTGTGATGAAATATGGTCATTCTGTGCTATGAAAGAAAAGAATGTCCCGGATGAGAAAAAGGGCAAATTTGGGTATGGTGATTGTTACACGTTTACTTCTATCTGTTCAGAATCAAAGCTTGTCCCTTCATGGTTAGTCGGAAAGAGGACTTTAGAGAATGCAACAATATTTATAAAGGATTTATCAGAGCGTTTAAAAAACAGAGTGCAGTTAACTACAGACGGGTTTAAACCTTATCTAAATGCGGTAGAAAATGCTTTCGGTTCTGAGATAGATTATAGTCAGCTTATAAAGCTTTACGGCAATGATATTGAAGGGGAAAAGAAATACAGCCCTGCTGAATGCACAGGAATAATTAAAGAGAGAATACAGGGTAATCCCGATCCTAAGCACGTTTCGACAAGCTACGTTGAAAGACAGAATCTTACTATGCGTATGAGCATGAGAAGATTTACAAGGCTTACAAATGCGTTCAGCAAGAAGGCTGAAAACTTAACTTATGCGGTATCACTTCATTTCATGTATTACAATTTCTGACAGATACATCAGACATTAAGATGTGCTCCTGCTATGGCGGCAGGTGTTACAGATCGTCTATGGGATATTGAAGATATTTTATTTCTATTACTATAATAGTTTCTAATATCTTTATAGCCCTTGATTTTCTAACCGATAGTTAGTGCATAATATTACCTTAGTGTTCTCAGTTTAAGAAATTACACCAAAGTGCCGAAGAAATCAAAAAAAATACTTGACAGATTCTATAGAAGCTGGTAACGTACTATGGTAAGTTCCTTAGAAAGAGGAGCGGTCATAAAAAATACTGAGGGCCGGAGGGTATTAGCATGACATTTCGCTCCATTTTTTCCATATTTATCCCCCCCACTATTCCCAAATACACAGAGAAAGATGAAGAAGAATTACTTAACAAGGCAGTGAGGAAACACACATCAGGCAATATCCTCCTGCAATTTGGACGTTACTTGTTAACCTCTGATATTTCCAAATTAAAAGAAAAGGCTCTAAAACATAAAAATTAATATGCCCCACCAACACTTCTATGTTGATCAAAACAGCATTGATGCCAATATTGTTGCGGAGTTATATGCGCAAGCAGAACAAGCCTTAAAGAAAATTGAAAGACATCTTGAGGCTGTTTCAGTCCCAACACTAAATCAGTTGAGATATGCTGGCTGTCATCTTGCGAGATACCTAAGAAGTGATGGGAGCAATACCAATAAGGACGAATTATTAAAAGCAGCAAATCATTGCAAAAGAGCGATTTATGATGTATATGAAACTGGCATCAGCTTCTTTTTATTAAATTTAGATAAATTTAAAGACGATTATAAATCTGTAGTTATAACTGATGTTATGTCAGATTGGATAACAGATTTAGAAACAATTGAAAGTATACGGGATAGGGCGTCAGAAACATCGAGAAATAATCCAGGAGATCACTTCAGAGAATTTGAAGAGATGTTTGACCAACTAAAAGCAATTGTTAAAAAAGCCTCTATAGCACGGACAGAGCTGAATAAACAATTAAAAGCACAAAGACGAAACTCAGCAATTTTTTGGATTACTGTTTTAACTTTTTTGTTTTTAATCTTTGGCTTTCAAGGAATAAAATTTAAGGGTCAATCTGGTAATGTAAAACAAGGGCAAGCGGAAATCTCTTCTCCGTCAACTTCTTCTAATCCTACCAACTAATTTATTTCTGCTATCTCGAAAATTCAAACTGACCCACTACCTATTTTGCAGGACCATAATTCGCTGCCTTACTAATGACCTTGTCCTTTCATCCAATGCACCATTTACATAAATATCCCTGTAACGTTTTATCGCTTCCTCTATTTTGCCCTGTATTTCATAAATACGCGCCAGGCCTAATGGCCCCTCCGCGTCTCCCAATTGCGCCAGCCTCGTGAAATATTCAGAAGCCCTTTCATAATCCTTCTGCTTTTCATGGAAGACGGCAAGATTCAGGACAACGTGCCGGTTGTCGGGCTCCAGGCTAAACGCGCGTTTCAGATACTCCCCCGCCGCAGTAATGTCCCCTGCCTTTGCATGAGCAATACCGATGTTGATCAGGGCAGCGGCATGGTCTTTGTTTTTCCCCAACGCCATCTGTGAATACTTGATAGATTCCTCAATCAGGTCCATCTCCAATAATATATATGCGATATTGTTCATAATGACTGCATTGTCCTTTTCCATCTCGAGCGCTTTCTTGTAATTAGCAAGCGCCCCGGAAAAGTCTTTTTTCATCTCAAACTCTTTTGCTCTGTATAGATAGGTGTCTGCCCCTGCATGTTTTTTTTCGGTTTCCGGATGAGTAGCACGGAGCATGTCGGGGGCCACATCCTCTTCTGTTGCATCTTTCTCATTTTTGATATCCGGGGCTTTTGCCGCGACTAACGATATTTTTTCCGTTTTATGTTTTCCGACGGCTACAGCGGGCCGGATCGGGGTTGCGATTTTCTCCTTCTCTTCTGAACCCCCCTCTACTTTTTCTTTCCCCGGGACAGGAATTGCATTGTCCTCCGTTTTGCCGGCAGATGACAAAGGCGGATTATTTTTATCTGCTCCGCCTTCCGGTTCCATCTGCTTTACGGATGCAGGTATTCCCTTCGATGTTATGTCAGTATTGCTAACAGGCTTTTCAGTCAGGGTCCTTGTAAGATAGACGAGATATGCGCCGGCTGATACAGCGACAGCAAACAGAACAGACAGTAAGATCAGCCTTCTTCTATTAGTGGATTTCTTTGCTGAATCCCGTATTATATTTTTAAGATTCGGCGGGACCTCCCTTTTTAATTGGGGCTGTTTTATCTTTGAGAGCAGGTCGGCAAGCAGGCTCATATTCGCTTTCTATTATCGGGAATGGCACCCGGAGATTTATAGTTAAATAACATTTTCATCGTGACCTTAATTATAGCAGAAACATGAATTTCGATATAAAGATCCAGTTCGTCGGAAAAACATCGGGTTGACACCAACCAGGTAATGGATGGATTGCGGATGCAAGCCTGACGTGATATGATTTTTAATAAGCGAAATATTTATAAACAGTCCAATTGGAGGAGTGATGAGGACCATTAAATTTCTGTTATTTTTTTTAATGTTTGCGGGAATAGCCCTGGCTCAGGAAGCCGGAGAAAAGAAAAAAATTATTATGGTGCCTGTCGACAAGGACGGGGTGCAGAGAGTAGAGATCGTGGGAGGGGAATATTTTTTCGATCCCGAATATATAATTGTCAAGAAAGACATCCCTGTAGAATTAATAGTGAAGAAAAAACCCGGAATCATCCCTCACAACATTGTGATACATTCTCCGGAGGGCGGCATGGACATCAGGGAGTCCATGAGCGCGGACCAGAGGGTCATAAAATTTACTCCAACCAAAGCCGGGAAATACCCGTTTTACTGCGACAAGAAGCTGCTGTTTTTTAAAAACCACAGGGAGAAGGGTATGGAAGGCGTCATCGAAGTGACCGAATAAGTTGTATGTACCGGGCTTCGTGAGAATGGAATTTATAAAGCCTCATGAAGGCTCTCCTCGTTTACAATCCACGTAAAAGACAAGTGAGGTCAAGGCCTTTCGGCTTTTTGATGGACGATCTTGAGATAACTCCTGAATTCCCGGATGATTTTTTTGAGCTTTAATCTTCCTGCGCGTCAAGGACATTCCTGATCTCCGCGGTATATTCATTGTTTTCATAAAGGTAGAGCGGCGGGTCCACCTTCAGCCAGATACCCGATCCCTTTGCGGCCTCAATCAGTACCATCCTGGCCTCTCCCCCTTCTTTTGAATGAACAAATCTCATTCTCCTGGGTTCAAGCCGTGCCGCCCGAAGGAAACTTATTAACTCCGCGAGCCTGAACGGATGGTAGATCAGGAAAAGCCTGCCCGAATGCTTGAGCAGTCCGGCGGCAGCCTTGATGAGGTCCGGCAGGGTCATCTCTATCTCATGCCTTGCAACAGCGCGTTCTTCATAGACGCTTAATCGGCCTGTCTTCGTCTTTCTGAATGGGGGGTTTGAGAACACAAAGTCGAATTTATTGGCGGGTAAAATCTTCTTTATGTCCTTTATGTCCTCATTCAGTATCTCTATCCTGTCACTCAGTCCGTTTAATTCCACATTCCTCATGGCCCGCCCGGCGAGGGCCTTCTGGATTTCAACGGCAATTATCTTGGCCTGCTTCAGTCTCTTTGCGAGCAGGATCGATATAACACCGGAACCCGCGCCGAGCTCGACGCCCTTTTCAAGCCGTTTGGCTGAAATGAAATTTTCCAGCAGGAGCGCGTCTATGCTGAAACGGTATCCGTCTTTCGCCTGAAACAATTTTATGTCTTTAATAGTGTCAAGTGTTTCGTCGGATTTCAAGGTCATTCCCCTGCTCATATCGACAGAGCCTGTCCTTCGATACATACGTGTCATCCTGAGCTTGTCGAAGGATGACCCTGTCTTTTCTCCAGTTCCGGCAATACCTTCAACACTTCATCAAACCTGTCAATCATAAAATCGGCGTCTCTCAATACTTCCCTGCTGCGGAAGCCGTAAGTGACGGCAACAGTCATTATCCCGGCTGCCTTTCCGGCTTCAATATCGTAATTGCTGTCCCCTATTATCACAGCCTCCTTTTTTGAAACGCCGAACATATCCAGGAGCTTTAAAATAGGGACAGGTGAGGGCTTTTTCTCTGCCACGCTGTCACTGCCCAGGACGACCTCAAAAAACTGCAGGATACCAATCCCCTCTAATACCCTTTTCGACAGGGCTTCCCTCTTGTTTGACACTACCGCTTTCCTGAAATCTCCCAATTGCAGAAGGGTCTCTTTTACAAAAGGGTATGTCGTTGTGTTGTCGATAATATGCATGGAGTAATAATCGAGAAACCTCTTGAGGGCAGCCTCGTTGTTTTTGTCATTATTATCCGGAAGCAGCGATCCTAACAGCTTCGATATCCCGGAGCCGACCATCGCCTTTGTCTCTTCAACTGAATATGTTCTCACGCCAAACGGCATCAGCGCGTAATTCATCGCATCGGCAATGTCCTGCGCCGTGTCTGCAAGCGTGCCGTCAAGGTCGAATATTAAAAGTTTGAGCATGGGAGATAATTCCTTTCTGCTGTTCTAAAGGAATTATTATACCTGAATCAGGGCGGGCTGTGATTTCCTGTTATTCCTTCTTGAGCCGCTCGCGGACTGAAATCCCTTCATGCCATGCCTTGTATCTCGCCATTCAGCCCCCTCCTTAAATTGAGTGTAAGGATTTATTCTCTGGCGGATATTATATGCACTTTGAGACTTTTTCTACAGCTTCAAACCGGAAGTAGAAAAGCTTACTGACGAGCGCCACCGTGAGCCCAGTCGAACAATGGATTACTGCCGGAGCTTGCCCTCGAATGTAGTAGTCAGGGGCGGGAATGACGACAAAGGAAGTGTGGATTATTATGAGACCCTTTATAAATTATGTCTTATGCATGGACCCTGCAGCCCATCAGATATCCAGGTTCCGCACCTCAAGCGCGTGCTTCTCGATGAACTCTTTTCTCGGCTCGACCTGGTCTCCCATAAGGGTGCTGAAGATTTCTTCCGCCTTGATGGAATCCTCCACATTCACCTGAAGCAGTGTCCTTTTTTCAGGGTCCATTGTCGTCTCCCAAAGCTGCGTCGGGTTCATTTCGCCTAATCCCTTGTAGCGTTGTATGGCGATGCCCTTCTTGGCTATTGAGAGTATAAAGTCGAACAGTTCCCTTGAGCTGCCGAATTTGTGGGGCTCGCTGTTGTGGATGACTTTGTAAGGCGGATGTCCGAGACCGCTCAGCTCGGCAAATAGTTTTTTCAGCTCCTTGAAGTCGGGAGATGCAAAGAAATTCTCATCGATTATCAGGGTAAGCCCCGCCCTCTTCAGCTCGATCCTGTGCGCCTGATGCTCTTCATCAAACATAATTTCTTCGGTGAGGTCGGGGAATTCCTTCTTCAGTTTCTTTATAAGCTCTTTGCACTCCTTCTCGTCTTTCAATAGTGCATTGTTCAAATCATAATGCAGAAGCGCCTTGATCACGGCCGTGTCGCTCTTACGTTTGTCAAACCAGTTGAGGAGTTTTTCAAATCTGGAGAGATTTTTTATGTACGGCAATATCGCCTTGCCTGAAAGCAGTTTTCCGTTTTGTATTTCAATCTCATCAACGGCAAGCTCAAAGAGCATGTTTTCAAGCATGCCCTCGTTCTGGATGTAGCGCTCCGACTTCCCTTTTTTGACCCTGAAGAGGGGCGGCTGCGCTATAAAGAGATAGCCCCTTTCTATGACCTGCGGCATTTGTCTGAAGAAGAAAGTGAGGAGCAGTGTCCTGATATGCGCTCCGTCCACGTCGGCGTCCGTCATGATGATGATTTTGTGATACCTCGTTTTGTTGATATCAAAATCTTCTGTTCCTATGCCCGTGCCGAGGGCGGTTATCAATATCCTTATCTCATCGGAGTTGAGCATCTTGTCAAAACGCGCCTTTTCGACATTCAGTATCTTCCCTTTCAGCGGCAATATGGCCTGATTGTGCCTTTGTCTTCCCTGCTTTGCGGAACCGCCTGCGGAATCTCCCTCGACGATGAACAATTCGCTTTGCGCGGGGTCTTTCTCGGCACAGTCCGCGAGTTTTCCCGGAAGCCCGGTGTCCTCAAGGGCGCCTTTTCTCCTGGTAAGTTCTCTTGCTTTTCTTGCGGCCTCTCTGGCCCTTGCAGCCTGAATGGCCTTTTCAATAATCCTTTTGACCACCGAAGGGTTCTGCTCAAAAAAACTGCCCAGCACGTCATTCACAACAGATTCAACAATGCCTTTCACCTCGCTGTTGCCAAGCTTGGTCTTTGTCTGCCCTTCGAACTGCGGGTTGGGAAGTTTTACGCTGAGGACGGCGGTAAGCCCTTCTCTTATATCGTCGCCTGTGATGGATTCCTTCTCGCCTTTTATCAGGCCGGATGATACGGCATAGCTGTTGGCCGTCCTCGTGAGCGCTGATTTGAACCCGGCAAGATGGCTGCCGCCTTCCCTGGTATTGATGTTATTTGCAAAAGAGTAAAGCGTCTCGGCATAACTGTCATTGTACTGTAAAGCCACTTCCACGGAGATGCTGTCTTTTTCCTTTGCTATATAAATGGGTTTTGGGTGTAAAGTGGCCTTGCTTTTATTCAGGTGTTCGACAAAGGAGATTACGCCGCCCTCGTAAAAGAACGTCTCTTTTTTATTTGTGCGTTCATCGCTGATTGTGATCGTAAGCCCTTTGTTGAGGAAGGCAAGCTCTCTGAACCTGTTAACAAGTGTATCATAATGAAAATCTGTAGTGTCAAAAACGCTGGTATCCGGTTTGAATGTTATCTTTGTGCCCTTGTTCCTTGTCTTGCCTACCTGCGTAAGCGGCCCGGCCGGGACCCCGCCGTTCCTGAAATGCTGTTCCCATACCTGGCCGTTTTGCTTGATCTCAAGATCAAGCCATTCGGAAAGGGCATTCACAACCGAAACACCGACACCGTGCAATCCGCCGGAGATCTTATATGCCTTGCTCTCGAACTTCCCCCCGGCATGCAATTCTGTAAGCGCTATCTCCGCGGCGGACCTGCCCTCCGGATCGCCCGGGTGGACCCCTGTCGGGATGCCTCTCCCATTATCAATGACCGTTATACTTCCCTCGGTATGAATGGTGATTTCGATATTATCACAATAGCCTGCAAGAGCTTCATCAACGCTGTTGTCCACTACTTCATATACGAGATGATGAAGTCCCTCAAAGCTCGTGTTGCCGATATACATGGCGGGCCTCATCCTGACGCCTTCAAGACCTTTCAGGACCTTTATCTCTTCCGCGCCGTAGGCCTGTTCATTTATTTTTTCTGTCATTTACTTCCTTTCTGTTTAAAAAATAGGCACAAAGGTTTAGAGGGGCAAAGGCACAAAGGAAAATTTTCACTCTGTGCCTTAGTGCCTGTGTGCCTTTGTCACTTTTATTTTTACGTCCTCATCGGCATTACTACGCAGAGATAATCCCTGTTGTTTTCCTCAAGCACCAGTGTGGGGCTAAGCGGCTCCTGGAGTTCTACGTCTACCGATTCCCCCTCCATCGCCTGGAGTATGTCCATCAGATAACGCGCGTTGAACCCTACGGTCATCTGGTCCCCTTTATATTGTGCGGCTATCTCTTCCCTTGCTTCACCTATGTCGGGATTCATGGATATCAGCGTGATCTTTCCGGCCTCGAGATCGAACCTCACCGCATTGGTCTTTTCCCTGCTCATTATGGAAGTCCTTCTCAGTGCCTTGAGAAAGTCCATCTTGCCGATGACGACTTTCTTTTCATTGTTCTTCGGTATTACCTGGTCATAATTGGGGTATGTCCCTTCTATGAGTCTCGACGTAAGTACAATATCTTTTATGCTGAAAAATACGTGGTTCTTGTCTATATATATAATAACGTCTTCCGAGCTTCCTTCGATGAGCTTCTTTAATTCGAGAGCGGCCTTCTTGGGCAGGATCAATTTCTTCTCTTCGGACAATTTCCCTTCTACGCTGACAGTAATTGAAGAGAGGCGATGCCCGTCAGTGCCTACCATTTTGAATTCTACATCTTTCTTTTTCGGGATGAAATGCATCAGGAGACCGTTCAGTGTGTATCTCGTGTCGCTTTCGCCGGTTGCATAGGCGGTCTTTTCGATCATGGTCCCGAGCTTGTCCGCGCCTATGACGAGCTCCTCGGATTTCTTTACCTCCGGCAATGCCGGAAAGTCCTGTTCCGGAAGACCCATCAGTTTGAAAGTGCTCTTTCCGGAAGTTGCCCTGATCCAGTTGTTCTCCTGCGCTTCAAGAAGTATTTCCCCTTCGACTTCCCTCGCTATCTCAAACAGTTTCCTTGCCGGGATGCAAAGACTGCCTTCTTCAAGTATCTCCGCCTTAAGAGGACCTTTCAGGGCGATATCGAGGTCGGTCGCCATCAGGGAAGCAGTCTTGTTTACCTTCAACAGGAAATGACTGAGAATCGGCATCGTGGTCTTTCTGTCAACTATACCCTGGATGCTCTGCAGCGCGTTCTGTATTTCTTCCTTCTGTATCTTCAGCTTCATTGTGTCCTCCCGGTATTATTTGAAAATTATCCGTTATATGTCATTCCCGCGAACCGTTGACCCTTCAATTGCCTTTGATCTTCTTGATAAGGTAATCGACCTTCCTGTCGAGCTCCTCGTCTTTTTTCCTGCGCTCCTCTATGAGCTTGCAGGCATGGATCACGGTGGAATGGTCCTTGCCGCCGAAATTTTTCCCTATCTCGCTCAGAGAGCAATCGGTGAGGGCCTTGCTCAGATACATCGCTATCTGTCTCGGAAAGGCGATGTCGCGCGTTCTTTTCTTTGCCTTGATGTCCTGCACTTTCTTGTCGAAGTATTCACATACATGTTTCTGAATATAATCGACCGTCAGGGCCTTTTCCTCATCATGGATAAGGTCCCTGAGGATCTCCTTTGTCATCTCTACGGTTATGGTCCTCCCTGTGAGGGAAGAATGCGCCCCCAGCCTTATCATGCAGGCCTCCAGGTCTCTTATGTTGGACTTTATCCTGCTTGCCAGAAAGTAACTTACGTCCTCCGGTAATTGTATACCCTCCATATCTGATTTCTTACCCAGGATCGCGATCTTCGTCTCTATGTCCGGGATCTGAATGTCCGCGATCAGTCCCATGCCGAACCTCGACCTGAGCCTTTCGGTAATAGGGGAAATGTCCCTGGGCGGCCTGTCGCTGGAGAAGACGATCTGTTTATGCAAATCATAGAGGGCGTTAAACGTATGGAACAACTCTTCCTGTGTACCGCTTTTGCCGGCTATGAACTGGATGTCGTCTATGAGGAGAACATCGAGGCTCCTGTATTTGGTCTTGAATTCGTCCATCTTGTCGTTTCTCATGGAGTAGACGAATTCATTGGTAAACTGCTCTGCGGGGGCATACATCAGCCTGGTATTGGGCTGTTTGTCCACTATCTTGTTGCCTATGGCATTCATGAGGTGTGTCTTGCCGAGACCTACGCCGCCGAAGATGAAAAGAGGGTTATACGCCTTGCCCGGTGCATCGGCTATCGCCCTTGCGGCAGCATGGGCGAACTGGTTGCTTGCACCTACTACAAAGGTATCAAAAACGAATTTCGGATTGAGGAATATGCCGCGGTTTGCGAGCTTGGCCCTCCTGTTTTCCTGTTTCGTCTCTATCTTTTTCAGCGCAGGATCATCTTTCTTTTCGAATATCCTGAATTTTACGGATATATTTTTTTTCAGGAATTTTTCGACGGTTTCAGGGATGACCCCCGGAAAATGGTCTTCAATCCATTCCTTGAAAAACTTGTTGGGGACTTCAAGGACAAGCTGCTGTTCCTGAAGCTCTACGAGCCTTATAGGTCTGAACCACAGATCAAAGGTCTGACTGCCGACTTTGGCGCCTATGGCTTCAATTGTTTTTGTCCAGACTTCTTCAATATTATTCATGAGTTCTCTTCTCAGGACTGATTGGGTCTTGAAATGACAAGTATAGTTACTAACATATGTTTGTAAATTGTTGACAACTTCCCCGGGTAGAAGAGTGAGCTATTATATCCGATATTCTTTGTCATAGGCAAGTTTTTTCTTGCGGGTCTTTTCAGGCCGGAAAGACAAAGAATATCAGAGGATAACATCAGGAATTTGCAGAGAACCTTACATAGCTGTTCCAGTATTCAAACAACTCCTTTGTCGCATGCAAATCCCCGACGCAATATCTGGCGATTGTCAGGTACTGCCCTTGTTTAAAGAGGTTATTTACCTCATACCCCGTGACCCCGTCCTCTTTCGGGCTCTTGATGCCCAATGCCATGCACCACATATGCAGGCTGAATTTTCTCCTCACGGCGCCATAGAATGTCAGCAGATCGAGCAGGTCGGTATGTGAAAGATGATAACGGTTCGGCATGAGTTCTTTTGTCGGTCTTATCTTATGGATCGCCGAGCGCAGTATTAAAAAAGGCGCGTCAAAACCCCTCCCGTTAAAAGTTATGACCTGGTCGTAATGTTTGACCGCCTCCCAGAATCTCCTCAGTATCCCCGGCTCCGTATCGGCAATAAATTCTATTCCGTCTTCCTTTAAAGGTTCATGAAGGACCTCCGGAGACTGGAAGTACACGGCGCCGTTCCCGGTCTCAGGGTTAAGCATGCCTATCGCGACGATCTCGCCCGTAAGAGGAGAAAAACCGAGTCCTTCCTTTGCGGCCCTGATATCGTCCTCCGATTCGGCATACTTCAGGAGATATTCCCTTGATATTTCATCGAGGGAATCGAAGTCCCTGCCGATCGTCTCTATGTCGATGATGATCCTGGACACAGGAGTATTTAACATTTTTCAGTCAAAAGATGCAACAGGTTTTACGGCCCCCACCTCCGCCCTTAAAAATAGACATGAAAAGTTGTCATTGCGAGCGAAGCGAAGCAATCTCAAGCTGTTACAGGGAGATTGCCACGGTCGTATCGACCTCGCAATGACTGGCAATTCAAGCGCTTACAGTTCTATGTCTATTTTTTGGTACGCCGGTTCCAATTGACAATTAATCTTTTCTTAAGGTATTTTTAATTCTCCTGTTTTATTATAGGGCCTATAGCTCAGTTGGTTAGAGCGCACGCCTGATAAGCGTGAGGTGAGTGGTTCGATTCCACTTAGGCCCACCAACCTTTACGTCAAAAAATATTTAAAATTCATGCCTTTTAAGAGCTCCCCGGCATCAGACATCCAAAAGCCCGACATTGACAAAAAACTTATGTTTTGAAATAATAATTTTTATCTTTATACCCAAAAGCTTAATCTTCACCAACCAGAGGAGCAGTCCATTGATTAAGTTTATTAACGCCAGCAAGTGGTTTAATAATCATCACGTCTTAAAAAATATCAATCTCGAAATCTCCAAAGGTGAAGTTGTCGTAATATGCGGGCCGAGCGGCGCGGGAAAAAGCACTCTCCTCAGGACCATAAACAGACTTGAACGGATAGATGACGGTGAAATCGTTGTTGACAGCAAATACCTCTCGGACCCCAAAACGAATTTGACCACACTGAGGGCTGAGATAGGCATGGTCTTTCAGCACTTCAACCTCTACCCTCACAAAACAGCGCTGAAAAATATAACCCTTGCGCCGTGCAAGGTAAGGGGCCTGACCAGGAAACAGGCGAGAGAAAGGGCGCTCAAGCTTCTCGAGAGGGTGGGGCTTTTGCACAGGCAGGATGCCTTCCCTTCCCAGTTGTCGGGCGGTGAACAGCAGCGTGTTGCCATAGCCAGGAGCCTTGCAATGGAGCCCAAGGTAATGCTTTTTGACGAGCCGACCTCGGCCCTTGACCCTGAGCTTATAACCGATGTCCTTGATGTAATGATTTCTCTTGCCAAGGAAGGCATGACGATGGTGGTGGTGACCCATGAAATAGGGTTTGCCCAAAAAGTCGCCGACAGGGTGGTTTTTATGGATGCCGGTGAAGTCCTCGAAGTGGGATGTCCGCCTGATATATTCATAAACCCCCAGCATGAGAGGACCAGAGAATTCATGAGCAAGGTTTTTCATATCCCGATTTTCACTAAACCACAGGAAGAGGGGGAATAAAGATTTTCAAATTAAATTACGAATTCGACTGGAGCATTCCGTTCAGGGAGCCCTATTTCCAGATGATAATAACGGGAATCAAGATAACCATCCTGTTAATGGCGATCACATCCGTTACCTCTCTCCTGCTCGGCACGGTAGTCGCGATAATGCGGATATCGAGGATAAAAATCCTCAGGGCGCTTGGGACGATTTATGTCGAAATCTTCCGCAACATACCGGGCCTCTTCTGGGTCATCTTCTTTTATTTTATCTTTCCCGAGATACTTCCTTTCGGATGGGGCGCAAGGCTTAACGCCTATCCCAATTATCCGGTTGTGGCCGGAGTCATGGGATTAACGGTGGACAACGCCTCCTATGTATCCGATATCCTGCGGAGCGGCAGGCTCGCCATACCGCACGGCCAGAGAGAGGCCGCCATTTCATCAGGCTTGAACAGGGTGCAGCAATATATCTATGTGCTGCTTCCTCAAATGTTCAGGGCCACACTGCCTCCCCTCGGGACCAGAATGGTGCATAACTTCAAAAATACATCCCTGTGCATGGCCATAACGGCCCCTGAGTTGACCTGGGCCACACAGCAGATCGAATCACTCACTTTCCGGGGCATCGAAGCGACAACAATGGCGACTTTATTTTATGTGGGCCTTGCCGGGGTAATGGCTTCCATCATCATCATACTCGAAAAAGTATTGAGGATAGACATTGCAAAAAGCGCCTATCAGACAAGGGGTTGACGGTACATGGATTTCCCTGGATCATTTTCCAATATAAAATTTTATCTTTTAGGGGCCTATCCCAATGGCCCGGTGGGTGGGTTGCTGCTCAATATCGTCCTCGCAATCCTCGCTATAGCCTTCAGCTTTCTTGTCGGCGCCCTGCTTGGTTACAGCAGGCTTTCCTGCAGAAAATATATAAAGGTCCCCAGTGTGCTGTACATTGAGATAGTCCGTGCGACTCCCTTGATCATGTTAATTTTCTGGTTCTATTTTTTTCTCCCTTATGTCCTGGGCAAAAACATCTCCGTCTTCTGGAGCGCCGTCATAGCCCTGTCAATTTATGCCGCCGCGTATGAGGCCGAGATATTCAGAGCAGGTATTCTGGCCGTGCCGAGGGGACAAATGGAGGCCGCCTTGACAAGCGGGATGACAAGATATCAGGCGATGAAGTTTATCGTCTTTCCGCAGGCGCTTAAGATAATGGTGCCTTCACTCGTGAGTTTTTTTGTCTCTCTCTTTAAAGACACGTCCGTTACATTTATAATTGGAGTTATTGAATTGACCCAGACAGGGATAATCGTCAGCCAGAGGCAGCCTGACAAAATGTATGCGTCTTACCTCTGTGTGGCAATCGGGTATTTCATCGTATGCTTCAGCATGTCTCATCTCGCAAGGATGCTCGAGAAGAAGATAGGGGTGTTCGATCTGGAGTCATACAGGCCGGATGCGTGCAGGGATGAATATATGCTCATGCCCACTCACAGGAAAATTCCCGACGAAAAAGTCCCGGCTGCAGGCTGTTACCCTCCGGGGCTCTGATAAATCGGTCCCTGTTGTTTTTATAATTTCAGACGGACAAAAGAGGATGGAACAAAAAACGGCAATTGACTCCTGCCCTGCAAAAACACGGAATACATGGTGGGCAGTCGCAGAATCGAACTGCGGACACGAGGATTTTCAGTCCTCTGCTCTACCGACTGAGCTAACTGCCCGGAGTAAGACTATAACCGATAATTTTTTTAATTGTCAACAGCGTTAATTTAGAATATGCAGCGTCTTATGATGAAAAAAACGGATATCCTGCTGCCCATAGCCTCCGGCCTCCTGCTCGTCTTTGCATTTCCTCCATTCGACGCGTATCCCCTCGCATGGATAGCCCTTGTTCCGCTTCTTGCGGCCCTGCGGGGGAAAAACGCCGGGACTTCTTTCTCACTCGGAATGCTGGGCGGCTCCGTCTGTTTTTTGGGAACAATATACTGGGTGTTTCATTCCATGTATTTTTATGGATACATCGCAGCGCCTTTGAGCGCCTTCATTCTCATCCTGCTCTGCCTTTATCTTTCTGTATACGCAGGCGCATTCTCCGTCCTGTTTAATTATATTTCAAAAGATTCCAGGCTCCCCGCCGTTTTTACTGTCCCCGTTTTATGGGTCACGTTTGAATTACTGCGCACCCATGCCCCGATTTTAGGTTTCCCGTGGTCTTCGCTGGGATATTCCCAGTACAAATTTCTGCCCGTCATTCAGATTGCCGACATAACAGGTATTTACGGTGTCTCTTTTCTTGTGGCCGCCGCAAACGGAGCGGCGTTCGATATCATTTTCCGCCGGACGGGGAAAGACCGCTTTTTTACCGGAAGACAGCTTACTTTGAGCATGGTAATTTATGCAGTTATTGCAGCGAGTGTTCTGTATTACGGCGTTGAGAAGCTCAGGGAAAACGGCAGCGGACGGAAAATAAAAGTCAGCGTAGTGCAGGGGAATATCCCCCAGGACAAAAAATGGGACGTCGAATTCCAGAAGGAAGTCATCAGCACTTACAAGAAGCTGTCTCTTTCGACCTCGGCAAATTCTCCTGATCTGATTGTCTGGCCCGAAACGGCTGTGCCCTTTGTTTTCGGTTATGACAATGACCTCACTCAGGACATCATTACATTTCAGCAGAAGCTCGGTACCCATCTGCTTTTCGGGAGCATGGTTGCAAAGGACTCAAATCGCCTGTCCAACAGCTCCGTCCTGCTTTCGCCTGAAGGCAGGGTACTGTCAATCTATGACAAAATCCATCTCGTGCCGTACGGCGAATATGTGCCCTTGAGGCAATTCTTCCCGTTTATTGAAAAAATAACCGTAGGCATCGGTGATTTCCTCCGGGGGAAAGGGCCCGTTGTCATGAAGACCCCTGCCGCCGGAATCGGCAGCCTGATCTGCTATGAGATCATCTTTCCGGGACTCGTCAGAAAATTTGTCGACAACGGTGCGAATGTCCTGGTGACCATAACAAATGACGCATGGTTCGGGCGCACGGCCGCTCCCTACCAGCATTTCTCAATGGGCGTGTTCAGAGCTGTCGAGAACAGGGTCCCGGTGGTAAGGGCCGCAAATACAGGCATATCGGGCTTTATCGACAGCAGGGGAAGGATAATAAGCAAAAGCGACATCTTTGTCGAAGCCGCCATGACAGAAGAGATATCGGTCGGCAGTCAAAAAAGTTTCTACACAAAACACGGGGACCTGTTCGTTTACATCTGCGCAGCGTTGTCGGCGCTGCTGGCAGCAGCCAAACTTTTTTCCGGGAAACAAAAGGCTTGACAGCCATTTAATAATGGCGGCTTACCCTCTCCCTCTCTTCGCCGATCCTTCCTGGAAGAACCTCTGGTAGAGCAGGTCCCATTCGGGGGAGCCTTCGGGGATTTTCTTTGAGTATGACTGGAGTTTTTTTCTGACGCCTTCGTCTATTTCTTCGGCTAATTTCAGCTCTTTGACGATGACCCTCTTGATCTCGCGCCTGATGGCGAGCTCTTCCACGAGAGGGGTGACCGCTTTTTTGTCGAGAAGTCCTTTCAGGGCAATGTGCGTCAGGTGGCTTATCTTGTCGTCCGAGAGCCTCATAAAATGAGATTCCGCTCCTTTACGATCTTCTGTTTTGTAAGCTCAAAAAGCTTGCGATAGTCGAGGCGTCCCTTCTCTATCTCCGAGTCGAATTTCTTCAGCATTTCCCGCACTTCTTCGTTGAGCCTGTCTTCGACCATCAACTCTGCGAGCAGAACTTCGTGCAGCAGTTCCACGACCTTTTCTTTCGGCGCCTGCAATTCGACCAGGTCCTTCCTGAAGAGTTCTTCAATAATTTCCTTTGACAGTACGGGCACCCACCCCTTGGGAATTCTCATTATTTCTCTACGAACGAAAGGAGAGCGATATTCCTCGCCCTCTTGATGGCCCTTGTAAGCTCTCTCTGATGTTTTGCACAATTGCCTGTCATTCTGCCGGCTATCAACTTGCCTCTCTCGGTAAGATAATTTCTGAGGGTCTTGGTGTCCTTGTAGTCAATCAGAATACCCTTGTCTGCGCAAAACCTGCAGAATTTTCTTCTCTGGAATTTTTTGTATTGCAATTTTCAGCTCCTTTATTTTTTTATATCGGTTTATTGTTCCTTTTAATACTGTTAAAGAAGACGGCTGACTTACTCAGAACGGTTCCAGTTCTGTTGTTTCATCAGGGGCTTCGCCTCCCATTGCATCCAGGTCAGAGGCGCCGCCCTGCTTTTTGGAAAGGAAACGCACGTTCTGGGCCACGACCTCATGCCTGCTCCTCTTCTGGCCGTCTTCCGTCTCCCATCGCCTCTCCTGCAGCCTGCCTTCGATAAGCACGGCGCTGCCCTTGTTTAAATATTGCCCGCATGTATCCGCCTGTTTGCCGAAGACTACGATGTTTATAAAAGTGACCTCTTCCTTGACGTCTTCCCCCTGCTTATACCTGCGATTGACCGCGACCCCAAAATTACATACGGATGTCCCCTGGGGCGTGTATCTCATCTCAGGGTCTCTTGTAAGATTGCCTGCCAGGATCACCTTATTAAACATTCTTGTTGCCCTCCAACGCGGCTTCAGCCCCCCCTGCGGCAGGCGCGGCCTTTACCTGAGCTTGCTTTGTTGCATCCTGGGTATCATTCTTTGTCGATGCCTGTGCCGCAGATGCCACGGCAGCGTCTATTTGTTTCTTTTTGGTCAGCTTTACAACCATAAACCTTATGATTGCGTCAACAACCTTGCAAAGCCTTTCGAGCTCGTAGATTGCCGATGGGGGGGACTTGAAAAGAAGCAGAAAGTAATTTCCCTTCTGATGTTTGTTCATCTCGTAGGCCAGTTTGCGGCGGCCCCATTTTTCCGTCTTCAGGACTTCACCGCCCCGGTTGACGATTATGTCCCTGACCTTTCCGATTACCTCTTCTGCGGCGCTGTCGTCGAGATTCGGGTCAAGGATCACTATTTTTTCGTAAAAATTCATACGTCCTCCTTTTGGATCAGTTCTTCCCTCATATGAAGAAAGACAAGAGCCCTTCCCCGGCTGCGGGAAGAGCAAAGAGCTATTTTTATATCATATTGGAAAAGCAAAAATCAAATTCAGCGGCATTACGGTATTGCCTCACGCGCAGAGGACGAAACCCTGCAAATGACCCTTCATTTGATTTCTTCATCTGTTCTGATATACTGGAATAGAGTTTTTTATCAAACAGATTCTCACAATCTTTATCAAATTTTCAGATTAAAAATGGGTCTCTTGAAAATCAATACGGTCCTGATCGCAGCCATTCTGCTGTTTTCTCCTTTCTCCGCCATCGCGGCTTCGGTAATTGATTACAACCTCGAAGTCTCCGTCGATGTTCCGAATGCAGGCCTCTCCGGCTTGTCCCGGATAGCTGTCAAGGCAGGGCAGGAGCTTCTGTTTAACAAGGGAGACCTCAAAATAAATTACATTAAACTTAACGGCCGGCAGATGGCGGTCCATGAGAACGACAGGACTTTTAAAATAACAACCGATAAAGACGGGCTTATCGAGATAAGTTACAGGGGCGCATTCAGTGATACCCACGGGGCAGCGCAAAATTCCATAGGGAGGGAGGGGATATTTCTTGGAAATCTGTGGTATCCGGAAGTAAGGGGTTTAAGCCGGTTCACTCTTAAAGCGGTCCTTCCCAAAGGGTATGAGGCTGTTTCAGAGGCTGAAGCGATCAAGAAGACTGAAAAAGGCGACCACGCCGAATTTGCCTTCGATTTCCCATATCCCGTGAACAGCATCAATCTCACCGCGTCAGACAGATTTAACGTCGTAAAGGACAAATTCAGGCACGTCGATATCTACGCGTATTTTTTCAGGGAGGACCTGCATCTCGCGCAGACGTATATAGATTTCACAAAGAAATACCTGGACCTGTACGAAGGCCTCATCGGTGAATTCCCGTACAGGCGGTTTTCAATAGTCGAAAACTTTCTGCCCACCGGATATTCAATGCCGACCTTTACATTGCTGGGCAGCGCGGTTGTAAGGCTTCCCTTTATCGTCGAGACCTCGCTGGGGCACGAGATCCTGCACCAGTGGTTCGGCAATCTCGTTTATGTCGATTATGAAAAGGGCAACTGGGCGGAAGGGTTGACGACTTATCTTGCAGACCACCTTTACGAGGAGCAGAAGAATAAAGGCTGGGCGTACAGGAAACAGATTCTGACCGATTACAAAAGTTATATCACAGCCGAAAATGAATTTCCCTTAAAAGACTTCATGGGCCGTGTTGATTCATCGACACGGGTAATCGGCTACGGCAAGACCGCTATGGTTTTTCACATGCTGAAGAAGATGGGCGGAGAGGAGGCGTTTTTTAACGCCTTGAAGAGTCTATTGAAAAAGAGACCTTTCAGTCCGGCTTCATGGGACGATCTGAAAGAGTCTTTTGAAATGTTTTACGGTCGGGACCTTTCATGGTTCTTCGATCAATGGGTATACGGCACAGGGTTACCCGAAATCAGCATTGACGGTTTAAAAACTGACCAAAGCGGTAGCGGCCATAAACTGCATTTCACGGTCAGTCAAAAGGAAAAAGCTTACAGGTTTACGCTCCCACTGACCGTATATACCGGAAATGACACCGTCAAAAAATCTCTCGATATCGATAAGGTAAAAAACAGCTTTGAATTTTCCTTCCCGGAGAGGCCGGACAGGATAGTCTTTGACGAGGATTATGATGTCGCCCGCAAGCTTGACCGGCAGGAGTTGGCCCCTGTGCTTGCGAGGCTTCTGGGCGATAAATGCCTTATCATCGCCATGCCGCGGGAAAATGCGGGAATCTACACCAGTATCATGGAGATATTTGCAAGTAATAATCCGGTAATAAAAGATGAAAGAGATATTAAAAACTCCGACATTATGTCGTCTTCGGTCATAATTTTTGGGTCCGACAACCCCCTGACAGACAGAATTTTCGGTAAGGTCTCTTCTGAAGATGCAGGTTTCTCTTTTACTGTAAAAGTAAATCCGCTCAACCCCGAAAAGGTCATCGGGATAATTAACGGGAAATCAAAGATGGAGGCGGACGCCGCATCCAGGAAAATACTCCATTATGGGCAGTACAGCAAATTGCTGTTTGAAAACGGCAGAAACCTTGTCAGGAAGATTGAGCAAACCGGAAGGGGGATAACCATGGACACTTATGAAGATACTCCCGCTGTGGACATTTCCAGTATCAAAATGCTGCCGGAGGTCATCGACAGAGTCGGAGATAAAAAGATCGTCTATGTCGGAGAGGCGCACAATATGTTCGCCCATCATTTTGTCCAGCTTGACGTCATCAGGGGGATATACAGGAAAAATAAAAAACTCGCGATCGGGATGGAAATGTTCCAGCGGCCGTTTCAGCAGGTCCTTGACAGCTTTATAGCAGGCGAAATGGATGAAGCCGACTTCCTGAAAAAGTCGGAATATTTCAAGAGATGGGGCTTTGACTATAATCTGTATAAGCCGGTTCTCGATTTCGCTAAAAGTGAGAAAATACCCGTTGTCGCGCTGAACCTGAAGCGTGAAATCATTGAAAAGGTATCACGCGAAGGGCTTGATTCACTTGGACCTGAGGAAAGGAACGATATCCCGCCGCAAATGGATTTCTCCGATAATACTTACAGGGAAAGACTGAAAAATATTTTCAAACAGCACAAAGGCGCAGAGGAGAAAAACTTCGACTATTTCTACCAGGCCCAGTTGCTGTGGGATGAAACAATGTCATTGTCGATTGATGAATTCCTGGGTAAAAATCCCGGATATCAAATGGTGGTCCTTGCCGGCAACGGGCATCTTGAATACGGTTCAGGCATCCCCCTGAGGACCTTCAGGAGAAACGGAAGCAGTTATGCAATAATTCTTCCCGATTCTGAAGTTGCTATGGGCATCGCCGACTATGTAATTTTTCCCCGGCCCGTTGAAGGCATGACCGCCCCAAAACTCATGGTCTCGATATCGGAAGAAAAAGAAGGGATCAGGATAAACGGCTTTTCTGAAAACAGCGTCTCCGAAAAAGCGGGGCTCAGGACCGGCGACATCATTCTTTCGATAGATGAAAAAGCCATGAAGGGCATAGATGATTTAAAAATTTATCTCTTAAATAAGAAAACAGGAGATACGGTCAAGGTAGAGGTGCTGAGAAAAGAAGGTGATGAAAAAAAGAAGATGGTGTTTGATGTAGTGCTGTAACGGGTTTTCCTGACTTGCCTGTCCCTTTAGCAGTTATTTTTTACCCCCCCTTGATATTTTCTTCCTTTTGATGTTATTATTTTTTGCTCGTTTAGAAAAACAGCTTTCCGGCGGTTATGCCGGAGGGGGTACACCCGTTCCCATTCCGAACACGGAAGTTAAGCCCTCCAGGGCTGATGATACTTGGGTCGTGAGGCCCTGGGAAAGTAAGTCGCTGCCGGATTAAATTTAGAAAAAGAAGACACGGTTTAAAACCGTGTCTTCTTTTTTATGCTGAAAACTTATTGAAACTTTCGTGTAACACGCGATCCTGAATCATACCTTCATCAACTTTCCCGTTGCCTCAGCCACAACCGTGTTATCGTCCGTCAGCGCCCTGGCATGCACTTCCAGAATCTTTTTCGTATTTTTTAACACCTCTGCCTGAACGGTTATCTTTTGCCCGACGAGCAATGCCTTTCTTAAACGGATATCCATTTGCGCAGTGACGGCCGGCATGTTCATGGCGATGGCAAGCTTGACCATGGCCTCGTCAAGCAGGGTTGAGATGATCCCGCCGTGAACAATGTTGTAATATCCCTGATATTCCTTCTTCGGGACAAATTCAGTCTTTATGGCTTTACCGTCAAAAACGAATTCAAGTTTCAGGCCGAGAGGGTTTTTCAGCCCGCATACAAAGCAGTATCCGTCGTCAATCAGCTTGATTTGGGGCGCCCCCCCGCTCTTCTTTTTTACAGAGGTTACACGGGTTTCGTTATCTTTATTTAATGACATTCTGCAATCCGAGGCGTATCATCATGACTGCGATGGAGGCAAGCAGGATCGCCATGATCTTCGAAATGGCGACAATGCCGTTCTTGCCTATAAGGGTCGTGATTTTTTCCGCATTTACAAAAGAAGCCCATACAATGAACAGATTCAGGACAAGCGATATCACGGTCGGGACGATGCCGTAATGGTTGATCAGGACTATCAGCGTGGTCAGCACGGCAGGCCCTACAATCAGCGGCACGCCTATAGGCACAACCCCGACGGTGTCTTCCACTTTTCTCCGCTCACCGCCGTATCTTATAAGATCAAGAACTGCAATAACGAGGAGTACCAGCCCACCGGCTATTTTGAAGTCATCGACGGTAATCCCCAATATCTTGAAGACCGCTTCCCCCAGGGCCACAAATGCAAGACTTACGGCCAAAGCCGTAATTATCGACTGTCTGACTATCGTCTTTCTTTCGCTATCCGCAATATCGCCGGTTATGGATATGAATATCGGAAGCACGGCAAATATATCTATCGCTACAAATATGGGAATGAACGTCACCAGCAGATTCTTTACGGTCTCAAACATGGATAGATTATAATTGGAATTTCCCGATACGTCAAAAGAAAAAAAGCAAATTCACAATTGGATGGTGGCGGTGGCTGGACTCGAACCAGCGACACTACGGATATGAGCCGTATGCTCTAACCGACTGAGCTACACCGCCGACGGAAAGCGAATTTCAAGTTAACAGAATTCCGCTTTCAAAGTCAACTTCACGTCCTTCAACAATACTCTCCCGACGGGTCTTTTAAGAATCAAAGTATTCGTTGTCCCCGACCGCGCGCAGTAAGGATTCGGGCCGGAATGGCTGCAGGTCCGGGCTGTGTTAGAATATGAGCTATGCCGGCAGACAAATTTTCGGATGGCTCTTCGCTCAAACAAACCCTCGACAAATTTTACGGCGAATTTAATTTCAAAGAGAGGATCAAACACGACCCTGTCGAGTTCCCTCACAAGTATACCGGACCCGAAGACATAGAAGCAGCGGGACTCATCGCTTCATGTTTTGCATATGGCAAGGTGGAATTGTTCAAACCTGTGATAGAAAAGATCCTCAAGCCCGGCGGCAGGCATCCCGCAGAATTTTTCAGAAATTTCTCGCTTAAAAAAGATAAAAAATATTTCAGGGGGACCAGCTACCGGTTTAATAAAGAAGAGGATATTCTTTCCCTTGTCAACAGATTGGGCGCTGCCCTGAAAAAATGGGGTTCGCTGAAGGACCTGTTTTATCACTGTTACAACACGGAAGATGAAGACATCGGAAAGGCCCTGACCGGTTTTGTCGATTATTTTCTCCGGGGTGACAAAGGGGGGATTTCGCAATTCTTCCCGTCTCCCGCGGGCGGCAGCGCATGCAAGCGCATGAACCTTTTCCTGAGATGGATGGTGAGGACGAAGGATATAGACTTCGGCATCTGGGACAAAATACCTCCTTCAAAACTAATCATCCCTCTTGACGTTCACATCGCAAGAATTTCGGGATGCCTCGGCCTGACAAAGAGGAAATCTTCGGACTGGAAGACCGCAAAAGAGATCACGGAATCGCTGAAAAAGTTCGACCCCGACGATCCGCTCAAATATGACTTCGCCCTGTGTCATCAGGGGATTTCACGCCTGTGCAGGGGAGAAAGATTTAAAGACACTTGCACGGCGTGTGCAATCCTGCCTCCATCACGAAAGAACTGATCCCCGCCCCAAAGACCGCACTTCTTCACCTATGATTTAAATCATATGATATAAATCATTCTCCGTCGCTGCGGGATTGATGTATAAAATTATCATCTTGAGGTCTGTGCCAAGAAAATAAAAAAGGAGGTCACTCAATGAGTACAAATGCTGCGAAAAACCTGTTTATCTACGGCAGTCTTCTCTGTTTCGCCGTCCTTGTAATTCTGACCATAGATACCATGGGGACCCTGGACAAGAGGGCGCCCGAAATTACGGAAAAGGTGGATGCAGGCAAGAAGGTCTGGCATAAGTACGACTGCATCGGCTGCCACACCATCCTCGGCAACGGCTCATACTTTGCGCCTGACATGACGAAGGCCACAGAGCGGAAACCGAAAGGATATCTGAAAAAGTTTCTTCTCAATCCCCGGTCGATAAAGCCGGACGCCGCTATGCCGAAACTCGGACTTTCCGAAGAAGAGGCGGACAATCTGATAGCGTTTCTTGAGTGGACCTCGAAAGTGGATACAAACGACTGGCCCCCGAAACCTGTCCTTGCGGCTGCAGCCGCTGCAGGGACCGCAAGCACCGGGCAGATGCTTTTCCGGAAGAACGACTGCGCGGCATGCCACCAGATCGCGGGACTTGGCGGCACGGCAGGGCCTGATCTCACACATACAGGATCAAAACAGCCTGACATCGACTGGCATATAAGGCATCTGAAAGACCCGGCTTCGGTCGTTGAAAATTCCGCGATGCCGGCCTTTGCCCATCTGAGTGATGAGGAGATAAGGATGCTGGCAGAGTATCTGATTACATTGAAATAAATTTACCAAGGGAGGAGAGCAATGCAATATCAAAGTCAGAAGATAGCGCTGAATTTTTATACGGCCGCCGTGGTCCTTTTCCTCGTCCAGGTCCTCGTGGGGATCATCGCAGCTGTCCAATTCATGTGGCCTGATTTCTTCATTCTTAATTTCAACACCATCAGAACACTGCATATTAATGCCCTTGTAGTATGGCTGCTCATGGGGATGATGGGGGCCACATATTATGTCGTGCCTGAAGAATCCGAGACCGAATTGTGGAGCGTCCCGCTGGCGCAATTCCAGTTCTGGGCGACCGTGCTTGCAGTCGGCGCAGTGGTAGCCGGTTATATTGTTATGGGTCTGAATCCCCAGGCCAACACGGAGATCTTCGGTACCCGCCTGTTAAATGAGGGCCGGGAATATATCGAGGCCCCGCGATGGGCCGATGTCCTCATTGTCGTGTCGGTGCTGCTTTTTCTGTTCAACAACCTGATGACCATTCTGAAGACAAAAAAATTTACGGCGGTACAGGGAGTTTTACTTGGAGGCCTGACGTTTCTCGCCCTCATGTACATCCCCGGAATGTTCTATACGAAAAGCATGGTGAAAGACCAGTTCTGGTGGTGGTGGGTGGTGCACCTCTGGGTCGAAGGCTCATGGGAGATGATCGCCGCTGCCCTTCTTGCATTCATGCTCCACAAACTTCTCGGCGCAGATGTAAAGGTGCTCGCAAAATGGATGTATATAGAGACCGGGCTCGTGCTCTTCACCGGCATTCTTGGACTGGGACATCATTACTACTGGATAGGCACACCCAAATACTGGCTATGGGTAGGCGGCATCTTCAGTTCTCTTGAACCGATACCTCTGCTCCTGATGGTTTGGGACGCCTTCAGGACCACGCGCGAAACACGCGGAGTCGTAGAGAACAGGGTCGGACTTTATTATACGGTGGCCCATGCAATCTTTAATTTTGTCGGCGCGGGCCTGTGGGGCGTAGTGCACACGCTCCCGCAGGTAAACAAGTGGACGCACGGAACACAGATAACAACCGCGCACGGGCACCTCGCTTTTTACGGCGCATACGTGCTGCTCATCCTGTCCATGATTTATGTGACCCTTCCCTCCCTGAGGGGCGTCAAAGAGTTTAACCAGTCAAAAGGCTATCTGGCCTTCTGGTGGATGACGATATCCATGGTCTTTATAGTGATAACGATAACCGGAGCAGGCATGGTGCAGACATACCTCGAACGTCTCCTCGGCCTCGATTATGTGACGGTAAAGGCAGGCTACAACCTCTGGTTCTGGATATTCAGGGCGATCTTCGGGGTCGGTTTTCTTGTGGGAGCAGCAATCATTGTCAAAGACTTCTTCACACTCGGCAAACAGCCTTTACCTGCCAGGCAGCCATAAACCTCTTTAAGACCGGACAGCAATGTCCGGTCTTTTACCTCTTCCTTTATCCTAAAAAAAGTACTTGTCCACAGATTACGCAGATTAGCACAGATTTATTAAAAGATTGACTAACTTTTGCCGTGCACCTTTTGGGTGGATATACAATATGTGTCCATCTCATTATATTATTGTCTTTATAAAATCTGTGGATATAACTGCCGTTTTTAGATTTAGCTCTTTTCCTCTGTACTTCCCTTGACAAATTTGACAAAACAGAACGGCATATAGTATACAAATGTATATATGCTGAAATTAACCGTGAAACAGAAAAAGATTTTAGACTTCCTCCGGGAGTACGCGCAAAAGCACGGCTACCCCCCGACCGTCAGGGAAATCGGCGAGCGGTTTGAAATCCTCTGGGCGGCGGCACGGATGCACCTTAAGGCCATCGAGAAGAAGGGTTTCATAAAAATAAACCCCGCAAAATCAAGAGGCATTGAGATACCCGGCCTCAGACAGCCGGAGGGGCTTGCTGTTCCGGTAGCAGGAAAAATCAGGGCCGGCAAGCCCGTCCTTGCGGTTGAAGAAATCGGGCAGCACATCTTCATTGATAAGACCCTTTTCCCGGCAGAAGACGTTTTCTCCCTGAAAGTCACGGGCGACAGCATGATTGACGCAGGGATACTTGACGGCGACTTCGTAATCGTCAGGCCTCAAAGCACTATCGGAAACGGCGAGATCGGGGTCGTTCTCATGGAGGATGAAGCGACTGTTAAAAAGGTCTTCAGGGAAAAGGGGAAAATAGTTTTGAAACCGGAAAACAAGACCATGAAGCCGGTGAGTTACAATGCGGATGAAGTAAGAGTTCAGGGGAAAGTCATCGGCGTAATAAGGAAAATATGAGAAGAGTTTGGAGTTATGAGTTTGGCGTAGGAGCGTATCGCGATATGCCCTTACAGGGGCAGACCTCCGTGTCTGCCAATGAAGACTCTAATTAGAAAACCATGCAGATCGGCGAACACATAAGTGTCATAGTCTCATTCGGGCCGCGTTACAGGATAAGGCCTGTCAAGTTCAAATGGTCGGGGAAGACTTTTGAGGTAAAAGAAATCACCTACACGTGGAAAACAACCGAGGGACAGAACCTGGTCCATCATTTTTCCGTGACAGACGGCAAAACACTGTATGAGCTTGCTTTCGACGCAACATCCCTGATATGGCGGCTGGTGGGCGTGGAGGCGTGAGTTTTCCCCTCTATCAAGAGGGGACCAAGGGGTGTGTAAAATGAAGGGCGTTAAATCAATGAGGGAGGCAGGGATCATGACAATTAATGAAGCAGTATCGGAAATGTTTTGGAGGGCGTTAAAGGAATTGCCCAAAAAAGAAAGAGAGGGGGTAGTAACAAGAATGGCCAGGGACAAGGAATTCATAACGGAATTGCTCGGCGCTATCATTGAGCAGCGCGGGAAGGAATCGGCAGACAGTTCCTTTATACCTCGCAGACACACGGAGAAAACAGGACGGGGGATTTAATGCGTAAATGAAGTTATCGTATGCTATATTAGCTTGACTAAAGAAAGGGAGATTAGGGGCAAATGGCAAAAGAGATTTACAATAAAGGCTACGATTTCTTCTTCTGGGAGTATGAACCTCAAACGAAAATAAAACACTTTGTCTTTAAGGAATATTTTGACAAGTGGGTAAAGATTGCAGGGAAACAGGAAAACATTGACGAAGTCCCTTATCTTGAGACAGATATTAAAAATGCGATTAAAGCGCTTAAAAGTGATGGCTCCGTGAAAACTATCCCTGTAGACAGTAAGACAGAAAGAGGACTTCAAGGGAAAGATGTCATCATTTTCCATTAAAGGCAAGTAATTATGAAGTGCATTCAACGGAAATCCCTTCTCTACAAAACAGCCGTTGAGTATGGCGACTATACAATCAACCATGTGGAAGGTTGTTCGCATGGATGCTTGTATCCCTGCTACGCCATGATGATGGCTAAAAGATTTGGCAAGGTAAAGAGCTACGACGAATGGATTAAGCCTAAGATTGTCGCAAATGCCGTTGAGCTTCTGGAGAAGGAAATCCCGAAACATAGGGACAAGATAAGGTTCGTACATCTATGTTTCAGCACTGATCCGTTCATGTATGGCTATGAATCAATATCTGATTTAAGTTTGCGATTAATCAGGATGCTGAATAAAGCAGACGTCAGATGCACGGCTCTTACAAAAGGGATGTTGCCTTTGGAACTGGCATTGTTAAGCAGGGAAAACGAATTCGGCATCACTCTGATTTCACTTAATGAAGATTTCAGAAAAAAGTACGAACCTTTTTCTGCGCCTTATAAGAAACGGATTGATAGTCTTTACCGCTTGCACAAAAAAGGAATCAAAACGTGGGTAAGCATCGAGCCATATCCGACTCCGAATATAATTGACCAGGATTTTGCCGACATCTTAGAATCTATTTCATTCGTGGATAAAATCATCTTCGGCAGGCTCAATTACAATGCGATGGTTACAAGGTATCCTGACTATAAAAACTTCTACAATGACCTGAGCCAGCAGGCAATAGAATTCTCTGAACGCAACAATAAAGAGTGGCATATAAAGAATGGGACGATGACAAGTGGAGTGAGCAGTAATGTTGTTGAAAGCAATGTCTCGGCAAAAGGTTTATTGGAGTGCGGGGTTTTTTAACCGCATATAAACACGCTGACAGGAATTATATTTTAAATGCGAATAATTCTTAATTATAATAGGGTATCATAAAAAGCAAAGAGGTTATATAACGTTATGGCTATTCCACATCCCATCCCTTATCAAGGCAGCAAGCGTGCCTTAGCAAATATCATACTTTCTTTTTTCCCGTCAAATGTTGAAAAACTCATTGAGCCGTTTTCAGGATCGGCGGCTGTATCAATTGCAGCGGCATATCATAGAAAAGCGAAAAGTTTTCACCTTAATGATCTGAATAACGCATTAATTGATTTATGGAATGAAATCATAAACAAGCCGCAGGTCATTGCTAAAGCATACGAAAAGCTTTGGTTTGCGCAAGAAGGAAGGGAAAGGGAATTCTATGATTTAGTCCGCAAAAAATTCAATCACTCTCAACGCCCTGATTATTTTCTTTATTTGCTGGCCCGATGCGTTAAGGCGTCTGTGCGATACAACTCTAATGGAGAGTTTAACCAAAGTCCTGATAATAGAAGAAAGGGCGCTAACCCCGATACGATGAAAGCCAACATTCTTGGGGCCTCCCATCTTTTAAAAGGACGATCAACTGTAACTTCTTCAGATTATGAAGACATCATGGCTGCCGCTGAATCATCTGACATGGTATATATGGACCCGCCATACCAGGGGGTTTGCAGCACTCGTGATTCGAGATATATAAATGGACTGCAATGTGAACGGTTTGTTGAAGCGCTTCATAGACTTAATAATAGAAAGATTTCGTATATTGTAAGTTATGATGGACGGACAGGCTCTAAAGCGTATGGCAAACTTCTGCCTGACTTTCTCAGATTAAAACATTTAGAAATAGATGCCGGAAGATCATCTCAATCAACGCTGTTAGGACGCGCCGACAATACTATTGAATCTTTATACTTATCTCCTGCTTTGGTGCTGCGTATAGATAACCTATCTATCAATAAAAGGGAATCCTTCCATCACCAAAATTCATTATTTGAAGCTGCCATATGACCCAGCGCAAATATCCAAGAGAGTTCTTAGCCAGATTAAAAGCAGTTACAAGCAAGCGTCCGAAGACGGTCATCGAACATATTCTGAAACATGGCTTCATCACTACGGAAGACCTTGAGAAGAAATACGGCTATAAACATCCACCAAGAGCAGCACGGGATGTCCGGGAACAGGGCATACCACTCGAAACTTTCAATGTTAAGAATACAGAGGGCCGGACTATAGCTGCATACAGATTCGCTGAGCTTTCCAACATTAGTCACGATAAGCTCGGAGGGAGAAAGATATTTTCAAAAGAGTTCAAAAATAAACTTATTGAAGATCTTGGCTGTAAGTGTTCCATCTGTCTTGAATTATACGAGGAAAGATATTTACAAGTTGATCACCGCGTTCCTTACGAAGTTTCCGGGGATTGTAATAACAACGAAAGAAATACTAAAGAGTACATGCTGCTATGCGGTTCCTGTAATCGGGCAAAGTCCTGGTCTTGTGAACACTGTTCAAATTGGCTTGAGGAAAAATCTACTGCTGTCTGCCAGTCATGTTATTGGGCCTGTCCCAATGATTATAAACACATTGCCCTGAGACGCATTAGAAGGCTTGATATAGTTTGGGCTGAACACGAAGTGGAAATATTTGAGAAATTTAAGGAGCGTGTTGAGAAGATGAAAAAATCAATGCCCACTTATGTAAAGTCTATTATTGAAAATCATCTGAAGGAAAATTAATCGTTCCATCCTTATTGCTGCCACGTGGAAACCAGCCATGCACAACATCATCCTCTGCATAGACATGGACGCATTCTTTGCCTCGGTGGAGCAGCAGGCCAATCCGAAGCTGCGCGGCAAGCCTATCGCCGTTATCGGTTCCGGCGGCAGGACGGTCGTAACGACGCGTTCGTATGAGGCGAGGAAGTTCGGCGTCAAGACGGGAATGAATATTTACGAGGCGAAAAAGTTATGCCCGCATATCATCTTCGTTGTTGGAGATAGTGAAAAATACACTCACACCTGCAAGGAGCTTTCCAAAGTTTACAGCAGGTTCACGCCCGATATCGAGATCTACTCCATTGATGAAGCCTTCCTCGATGTGACGACAACGCATCACCTGTTCGGTGGGGCTGAGGCTATCGGACTTTCGATCAAGAAGGAAGTCAAAAAACGGTTCGGCATCAATTGCACTGTCGGTATCGCGCCGAATATTCTCATGGCAAAACTTGCCAGCGACATTGCAAAGCCGGACGGTTTACGATGGTTTAAGGAAGAAGATATTCAATCCGTGCTTAAGAATTTACCCGTGAAAGAATTATGGGGCATCGGTCCGTCAATCGAGCGAAGGCTTGCCGAACTTGGGATAAAGACCTGCGCCGAGCTTGGCGAGGCGCCTGCAAGTTTATTGAGAAATAAATTCGGCATCATCGGAGAGACATTGAAGCTCATGGGGCAGGGTATCTGCCACAGGCCTCTCATCGTCAAAGATGAAGACCCTAAATCCATAGGGCACAGCATGACGCTGCCTCGTGATATTTCAAACAGGAAACAGATTGAGGCGCAGGTCCTGAAGTTAAGCGAGATGGTCGGAAGGCGGGCGAGAAAATACGGCTTTGCCGGAAAGAAGGTTTCTCTCACAATACGGTATCCTGATTTTGAGACATTTACAAGACAGACCACTTTACCGGGGCCCACCAATATAACTCATGAAATATACCGTCACGCAATCGGCATATTGAACACGATACGATTGAGAGACAAAGTAAGACTGTTAGGAGTCAGCATCTCGCAATTGAAAAAGGAGGACAATGCTCAAATGGCCTTGTTCGATTATACGGCCAAAGAGAAATCTCTCCTCCATGCCGTTGATGCCGTCAATGACAAATACGGAGACTTCACAGTCACGTGGGCGTCGTATCTCGAACAGGATGAGCAGTCAGGCGTCATATCCCCTGCATGGCGACCGTCCGGTGTGAGGAATGTAACTGTGAAGAAATAAAAAACTATTTCCAGTTGTTGCCGTCATTCCCGATTACTACTTCGGGAATGACGATCTTGATTATATTTATGATCCGGCTCATATGACCCGCCTCATGGCCCCGGCCCTCCTGCAAATGGTATAAACAATCATGAGCCTCAAGGTATACAGAAGGACCACTCAGATAACATTCATTCTCCTGATACTCCTCGCACCTGCTTTCGATATCCTGCGGATCGACTCCGGCACAAAAAGCCTTATAGTAATGGGAAATGAATGGAGCATAGGATTGGCGGAAGGCGTTTACCTGGACCCCTCACTCGAAAATGCGTCACACGTGGCATGGCGCTTCCTGCTCAAGGCAATACTCCCCTGGCTCGGCGTGCTTGCCGTCTTTCCGCTTCTCGGTGTCTTCACCGGCAGATTCTTCTGCGGCTGGCTTTGCCCTGAAGGCGCGTTGTTTGAGCTTTTCGATTTCTTTACAATGAAGATATTCGGCAGGAGAAGCCTTTTCACAAAAAAACCCAATGACCCCGGACTGCCTGCCGGGAAAAGATTTCCTTACATAATACTTGCACTCTTCTGCATGATTCTCATCCCACTGTTTTTCGGAGTGATGCTCACAGGCTATTTTGTAAATCCGAAGACTGTATGGAGTCAGGTGATAAGCCGGGATTTCACCTTTGGCGTGAAGGCTGGGACCACAGGGGTCGCCATCTATATATTTATTTCATCGATGATTGTCCGGCATACGCTCTGCAAGTTCGTTTGCTCCGCGGGTTTAATGCAAATGCTCTTCGGCTGGGCCAGCCCGGTTTCACTCAGGATAAAAACGGACCCTGCGAAACTCGCTGCCTGCACGGACTGCAAGGGCTGTGAAAAGGCATGTTTCATGAACGTAAGGCCCCGTCTTCTGAAAAAAGACATAAACTGCGTAAACTGCGGTGAATGCATCTCCGCCTGCACTAAAGAATTGGGGGCGGAGAAATGCATATTCAGTTTCTCACAGTCGAAACACTGCGCATTGCCTTCAAAAGAATATCTGCCTAAACCGTCTTTATATCTTTATCGTCCGTAGTGAATCCGTTCTTCCGCATGAACGTAGGCACGTCAAGATAATTTTCATCACTTACCTTGAGAGTGTCCTTTGCCAGTACCTTGTATGAGCCTTTCAGCACTGTAACATCGCTTGCAGAAGGTCTCCACTTGTCAAGCGAGGGCATGACTGACTTGGGCTTTTCTTCGAAGCCGGTTGCTATTACCGTAACTGTTATCTTATCGTCGAGGTCCTGGTCAATGACCGATCCGAAGATTATCTCCGCATCGTCGTGTACGGCGTCCCTGATGAGACTGCCTGCCTCGTTGACCTCATGGAATGTGAGGGAGGAACCTCCAGTGATGTTGATTAATACGCCCTTGGCGCCATCAATGGAGGTTTCCTCCAACAGGGGGCTTGTGATTGCCATCTTGGCCGCAAGGACGGCCCTGTTTTCCCCGCTCGCGATGCCGATGCCTATGAGCGATCTGCCGCCGTCGGACAGGATGGTCCTGATGTCTGCAAAATCCTGGTTTATAAGTCCGGGTATCAGTATTAAGTCGGTTATGCCCCTTACTGCCTGCCTCAGCACGTCATTTGCAAGGTTCAGGGCCTGCAGCCATGTTGTCTCTTTGTCGGTAATGTTTGACAGCCGCTGATTGTGCACAACAATAATTGAATCTACATTTTTCTGGAGCTCTTTAATCCCCTGCTCCGCGTTCCTCGCCCTCTTGTTCCCTTCTAAAAGAAAAGGCTTGGTAACAACTGCCGTTGTGAGAATGCCTAACTCCCTTGCCACCTCCGCAACTACCGGTGAGGCCCCCGTGCCTGTGCCTCCCCCCATGCCGGCCGTGATAAATACCATGTCGGCGCCTCTCAAGGCGTCTTCGATAAGGACCCTGTCTTCCATGGCCGCATCTCTTCCAATCTCAGGCCTTGCGCCTGAGCCTAATCCCTTTGTGAGCGAATTGCCTATTTGCACGCGCTGATGTGCCAGGGACAATTCAAGCGCCTGGGAATCCGTATTGACGGCTATAAATTCCACTCCCTGTAAATTCGACGCTATCATGCTGTTGACGGCATTGCTCCCCCCTCCCCCTACACCAACGATCTTGATCTTCGCGGGGTTGTTCGTATGGTTTCTCTCTACCTCTTCCAGCTCAAAGATTTTCATAGCATTTCTCCTTTCTTTAATAAATTTTTTATTTAAATTGTTTCTTCCTGATTTACAAAATAAAAACAACCACAGAGGCACTGAGGCACAGAGGAAATATAAAAAGATACGAAGATGAGAAGTTGGGAACCTGAGAATTTGTCATCAACTTCATATCTTCTCAATTTCTCAACTTCTTTTTCTGTGTCTCTGTGTCTCTGTGGTTTCAATAATTGCATTTATCAATACCTATGATCTGAACCATCCGCTCACTTTCGATTTTATTCCATGAATCAAACTTTCGCCGTTTGCCCTCTCTTCTTCCGCAAACGCATCAGCTTCCCTGAGCGCCAATCCAATGCCTGCCGCATATGCCGGACTGCCGATATCCTGAATGCCCGTGACGCCCGCCGGATGTCCGGTCCTTACAGGAAGCTCAAGCACGTTTTCCGCCATTATGTCCATCCCCTCCATCAGCACGGCCCCTCCTGTAAGGACCACGCCGGAGTTTATCAGCCTGTGATACCCCTTGCCCGTAATTTCCTCTTTTATCAGTTTGAACAATTCCTCGGCGCGGGGCTGAAGTATTTCAACGAGATGTGTTCTCGGCATATCTTTGCCTGTTTTGCCCCCGGCATGTCCGATTTTCATCTCTTCTCCGGTATTAATCAGGGAAAGCATCGTGCAGCCGTATTCTTTTTTCAACTGCTCGGCTTCCTGAAAAGGGAGCCTCAATCCTATTGCAACATCATTGGTAAAATTGCCGCCCCCTACCGCCAGCACCGAAAAATGGGACATCTGCCCTTCCTGGAAAACAGCGATATCCGTTGTGCCTCCGCCGATATCGACAAGGGCGACCCCGAGGTCCTTTTCATCATGAGTAAGCACAGCGTCCGCAGCCGCAAGGGGCTGGAACACAACGTCAGTGACTTCAAGCCCGGCCTTCTGACAGCACTTGATCAGGTTCTGTATTGAAGACGCAGCGCCCGTAATAATATTGACTTTCACCTCGAGCCTTACGCCTACCATCCCCCTGGGGTCCGTTATCCCGCCCTGCCCGTTTACGATAAACTCGGACGGGACTACATGGAGTATCTCCCTGTCAAAAGGGATCGCCACTGCCTTTGCAGCTTCAATGGCCATATCGACTTCCTTCATCCCTATCTCTTTTTCCTTGACCGCTATTACACCGTGGCTCGGTATGCAGCTTATATGCCCTCCGGTAACTCCGATGTTGACAGTCCTGATATCTACAGAGGCCATCTCACCGGCCTTTTCCACCGCTTCCCTGATCGACTCTACGGTCTGCTCTATGTTGATGACAACTCCCTTTTTTATACCCTTTGACTGGGACGTGCCGAGACCTATAATATTTATGCCGGCATTTGCCTTTTCATTGCCGCGTCTACCGGACAACGGGACCTCACCGACCAGGGCGCACACCTTTGACGAGCCAACGTCAAGTCCTGCCACGATCCTGCTGTCTTTAGACGCTACGTTTTTTATGAATCCAAAGTGCATAATTGCTCCGAAATCAGGAAATCTTCTTCTCCTTCTTTTTGTTTTTTTTGTCCCCGACTTTTTCCTTTTCAGGTTTTACGGGTTTCACTACAACGGAATCCTTGAACCTCAGGTCCACATACTGAATCGGGACCCCTCTCTTTCTCAGTTCAGGCTCAAGCTCCATCCACCTGTCAAATTTTTCCGGGTATCTCCCGTAACCGACCATGATAAACTCACCGTCTATATTAACAAAAAGGCCGTATGATTCAAGCCCTATCTCCACGGACTGCCTGTCGGCAAGGATATTCTTTGCGCTCAGTGCATCCACCAGCTTCATCGCTTCCGATATGTTTTTTTTATACGCGGGGTCTATCCCCTTTATTACCGGCAGAAACGGCGTGGCCGCATCCTGCAGCCTCTCCATTATATTGCCGTCCTCATTAACAAGGAATGTCCCCGTCCCGAAACTCAGCAGCGCCTTCGGAGCAGACTCTTCAATATTGATCACAAGGGTGCCTGGGAGCTGCCATCTCAGTGACGCCTTTTTGATCCACGCATTGCTCCTGAGCTTTGCATCAAGGGTCTTGAGGTCCAGGTCCAGGAGCGGCTCCCTGCGGATGTCCAGGATATCTTCGATGTCCCTTTTGTCGAGATGATTATTGCCTGAGACCTGGATGTCCCTTACATAAAAAGCCTGCGCCAGAAGATATGCGCCCGTCACCACGGCAGCAGACGAGACAATAATCGACAGGACCATGAACGTCCTCTTGAAGAAGACCGCAAATCTCCCCTGACGCCGCGATACCGTTTTGCGTTTGTTATTCTTTGAGCGCAAGCCTGATTATCTCCTCTATAAGGTCGTTAAAACTCAAGCCGGCGGACTTTGCTATCTTGGGAAGAAGACTCGTCGTGGTCATCCCCGGCAGTGTATTGACCTCAAGGACATTAGGGACGTTTCCCTGTTCATCTATCCTCAGGTCCACCCTGCTCGCCCCTGAACATCCCAGCGCCTCGTGGGCCTTCAATGCAATGTCTTTGGCCTTTTCATATGTCGCTTCGTCAATCTCCGGCGGCACTATATAATCAGTCAGTCCGGAGGTGTATTTTGCCTCGTAGTTGTAGAATTCCAGTGAAGGCCTCACCTCCACGCCTCCGAGGACCCTGTGCCCGAGTATTCCGATATGCACCTCTTTGCCCGGAATGAATTTTTCAACCATGACCCTCCGGTCGAAAGAAAATGCCTTCTCGACAGATAAGCTCAGATCTTTTTCTTCTTTGACGATGCTGACGCCGATGCTCGAACCCTCGGCAACAGGCTTGACGACCCACGGCAGAGTGAATGGAAGATGGGAGACGGAAGATGGAAGATTTTTTTCCTTTTTCCATTTACCTTTTTCCATGACTACAAACGGCGCCACCGGCAATCCGTGATATGTAAATATCTTTTTTGAGACCTCCTTGTCCATGGCAAGGGCTGAAGCCAATATGCCGGAACCCGTATAAGGCGTTCCCAGGACTTCGAGCATCCCCTGTATCGCGCCGTTTTCCCCGATGCCTCCATGCAGGGCAAGAAATGCAAATTTGATCTTTTCCTTCCTCAGGACTGTTACGACATCTTTGCTTATGTCAATTGGCGCCGCGTTATAACCCAGCTCCTGCAGTCCCTGATAAATCGCAAGACCGCTCCTGATGGAGATGTCCCTCTCAGAGGACTCCCCTCCCATCAGAACGCCTATTCTTTTAGTTGTAACTGGTTTTTTAGTCATTGATTCTCTCCATTTGCCTTAATTGCAATTTTAATCGTCATTGCGAGCAAAGCGAAGCAATCTTCTTTTAGCGATCAGTCAACTATCAGCTCTTCATGAGATTGCTTCGGGACCTTGTCCCTCGCAATGACATACTCACAACATCACTTCTTTCCCACAATCGTTATCTCCGGCTCAAGAATGATCCCGCTCTGCTCCCTCACTCTTTCCTTTACTGCTTCCATAAGCCCGATAAAATCCGCACACTTCGCCCTGCCTTTGTTAATAAAATAATTTGCATGCACTGAGCTCACCTCGACATCACCGGTCCTCATGCCCTTGCATCCGGCTGCCTCTATCAGCCTTCCGGCCGCGTCCCCTTCAGGGTTTTTAAAGACGCACCCGGCGGAAGGCTCCCCAAGCGGCTGGGTATTTTTCTTCCTTTGCAGAAATTCCTTCATGCGTCCCGCGATCTCTTCAGGCTTGTCCCTTCCAAGTGCAATATCGGCGCTGAGTATTACCGGACCTTCAGGCAAATTCGACTGCCTGTAAGAGAAGTCCATTTTGTCCCTGCCGAGCATGGAAACCTCTCCGCTGCCGTTCATTACCGTAACAGAAACGAGCACGTCTTTCATTTCCACTCCGAACGAGCCCGCGTTCATATAAACAGCGCCGCCAAGATATCCCGGTATCCCGGCAAGCGCCTCGATTCCGGAGCACCCGTTTTTTTGGGCAAAATGCAGAATGCCCGCAAGAGGCGTCCCCGCGCCCGCATGTATGACAACACTGCTGCCGTCTGTTTCTCCTGTGAATCCCACATCACGGAAATCTCTCAAAGATATTACGACGCCTTCTATCCCTGTGTCAGTCACAAGGAGGTTCGTGCCTGCTCCAAACACAAACACCGGTATTTTTTCCCCGGTTGCAGCATGAAGAACATTTTGCAGGGACGCAAGGTCTTCAGGAAACACCATGACCTCCGCGGGCCCGCCAAGCCTCAGGGAAGTATGCGCCGCCATGGGCTCATCAAATTTTATCACGCCCCTGAAAAGCCCCTTGTCGAATATCTCTTTCAGTTTGTAATCAACCAATCAGCATTCCCTCGATTTTTAATTTTAAAAATTCTTCGCCCAGCTTCCACACGTCTCCCGCGCCGAGAGTAAGGAGCGTATCGCCTTCTCTCAACTCACGAGCAAGATAACCTGATATCTCATCTCTGTCCTTTATATACTCGATGTCCCTGCCGGTGTCCTTTATCCTCCTGAACAATATCCCGGAATCGATACCGCTTATCGGTTTTTCCCCCGCGGGATAAATGTCCATCAGCACCACCTTGTCGGCATCGGCAAAGGAGTGGGTAAAATCAGCCATGAGGTCCCGCGTCCTCGAATACCTGTGAGGCTGAAAGAGGACGACAAGCCTGCCCCTGACAGCCTGGAGTTTAGACCCATGGCTCTGTATCAACGCCTCTTTCGCGGCCCTCAGGGTGGCATTGATCTCGGAAGGATGATGTCCGTAATCGTCGATGACCTTAATACCGGCGATCTCCCCTTTCATCTCAAAGCGCCTCTGCACGCCGCTGAAGTCATGCAGCGCCTTGCGAATGCCCTCTATGCTCATCTTCAGTTCATTCGCAACGGCAATGGCGGCAAGACAGTTGCTCACATTGTGAAGACCGATCAGCGGGACCCCGAAAACTCCGAGAGATTTCCCGTTCAAAACCGCCTCGAACACAGACCTGTAATCTTCCGTCCTGATGTTTTTGGCGGTCAGGTCCATGTCGGCGCCCAGGCCGTATGTAATGAATCTCCTCTGTACCTTCGGCAAAAGCTCCTTGATGTATTCATTATCGCCGCACAATATGGAGAGGCCGTAAAACGGCACTTTGTTGATAAAAGAAAGGAAGGCATTTTTTATGTCATCGATGTTCTTGAAGAAATCCATATGCTCCCTGTCGATATTGGTCACAACCGCGATAGTCGGAGAGAGCTTGAGAAATGAACCGTCGCTCTCATCCGCTTCAGCCACAAGGAACTCCCCCTGGCCAAGTCTTGCGTTGCTTCCGAGGCCCTTTAATTTCCCCCCGATTACTACGGTCGGATCGAACCCGCCTTCGGCGAGGACGCTCGATACAAGCGACGTTGTCGTGGTTTTGCCGTGAGCGCCCGCCACGAGCACGCCGTATTTCAGCCTTGCAAGCTCTGCAAGCATCTCGGCCCTCGGTATAACAGGAATGGACGACCTCCGCGCCGCCTCAACCTCCGGATTGTCAGAGGAAACCGCGGAAGAGATGACCACGACGTCGGCATTGCCGATATTCTCCGTCCTGTGTCCTATGGTTGTGTTGATGCCCAAACCTCTCAGTCTCAGGGTGGTCTCCGACTCTTTCAGGTCGGAACCCGATACTTCATAACCAAGGTTCTTGAGGACTTCGGCTATACCGCTCATGCCGACCCCCCCGATACCGGTAAAATGGACTTTCTCAAATCTCTTGTACATAGTGTTTATACTTTCATTTGTTGTCATTGCGAGCAATAGCGAAGCAATCTCTAATTTTCGTGATTGCTTCGTCGCTCCGCTCCTCGCAATGACATTTCATTATTTCATCTGTAGTTGCAATTTACAATTTACGGTTTGCAATTTTTTTTTAAGCAGCCCCATCATGAGTTCGATTATCCTCCTCGTCGCATCGGGATTCCCGACGGACTTGCTTATGCGCTCCATCTGTCCTATGGCGTCCGGGTCCTCTATGAGAAATTTGACCATGTCGGCAAGGGTCTTGGCGTTTACGTCCCTGTCAAGGATCATATGCGCGGCCCCGATGTCCCAGAGTTTTCTCGCGTTGATTTCCTGATGGTTCGCCGCTGCAAACGGGTAAGGAATAAGTATGGCCGCCTTCCCGCAGGCAGTCAGCTCCGCGAGAGTGGTTGCGCCCGCCCTGGATATGACCAGGTCGGCGACCGCATATGCGTCGGCCATATCGTACGTAAAGGGAATAACGGTGCCTTTAAAATCCCGGTAACGGTATGCCTCCCTCACCGCATCGAGGTCCCTGTCTCCTGTCTGGTGCAGGAACTGCACCCTGTCCCTGAGAGGCTCCAGATACGCGAGGGACTCGCTGACCGCCTTGTTGATATTGCTTGCGCCCCGGCTGCCCCCGAATACAAATATGGTAAAAAGATCTTTGTCGAGACTGAATATCCTGCGGCCCCTTTCCCTGTCGCCGCTCAATATCTCGGCCCTTACAGGGTTGCCTGTGAGATACGTCCTGTCCTCCGGGAAGAAATTTATGCTCTCATGGTAAGTCACAGCTATGGTATCGACGAACCTGCCCAGCACCTTATTGGCAAGGCCGGGTAGCGTGTTCTGCTCATGTATCATTGTGGGAATGCCCATCAATGAGGCGCAAAGCAGGACAGGCCCTGAACTGTAGCCCCCGACGCCGAATACCAGATCGGGCTGCAGCTCTTTCAACAGCCTGCGGGAATCCATTAATGAAAGAGGTATCTTCAGGGCCGATTTAATGGTGCTGAAGATATTTTTGCCGACTATCCCCTCGGACCTTATAAATCTCAGATCATATCCTTCCTTGGGAATTACCCTTGACTCTATCCCTCTTGCCGTGCCGACAAAAGTGACCGTGGCGCCGGCAATCGCCTTTTTAATCTCATTTGCTATGGCGACCGCCGGAAAGACATGTCCTCCTGTGCCGCCTCCTGCAATAACTATGTTCATCAATTCCCTCTCATATAAGGACTACGGAGCGAAAAACCGCCGTCATATGACCTGTTTTCCATAATCCTGCTCTCATTGTTTCTTGAAATGCTGATCAGTATTCCGACCGCGGCCAGGTTCATAAGAAGCGCTGAGCCGCCGTAGCTTATAAAAGGCAGCGGCAGGCCCTTTGTGGGCATCAGCCCGGTCGTGACCGCAAAATTGATGATGACCTGGACGCCTATCATCATAGTTAAACCGACCGTAAGAAAATAACTGAAGGGGTCCTTTGCCCGGCCCGCGACCTTTAAACCCATTATAAAAAGCCAGAGGAAAAGGGCCACCACTATGACCGCCCCTATCAGGCCCGTTTCTTCACCTATCATGGAGAAGATAAAATCGGTATGGACCTCCGGAAGGAAATAGAGTTTTTGTTTGCTGCCTCCGATGCCGAGCCCGGTCAGTCCCCCGTTGCCGAAGGCGATAAAAGACTGCACAAGCTGAAAGCCGCAGCCGAGCGGGTCTTTCCATGGATCGGTAAAACACATTACCCTCTTCATCCGGTATGAAGAGGACGTAACGGCGATGTATACAAGCGGCAGGGCGCATAAAGCCATCGCGCCTATGTACCTCATCCTGACGCCCCCGAGTATAAGGAGTGTCATCGTAAGTATCCCGAGGCTCATTACCGCGCCGAAATCAGGCTGCTTTATGATGATCCCCTGGAAGACGAGCATGACCGCCATCGGTATCAGTATGCCGTAACGGAGGTCCTTCATCCTGTGGATATTCCTGTCCATGTAATCTGCAAGAAATATGACCATCACCAGCTTTACAAACTCCGAAGGCTGAAACGTAGTGGGCCACAGCCTGAGCCATCTCCTCGCGCCGTTTGCCGAGATGCCGATGCCGGGAACAAACACAAGCGCCAGAAGCACCAGGCCGACCGCGAGCAGTACCTTGACCAGAGGCCTTAACCTCTGATAATCAAGCCTTGAAAGCAGGACCATCGCAGTGACCCCGACTGCCACGGTGAAAAGGTGGTTCCAAAGGTAATGAAAACCGCTGCCGTATTTTTTCGTAGACATCAGCGCGGTCGAGCTGTAGACCATGAAGATACCGATCCCAAGCAGGATAGATACCGATATGACTATGCCCCTTGTGTTCCTCGTATTCAAGTACATGCCGCTATCTTCCTCACCGCTTCTTTGAATTTACTTCCCCTGTCTTCAAAATCCCGGAACATGTCGAAGCTCGCACATCCGGGCGACAACAATACCGTATCACCTGCGGAAGCCTTTGAAAGAGATATCTCAACAGCAGCATCGAGGTCTGCGGCAATTACCGTCTCAGCCGTCCCCCCAAGCGCTGCAGCTATCTTGTCCTTTGCCTTGCCGATCAGGACCAGCGCCTTGACCTTTTGCTCAACCGGATTTTTCAAGATGGAAAAATCGCTGCCCTTGTCCAGTCCGCCCATAAT
>QZJG01000073.1 GCA_003599275.1 Nitrospiraceae bacterium | reverse complement strand
GGGGGACATCCTGTGCGCCGAGGCTTTTCAGATGGGCGGTGGTCACCTGGCAGTCGATAAGTGTGAAATTCCATTTGATCAATTGTTGAACGAGCGTGACAAAGGCGACTTTTGACGCGTCGCTTTTCTTTGCGAACATCGATTCGCCGAAAAAGGCGGAGCCGAGGGAGACGCCGTAAAGCCCGCCCGCAAGCTCGCCTTCAAACCAGCTTTCAATCGAATGCGCATAACCGGAATGATGGAGGCCGATGTAGGCATCGATCATTCCGCCCGTGATCCACGTGTCGCCTTTGTCCTGAAGATGAAGGGAGGCGCAATTCCTGATGACCTGTTCAAAGGCCGTATCAAATGTGACTTTGAAGACGCCTTTCCTCATTGTCTGATTCAGGCTCCGTGATATCTTCAGATCTTCAGGGAGCAATATTAAACGGGGATCGGGCGACCACCAGAGGACAGGGTCGTCTTCCGAATACCAGGGGAACAATCCCATTGAGTAAGCGAGAAGAAGACGCTCTTCGCTCAAATCTCCGCCTACTGCAAGAAGGCCATTGTCTTCTGCAAGGTGGGGAGGGGGGAAAATGAGCTCGTTTGAGAGTTGGAAGATGGACATTTCATACAAGCTGAATAAAGACTATTCAAAGCAATTTCAGAAATAAATAACTCGATGATATATTTTCAGGCAATGATGCTTACGGAATTTTAACCTTACAGAAACTTTAGTGCCTGCTTAAAGCTTCACTTAAGGTATCGAAATTTATTTCTTTCAACTGCCTTGAATAATCTTCAGTAGAATTCCAATTCAGCGCCGTTGAGAATATTATTCTTATTGATAGTCAAAAATTAATTTATCTTTCTCTAAATCTATAAAAACTCTGCCGCCTTTCATCAGTTTGTCGAAAAGAATCTCTTCAGACAACACGTCCTTTATCTCTTTTTGCAGGAGTCTTCCCAGTGGCCTTGCTCCGAGCTGTGGATTGTAACCATGTTCGGAGAGATATTTTTTTGCATTGTCCGAAATTGTAATTGCGACTTTTTTCCCGGCAAGCTGCCGTTGCAATTCATTTATGAACTTGTCCACTACCTTCATCATTATTTCAGGCGTAAGGGAATTGAACGTGATTGTGGAGTCGAGACGGTTTCTGAATTCTGCGCTGAACAGCCTGTTGATCGCGTCCCTGCCTTTTGAGCGGGTGTCTTTTACCCTGTCACCAAAGCCGACCACCCCCTTGCTCATATCGGTTGTCCCTGCATTCGATGTCATGATAAGGACGACGTTCCTGAAGTCCGCCTTTTTGCCGTTGTTGTCTGTAAGCGTGGCGTAATCCATTACCTGCAGAAGTATGCTGAAGATGTCGGGGTGCGCCTTTTCTATCTCATCCAGCAGCAGGACGCTGTGAGGATGTTTCCGTATGGCGTCCGTCAGCAGCCCTCCCTGATCAAATCCCACGTATCCCGGAGGCGCTCCGATCAACCTGGAGACAGTGTGCTTCTCCATGTATTCGCTCATGTCAAAGCGTGTGAACTGGATGCCGAGGACATTTGCAATTGTCTTTGAGACCTCCGTCTTTCCTACGCCTGTGGGGCCGGTAAAGAGAAACGACCCGATAGGTTTTTCGGTCGTTCCGAGTCCGGCTCGCGAACGTTTGATTGAGGAGGCGAGGGAGTGAATGGCTTCATCCTGCCCGAAGACCGAGTTTTTCAGCTCGTCTTCCAGCTTTCTGAGTTTGTCCGTGTCGGACGTTGAGACATTGCGTTTGGGGATCTTTGCGATTTTGGCCACTACATCTTCGACCTCATGCTGTCCCACGGTCTTTTTGTTTTTGAATGAAGGGGAAAGCTTAAGTAACGCCCCTGCTTCATCGATAACGTCTATTGCCTTGTCCGGAAGATACTTGTCATTTATATATTTCGAGGAAAGCTCGGCGGCCGTCCTTAATGCGGCATCGGTGTATTTTACTCCGTGATACTCTTCATAGTATGACTTCAGTCCCTTCAGTATCAGAAAGGTGCCGTCTATGTCAGGCTCGTTGATTTCGATTTTCTGGAAACGCCTTGAAAGCGCCCGGTCTTTCTCGAAATGATTTTTGTATTCCTCATAAGTGCTCGCGCCTATGCACCGCAGTTTGCCTGAATTAAGGACGGGTTTCAGTATGTTGGAGGCGTCCATGGAGCCTCCGCTCGTGGCGCCTGCGCCGACTACGGTATGTATCTCATCTATAAACAGGATTGCATCCGGTATTTCTTCGAGGCCTTTTATGGTTGTTTTGAGCCTGGCCTCAAAGTCGCCGCGGTATTTTGTACCCGCGAGTATTCCCCCCATGTCAAGGGAGAAGATGCGGGCCTTCTTCAGAAGATCAGGGATTTCACCCTTGTGGATTTTAAGTGCAAGCCCCTCGACTATGGCGGTCTTGCCTACTCCGGGGTCTCCCACGAAAACCACGTTGTTCTTTCTGCGCCTGCAAAGCACCTGAACGGTCCTCTTCAATTCTTTGTCCCTGCCGACAAGGGGGTCGATCCCGCCGTCAGCGGCCTTCTGAACGAGATCAACCGTAAATTGTCTTACAGTGTCGTTCTTCGGCGTCTGTTTTTTTTCAGGGAATATCTCCGGCTCCCCGGTAATATCATCTTCCTGATTAGGTCCGGCTTTTGTTATACCGTGCGAGATGTAGTTCAGGATATCGAGGCGCGCAATCCCTTCGGACTCGAGGAAATGCACGGCATGAGAATCTTTTTCGAGGAAGATCGCCGAGAGGATGTCGCCTGCATCAGTTTCCTGTTTTTCCGCCGACCTCACATGGTCGACGGCGGCCTGTATCACCCTCTTGAAGGCGACCGTAGGTTTGGGATAGCTTACGGTATTTTCAGGCAGTCTGGGGACTTTATTGTTGAAGAAATCTTCCAGTAAAGGCTTGAGCCCTGAAATATTACCGCCGCAGGCTGTAATGATTTCAGCCCCCCAGTCGTTATGCAGGACGGCAAATAAAATATGCTCGACCGTCAGGTATTCGTGGCGTCCTGCCTCTGCCTCTCTGATGGTCGCTTCTATTGAAAGTTCCAGTTCTTTGTTGATCATTCTTTCTCCATTGTGCATTTAAGTGGAAACCCTCTCCGTCGGGAAAGCTCGTGCACGGCGGACATCTTGGTCTCCGCTATCTCGCGGGAATAAACGCCCGCAAGGCCTTTTCCGTTTTTGTGGACATGAAGCATTATCCGGGTGGCCTCTACAGGTTTTTTATGAAACACATTCTCAAGGATGTGCACAACAAAATCCATTGTAGTGTAATCGTCGTTAATGAGAAAAACCCGGAACAGGGAAGGGTCTTTTACTTCGTACCTTTCTTTGACCTCTATTCCTTCAGCCCGTTTTGATTTGGGATCAGCCGCCATTTTGATGCCTCATGTCTATGAACATTTTAACTTGAAAAATAAATTAAAGTGAAGTGGCGGCGGTAAGCTGGAATGAAGACACTGTCTCAGCCGTGTCGGGAGTCAACATAATCTTTTACAATATCTCTAATTTCCGCTATGTCTTTTTTCATTTGAGCGGAGAGGTCGTCGATGTTTGAAAACTTCATCTCATCCCTTATCCTTTTGACAAAGTGCACCCGAAGGGTTTTCCCCAGGAGATTGCCGTCAAAGTCGAGGACATGTGTTTCAAAACTGAATTTCTTCTCTTCAAAGGTCGGATTGAAACCGATGTTTGTGGCGCCCCCGTATCTTTCCCCGTCCATTTCGACCATCACCGCATAAACGCCGTCTTTGGGAAGCAGTTCATTTGCGGTCAAAAGGTTGGCTGTAGGAGTGCTCAAAAGACTCTTGCCCCTTTTTGCGCCTTCGATGACTATTCCTTCAACGGAATATAATCTTCCAAGCAGTGCCGCTGCTTCGTCCACTTTTCCCTTTGCGACAAGTACCCTTATTCTTGAACTGCTGACAACGGAATGGTTGATCCTGATCTCGTCCACTATTGTGACTTCAAAGCCGCATTGCTCTCCCAACTCTCTTAACAGTTCAGTCGATCCTCTTCTTCCTTTCCCGAAGGTATAATTGGGGCCTATAAAGACCTCCTTTATGCCGAGAACGTTACATAGAATGCCGGTCACAAAATTTTCCGCGGTGATGTCGGCAAATTCTTTCGTAAAATTTATGCAGATAATAACGTCAATGCCGGAGTCTGTTATGAAATTGAGTTTGTCCTTGTAAAGGGTCAAAAGCTTCGGCGACCTCTCGGGAGCTATGACCCTGAGAGGATGCGGCATAAAGGTAAGGACCACCGATGTCCCGTTTTTCTCCCTTGCTCTGTCAATCAGCATACGGAAAATGGCCTGATGGCCGAGATGCACCCCGTCAAAATTGCCGATCGTCAGCACGGGGTAGGGCAGTCTTTCCTTCATATTCTCAATTCCGTCGATTATTTTCACTGAAGGGCTCCCGTCTCTAATTTTTTTTCGCTTGCCTGTTGCCTTGACAATTGTTTCCTATCTTACTAAAATCATTGCGCAATTAACACTGCGCTTTAATGATATGAGAACGCGGGTGGTTTGTCAAACAGCACTAATCTTGTTTGGTAATTTTACAGTTGATTGTAAAGAAAATAAAAAGCTATAATAAGGCATCATAAAAGCAGGCAATTTTAAATCATTTTAATTGCTGCCATCTCTAAAGGGCTTCCTCACATGGAGGAATTATAAGATGCAAAAAAGTGTATCTATTTTAGTTGCGGACCACAACCATCCCAACGTCGAGTCCATAAAAGCTACTCTGACCCACTTCAACGATATGAAATATAAGTTTGATACGGCCTATTCCGGAAAAGATATACTCGAAAAAGCCGACCAGTCAAAATTCGATCTCGTGTTAATGAATTTCGCCATTTCAGGAACAAACGGGATCAAGGTGCTTGATGAAATAAATAAAAGGAAACTGGAAGTACCCGTGATTATGATCGTTGATGAAGGGGAAGAAAAATCAGGCGTTGAGGCCATGGATAAAGGCGCGTATGATTACCTCACTATGGAGGAAATCAGGACAGTGGCATTAAGCAGGGCCATCCGCAGGGCAATACAGAGGAAAAAACTGGAAGATGACGTAAGAGAGTCCCTCAGGAAATTAGAGAAAATGGCGATAAGGGACGGGTTGACGGGATTATATAATCACAGACATTTCAAAGAGCTGCTGAAAAATGAATATAAAAAGGCAAAGAGGCATATACAGCCTCTCTCATGCATTATGCTGGACTTGGACCACTTCAAAAACGTGAATGATACTCATGGTCACCAATTCGGCGATCAGGTCCTCGTCAAGTCTGCTGAAATCCTTAGAAGACTGGTGAGGGACACTGACTCCGTTGCGCGGTATGGAGGGGAAGAGTTTTTTATCGTACTGCCGAATACGCAGATAGAAGGAGCTTTTATTTTGGCCGAGAGGATACGCGCCGCCTTTGAGAACAATATATTCAGGAAGGGAGATGTTTCGGCGGTTGTCACGGTAAGCAGTGGTATTTCTTCAACGTCGGACAACAATGTTACCGGGGACCATGACCTGATTGAAAATGCCGACAAAGCGCTCTACCGCGCAAAATGGAGGGGAAGAAATAATGTATGCACTTTCGAAGAGGCGGAGTTTGAAAAGACCGTCAGTTTAAAGGAAGACGGGAAAAAGATAAAAGACTTTTATGCCAAACTCGAAAGTGTCCATGAAGACATAAAAGAGACCTGCATCGAATCTGCCCAAAATATATTAAGGGAGCTTAACAGCGGGTGGGATTATATCAATGAGCATTCCATCAGGGTCAGCCGGTATGCGGAAAAACTTACCAGGGAACTGTTTATGTCCGGCGAGGAGATCAGCGTGATAAAGCACGCGGCATTGCTGCATGATATAGGGATGGTCGGGATCAACTCGAAGATACTGAAGAAGAACGGGAGGTTGTCCGACGAAGAATATAATTTAATAAAAAGGCATTCAAATATCGGTATGAAGATAATAGAGAGGACAAAATTGTTTCATAAAGAACTGCCCATAATCCTGCATCATCATGAGCGCTTTGACGGCAGTGGCTATCCTCACAGGCTGAAGGGCGATAATATACCTTACGGCGCCAGGGTGCTGGCCGTTGCGGAGGCCTATGATGTAATGATGACGGACACGCTTTATAAAAAAGCGAGTTCGCCGGATGAAGCCCTTTCCGAGATAAAGGAATGCGCAGGCAAACAGTTTGATCCCCATATAGTGGATGTCTTTGTAAAAGTCATTGAAAGGTCCGAGTAGTCTTATACTGTCCTGCAATCCTGTTGAAATTTACCTGCCTGCTGGAATATGTTAATTTTGAAAAGTGTTTAAATTTGAGATATGAAAATAATTGCATTTAACGGAAGCCCCCGAAGACGCGGCAATACGGAACTGCTGTTGGCTGAGACAGTAAAAGGAATAGAACAGGCCGGCCTGACTGTTGAGGTCTTTAATCTCAATTCGATGAATATCAAACCCTGTCAGGATTGCGGCGGGTGCAATGAAACCGGGGAGTGTGTCATCCGTGACGACATGGATAAAATATACGGAGCGATCAGGGCCGCCGACAGGGTCATACTCGCATCGCCGATATTCTTTTTTTCTCTCAGCGCTCAGGCAAAGGCCATGATAGACAGGTGCCAGAGCTTCTGGTGCGAGAAATATCTCCTGAAAAGACCGCTGAAAGGAGAAGTGAAACGCAGAGGGCTGCTGCTGCTTGCAGGCGGGATGAAAATGGAGATCGGCGCAGAATGTTCGGAAGCGTGTGCAAAGGCATTTTTCAGGACCATCAGTGTTTCTGAGCACAAAACTTTGTCCTTTCTTGGTGTCGATAAAAAGGGTGAGATCCTGCATCATCCGACGGCGCTCAAAGACGCTTATGAGGCCGGCAGGGAGCTTGCAGAGTTAAGAGTTAAGAGTTAAGAGTTCCTTTCTTAATTGTTTATTGTTATTGCTTATTGATAAGATGCCTTCAATTGTCCGCAGGCCGCCGAGATATCGGCGCCCATGCTTTTTCTGATGAGGGTTGTAATCCCGGCTTTTCGCAGGATGTCCTGAAATTCAAGCACCTTCGTTCCGGAAGGTTTTTTGAATTGGTATGTTTCCGGTGGGGCCGGACAGGGCGGATTGTAAGTTATCAGGTTGACCTTTGATCGTATGCCTCTTAACAGTCTTGCGAGTCTTGCCGCATCTTCTTTTGAGTCGTTTGTCCCGTCAAGCAATACATACTCAAACGTTATTTGTCTTCCCGGCTGCAGCGGGAACTTCCTGCATGCCTTCATGACTTCTTTCAGGGGATATTTTTTATTGATGGGCATAATTTTGTTTCTTGTCTCATCAGTCGTTGCATTCAATGAAACGGCGAGGTTTACGCCGGCAGCCTTTTCAGCAAGTTCGTAGATCTTTGGAACGATGCCGCATGTTGAGACGGTGATCTTTCTTTTTGAAAAGCCCATGTTGCCGGTAAAGGTCCGCAGGGCGTTGACGACTTCGTCAAAATTGTTCAACGGTTCCCCCATTCCCATAAATACGATATTTGTGATGGAAGGCAGGGAGGCCTCTTTACCTGCAACGGAAGAGGGGCCCATCAGATTTCGTTTTACGGAGATCAACTGGTCTGCGATTTCATAAGCTTTGAGGTTTCTTTTTAATCTCAGACCTCCTGTCACACAAAAGCCGCACCGCATTGCGCAGCCTGCTTGTGACGAGATGCATAATGTGAATTTTCCCTCTCCTTTTGTATTCGGGAGGAGCACGCTTTCTATCGTCTCCCCGTCTTCAAGACTGAACAGAAATTTCTGAGAGCCGTCAGTTGAAATCTCTTTTCCAAGCAGGACCGGATTGCTTAGATAAGCCGTCCTGTCAAGTTCCTCACGAAACTCTATGGGAAGGTCGGTCATTTCATCAAAAGAAGCTGCAAGTTTTCCGTATATCCAGTTTATGATCTGTCGCGCCCTGTAGGTTTTCCCGCCAAGCTCCTCAACAAACAGTGAAATTTCTTTTTCCGATAGTTGTTTAAAGTTTTTTTTCATATGTTCCGATATACTTGAGTATAAGTTATTATAACGCAAGCGTGGTCTTGTGGGTGCTTGCGCCGACCTTTATGGAAAAGGGTATAATTGAACATTCAGATCAAGGCAAAAACTTAACAAAGTTATTGAGTAAGAGTGAATGTCCGGGACAATAAAAAAAATACTTATAGTGGATGACTCGCCTATTGCGAGGAAGATGCTGAAAAGCTGTCTGCCCAAGGACGAGGGCCTCGAATTCCATGAGGCAGGCGACGGGAAAGAAGGATGCGAGAAATATAAATGCATCAGCCCCGACGTTACTTTCATGGACTTGACAATGCCTGTAATGACCGGCTACGAAGCCATAGAAGAGATCATCAGGCATGACAGGAACGCATTGATTATCGTAGTCACCGCCGACGTTCAAATGAAGGCGATTAAGACCGTACTGGATTTGGGCGCATATATGGTATTAAGGAAACCGTTAAAAAAGGAAGAGCTTCAGGCCGCCCTGATAAGGGCGCAGGATACTTTGCAGAAGGTTTGAGTTAATGATGGATATACAGGAAGTTCTGACAGGCGAGGAAACAGAGATTCTTCAGGAGCTGATGAATATTGCCTTCGGAAAGTCGGCAGCGGACCTCGCCCAGGTAATTGACACATACGTAGTCCTGAGCGTCCCGTTTATCAAGGTAATGCAGGTAACGGACCTTCCCGAATATGTCAAGGGGCATGTCAGGGATTACAATAAAATAAGCCTTGTTGAACAGAAATTCTGGGGGCGCTTCAGAGGGGATGCCATTTTGATTTTCTCTTCCGGTTCCGGAAAAGAGCTGGTAAAGATGCTGCAGCATGAGGACGGGGCGGGTTGTGAGTCGGACCCCATCGACATTCTTGAAAGTGAGACCCTTATGGAGGTCGGCAATATTCTGATCGGCGCATGTGTCGGAAGAATCACGGAGCTGCTGAAAGACGTTGTCACATACACGCCCCCCGTTGTGGTTGTCGAGAGGAATTATTATGACGCGATTGCCGTAAATCATTTTGACCCTGACAAGACCGCCATTGTCCTGAAGACCGATTTTACTTTTAAAGAGGGCGATGTGAGCGGTTTCCTGTTTTTGGTCACCAGCAACGAGTCCATCAAATGGCTGAAAGAAGCCCTGCGCCTGTTCCTGGAACAATATGAATGATACTTAATCAGATTTTCGATGCGATAAACATCGGTATTGTTATTCTCGACAGGGACCTGAAGATTTACGAATGGAACCGCTGGATGGAGATCCACAGCGGACTTGAAGCGTCAAAGATACACGGCTCTTTAATCTTTGATATCTTTCCCCACCTGAAGAACCCCAAATTTGAAAGAAGCTGCAAGTCGGTTTTTTACTTCGGGAATTTCTGTTTTTTTTCACAGAAGCTTCATCACTATATGTTCCCATTCAGGACTACAAGTTATTCAGGCTCCGAATTTGAATTTATGCAGCAGAGCTGCGCCATGGGGCCGCTGAGGGACGAAAACAACGAGATAAAGTATCTCTTTATTTATGTCCAGGATGTGACGGAGGTGGCTTCATACGAGTTGAAGCTTGTTGAAATGAATATGAGAGACGGGCTTACGGGTATTTATAACAGGAGGTTCCTCGATACCAAGCTCAAGGAGGAGTTCAACAGGCATAAAAGATACGGCAGGTCTTTCAGCATCATCATGTTCGACATCGACCATTTTAAAAAGGTGAATGACACATACGGACATCAGTGCGGGGACTTCGTTCTCAAGTCGGTCAGCTCACGGATATCTTCCGTTATAAGAAATGTGGATTTTCTTTTTCGCTATGGCGGAGAGGAATTCTGCGCCTTACTGCCTGAAACCGGAATCGAGGCCGCTGCTATGGTGGCAGAGCGCTTCAGGACGGCCATATGTCAGCAGGAGACCAATTATGATGGAACGCTTATAAAGGTAACCATCAGCCTGGGAGTCGCGGCGTTGAGAGACGATATCGAATCTCCGGTTATGCTCGTAGAAAATGCTGACGGGGCCCTTTACAGGGCCAAGCAGGAAGGCCGCAACAGAGTTGTTACGGTAAGTTAGCCGGCCCTCCTATGTCATTTTCGGTTTTTACCCTGTTCCTGCCTGTTCTCTTGGCAAGATAAAGTGCGTGGTCAGCCCTTTCAAATACTGCGTTGACATCGTCTTCTTTCCTGAAGGCGCTGATGCCTACGCTTATTGTCAGAGGGATTTTCTGGTTTTTGTAGGAGAATACTGACTTGTCAATATAGGCGCGAATGCCTTCCCCTGCATTTGCGGCGCCCTGAAGGTCCGTGTGCGGGAGAAGAATGACGAATTCCTCACCACCGTATCTGGCGATAAAATCATTTTTCCTTAACCTCTCAACCAGGAGATCGGCGAGTTTTTTAAGGGCGAGGTCTCCGACTTTATGTCCGAGATTATCATTAATCTTTTTGAAAAAATCTATGTCGCATATCATCAGAGACGCTGAAATATTATAGCGCTGAACGTTTGCAAGGGTTTCCGCTACTCTATCATCATAAGCCCTCCGGTTATGGAGCCCTGTGAGATTGTCACGGTAGGATATGCTTTCGGCCTCCTCAGCCCTTTTTTTCATTGCCTCGGCTTCGCGTTTTATTTCAACCATCCTCAGCCGCATCTGTTCAATAGTCATTTCCGTCTCCTGGACCCGCAGGATATCTTTTTCCCTCTTCTGTTCGATCCCCTGCGTTATGTGTTCCAGTTTGCTGAGAAATGCCGCCTTGAGGGTGTTGATATCATTATTCAGATTACATTCCTGCCGCATCATATTTGCATAGTCATAGATGCCGTCCTCGAAGTCTCTGTCGTCTTTTGATTTTTGCTGTTGAGAAGTCAATTGATCTGCAAAGTGTTTATCGATATCTCTGAGATACTGCATGTTCTGCTTCAGGAAGTCCTCAAGTTCCGTGTTCCGTTTTGCGAGGGAATCAATATATTTTTTAATGACATTTATAGGCGACTCCAGCCCGTCCGAGGCATTTTGCCTCAATTCCTCGTGGAAGTTGTTTTTTAACTTGTTAAGGTCTTCCGACAATGAATCGGGTACTATGCCGGCCAATTTATCAAGGAGCGAATTTGCTATCTCCTTCAGACGGTCAAGATCCGGGGCGTTATCATTTGTTATTTTGGTGCTGTAACCAGCCAGCAGAGTTTTAACTGAGTCTTTGAGAAACATCTTCTCTGCTATTGTCTTGCTGTTTATCTGTTTTTGGTTCTCCCGCGACAATTCCTTGAGAACAGTCAGCACTTCGTCTGCAATCAGATAGACTTTTTTCTCAAAAGACGTCGTGTCCAGGTCTTTCAGATCAATTTCCTGCATAATAAATTATATTTCCTTCCCGTCAGGATGTCCTGAAACATTTCTATCTGACAGCGCGTCAAACTCCTCTTTCCCAAACTTCGGAAACTCGATATATCTATCGGAAGGTAGAGATCGTTTCTTTAGAAAGAATTTGTACCGCCGCTTCACGGCACAGCCAATAATTTATCCAGAGGTCATTATTTTGACATGGCCCTGACTTTTCAAATCATTATTTATCGCAAGGTTACGGCGGGCACGATATTTGTTATTAATTGAGCAAATGAAAAAAATAATGGCAATACTCAAATCTCCTCTGATGAAGTCATGGAGGATTTTTCCAGGTCAAATGACACGTTTAATTATGGAGGATGCACGTAATGGCAAGTGACAAAGACGAATTGCAGGTTGAGACCCCGGAGGATAAAGATACAAAGAAAAAAGGGGGAGGGAACAAGAAGCTGCTTATAATCATTATCGCGGCTGCTGTTGTTTTAGGGGCCGGCGGGTTTGCGGGTTACAAGCTGCTGGCCGGAAAGGGGGATAGCGGCGGGAAGGAAGAACATAAAACGGAGGCCAACGCAAAGAGCGTCATGTTTGCCCTTGATCCCTTTGTTCTCAACCTTTCGGACTATGGAAGATATCTCAAGGTGAACGTCCAGTTTGAGTTGTCGGATATGACACTTGAGGAAGTTGTAAAGGACAAGTCCCCCCAGCTGAGAGACGCGATCATAACCCTCGTCAGCAGCAAATCCCTGAGCTCGATATCGAGCCCGGAGGGGAAATTTCAACTGAAGGACGAAATCCTCTTCAGGGCCAACCAGGTCATGGGCGCGGAGAAGGAAGTTTTTAAAAATCTCTATTTTACAGAATTTGTAATGCAATGACGGACAAGATACTTTCACAGGATGAAGTCGATGCCCTGCTGAAAGGCGTGGCATCAGGCGAGATAGACACGGACGAAGCGCGGGACAAAATCATCGGCGGCGTAAGGCCCTATGATTTTACGAGCCAGGAACGCATCATCAGGGGCCGCATGCCGGGTCTTGAGATAGCGAACGAGGGGTTTGCGAGACTTTTCAGGAGCTCGGTCTCCTCCCTGATCATGAAATTTATAGACATAAGCATCCAGAACGTGGAGATAATAAAATTCGGCGATTTTATAAAGACGATCCCGGTGCCCTCCAGCATAAACATATTCAGGATGGAGCCGCTCAAGGGATATTCCCTTTTTGTGATGGAGGCCCCCCTTGTTTTCGCCTTTATCGAATTTTTCTTCGGAGGCGCAAACGCAAAGCATATCAAGTCCGAGGGCAGGGCCTTTACTCCCATTGAGCAGAGAGTCATTCAAAAGGTCGTCAAGCTGGCATTGAGGGACATGGGAGCATCATGGGCCGGCATAGCCCCGATACAGCCGGAATATGTCAGCTCCGAGATAAATCCGCAGTTTGTTACCATTGTTACCCCCGCTGAGATCGTTATAAGCGTGGAGATTCTGATAGAGATAGAAGATTTCGCAGGGAAGATGTTCTTCTGTATCCCGTATTCGATGGTCGAGCCTGTAAAAGAGAAGCTCTATTCAGGCATACACGGAGACAAGTTCGAAACAGACCACAGATGGGGTGTTGTAATGAAGGACGCTTTGATGGCAATGCAGGTGAATATGACGGCTGAGGTAGGTACCATAGTCGTTACTTTCGGGGACTTAATGAATTTTGATACAGGTACAGTGCTCAATCTCGGCAAATCGGTGACGGAAGAACTTCTTATCAGGGTCGAGGGTTCTCCGAAATTCAGGGGCACGCCCGGCGTAAGCAGGGGGAACCAGGCAGTCAGGTTGACGGGTTTTATTGAATAATGAAGGAGGTCATATGAATCAGGACATTCAGGATCATGAGTTTGAGAATCTGAAAGAAGAACCCCAAAAACAATTTCATTCAAGGGACATAGAATTTCTGCTCGACATACCCGTGGAGCTTACCGTGCAGCTCGGCAAGACAAAGATGCTGATAAAGGAGCTGCTGCAATTAGGACAGGGTTCGGTAGTCGAACTGGAGAAGCTTGCCGGCGAGCCGATGGAGATAATGGCGAACAGCCGGCTTATAGCGAGGGGTGAAGTGGTTGTTGTAAATGAAAAATTCGGCGTCAGGCTTACCGATATTATAAGTCCCTCGGAAAGGCTGACTCAACTGAAATGACGGGATCATACTTTCAGATGGCGGGGGCGCTCGTTTTTGTGGTCCTCCTGATATTAGGCGCGGGGTTCCTGCTGAAAAAGAAACAGAACAGGTTCGGACTGATGAGCGTTGTCGGCTATCAGCCGCTGGGTCCCAGGAAGGGCGTTGCGGCCCTGAAGGTAGGTAAAGAGGTGCTGATACTCGGGGTCACAACCAATGATATGAGACTGCTGAAAACTTTCAGGGAAGACGAGCTTGATTTACCGGAGAGCGAAGCCTTTCAGGGTAAGTTTGAGAGATTCAAGTCGAAGATAACGGCAGGGGGAAAATGAAAAAGTCGGAAATCGGAAACCGGGAGCCGGAAGTGAAAAAGGCGGATTGGACAAAGACCGTCACAAGCGCCGCTGTCATGTTGTTCCTGGTAGTGGTCTCATCCTCTCCGGCCCATGCGATTGACTTCAGGGACATTGACAATCCCATGATCCAGGTCTTTTTATTGATCAGCTTCATGTCTTTCCTGCCCGCCGTGCTGATCATGGTCACTTCGTTCACCCGCATTGTAGTCGTTCTCTCATTTTTGCGTCATGCCTTCGGAGGACAGACCATCCCGCCGAACCCGGTCATAATCGGACTTTCGTTATTTCTGACATTTTTTATCATGTCCCCGACTATTAATGTAGTTATGGAGAAGGCCATTACGCCGTATATGGAAGAGGAGCTTGAATTTGGAGAGGCGCTTGAGCAGGCAACGCCGCCACTGAAGGAATTCATGCTCAGGCAGACGAGGCAAAAAGATATCGCATTGTTCGTAAATCTGTCCAAACAGCCGGCCCCGGGCACACCCGAAGACCTGTCGATGACCGTCCTCATTCCGGCCTTTGCGATAAGCGAGCTTAAGACGTCCTTTGAAATAGGGTTTCTGCTTTTCCTGCCGTTCCTGATTATAGATATGGTCATCGCGAGCATACTCCTTAGCATGGGAATGATGATGCTTCCGCCGGTGATGATATCGCTTCCTTTTAAACTGTTGCTGTTTGTGCTTGTAGACGGCTGGAACCTTATAATCGGTTCGATGGTAAGGAGTTTTGCATGACCCCGGAATTCGTAAGAGGGATAACGGAAGAGGTCTTTAAGGTCACGATGCTCGTTGCCGGTCCGCCGCTTCTTGTCGGGCTGGTTGTCGGAGTAGTTGTCGGCTTCTTCCAGACGATAACCCAGATACAGGAGTTTACTCTGACGTTTGTGCCGAAGATGCTTGCGGTGTTTGCATGTCTTTTTCTGCTGATGCCCTGGATGTCGGGAAAGCTGATGGCCTTCACGACGAACCTGATTGAGCAGATACCGGTTTATATCAAATAGAAAATGAAAACCATGACAATCATGAACAGCTTAAATGATCTGAACAACACAGGGCTCCTCTCCGGCTACATAACCAATTTTATGTTCATTCTCTTGAGGAGCGGTATTTTCCTCAGCCTCCTTCCCGTGATAGGCGGCAAGGAAATGCCGGGGCAGTTCAGGCTCGGACTTGCTGTCTTTATCGCGATAATGCTGACGCCGGTCGTAAAATTCGAGATCGGGGAAGACGTCATTCCCCTGCTGATCCTGAAAGAGGCGCTTTTTGCGCTTGCACTCGGACTCACTGTAAGGTTTTTATTTATGGCCATAAACCTCGCCGGGCATGTCATCAGCCAGGTGATGGGGATGTCGGTTGCAGGCGTCTTCAATCCGGAAGTCGGGGAGACCACCATTATATCCGAGGCGATAGGTATCATGGCCATGCTTTATTTTCTCGTCACGGACGCACACCACGAGCTTATTTACATATTCGTGAAAAGCTATGAACTGGTGCCCGCGGGACATCTGAACATCATGCCCGTGATACCTGAAGTAATGGCCATGGGGAACAAGATGTTCATTCTCGCCCTTAAAATCGGAGCGCCTGTCATTGTCGGGCTGCTGATATCAAACATATTGGCGGGGTTCCTCTACAGGGTTGCCCCGCAGATGAACATATTTTTTATCGCGATGCCTTTGAATATTTTCCTGGGATTTTTTTTATTAATGCTGGGCATACCGGTTTTCGAGTACGTATTCAGCGTTAATTTCAGCGATTTGCGCGGCGAGATGTCCCGCATTATCGCGATGGCGAGAACGAATTAAAGTTAAGAGTCAGGAGTTAAGAGTTGAAAGTCGGAACTTAAGAGTTGAGGAATTATGGCGGACGGATTTCAGGAACGCACGGAACAGGCGACGCCGCGAAGGCGTCAGAAGGCAAGGGAGCAAGGGCAGATCGCGAGGAGCCGCGAGCTCACCTCAATGGCGGTGACGGGCGGCATAATCGCGATATTTTATTTCGGCGGCGGATATTTTTTCAAAAGCCTGACCAGCCTGACAGGGAGCATCCTGGGCCTTCAGTTCGGGAGAGACCCCATAGAGGTGACCAGGATAGCGATCATAGGGGGAGCGAAGGTGTTGTTGCCGTTCCTGCTGACTTCGGTGGCGCTGGCGGTCGCTACGAGCGCCATGCAGGGCGGTGTTGTAATAAGGCCGTTGACTTTCGAGATCGAAAAGATGAATCCGCTGGCCGGGCTGAAGAAACTGTTTTCGATGCACGGCATCGCCGAGCTGCTGAAGAGTATTTTAAAGTTTGCGGTCGGGGCATGGATTGTCTATTACGTCATTCGGAAAGACCTGAAAGTTCTTCCCACTCTTTCGGCGATGGAGATGGGGGAAATGCTGAGGGTATCCGGGAAGATGATAATGAGCGCCATGGTCATCGCTTTTTCCTACTATATGGTCATTGCATTAATCAGTTACGGCGTGGAGAGATGGCAGAATGAGAGGTCACTGCGGATGACAAAAGAGGAAGTAAAGTCGGAATTAAAAGATTCCGAAGGTGACCCGAAGATAAAGGGAAGGATAAGGAGCATTCAGAGGGACATTGCGAGGAAGCGCATGATGCAGGAGGTCCCGAATGCGACTGTCGTCATTACAAACCCGACCCATCTTGCTGTTGCGCTTAAGTACGAGGACAAAAAGATGGCTGCGCCGAAGATAACGGCAAAGGGCGCCGGCGTCGTGGCCGCGAAGATCAAAGAGATAGCGGCTGAGCACGGGGTGCCTATAGTGGAAGACAAGCCTCTTGCAAGGACACTGTATAAACTCGATGTGGACACCTTTATACCGGAAGAGCTTTATGTGGCGGTCGCAAAATTGCTGGCATACATTTACAAGCTGAAAGGGAAAATATGAACCTGCTGGACCTGCTGAAAAAAAGGGAAGATGTATTCATCGCTTTGCTCGTCGTATCAATTGTCGGGGTGATGATCCTGCCGATCCCGGCGTTTTTTCTTGATATACTGCTGTCGCTTTCCATTTCATTGTCCATAACGATAATTGTTACATCAATATATATCAGGAAGCCTCTCGATTTCTCGGTCATGCCTTCAGTGCTCCTGATGGCGACGCTTTACAGGCTCGCTCTGAACATCGCATCTACGAGACTTATACTCCTGAAGGGAAATGAGGGCGCAGACGCGGCGGGACATGTAATAATGTCTTTCGGGAATTTTGTTATCGGAGGCAACTATGCGGTGGGAATAATAATATTCCTGATACTGGTCATCATAAATTTCGTGGTCATTACAAAAGGCTCCGGAAGGATCGCTGAAGTGGCTGCAAGATTTACCCTCGATGCGATGCCCGGCAAGCAGATGGCCATTGACGCGGACCTGAATGCCGGGCTTATAGATGATAAAGAGGCGAGGAGGCGCAGGGAAGAGATAGCCCAGGAGGCGGACTTTTACGGGGCGATGGACGGCGCAAGTAAATTTGTCAGGGGAGACGCTATTGCCGGACTGGTCATAACCGCGATAAACATAATAGGCGGTTTAATAATAGGAGTGCTGCAGCAGGGCATGTCTGTTGCGGATGCCGCCGTTACTTATACCATACTGACTGTGGGCGACGGGCTTGTGTCCCAGATACCCGCGCTCCTGACGTCGACCGCTGCGGGCATAGTGGTCAGCCGCGCCGGGAAAGACAGCGACATCGGAAAAGATATCACACAGCAGATATTGATAAACCCCAAGGCGCTTGCGACAGTGGCCGGGGTCTTAATGGTGCTGGGTTTCGTCCCGGGGCTTCCGCATATACCCTTTTTCCTTATCTCCGCCGGCGCCGGAGGGATTGCGTATGCGCTAACCAAAACGCCTGCCGGGGAAGAAGAGAAGGAGGTGTCCGCGCAGCCCGCAGTCGAGGAGCAGAAGATAGAAGCGTATCTTGAGCTGGACCCTCTCGGCCTTGAGATAGGGTACGGCCTGATACCGCTCGTAGATGAGCCCCACGGCGACCTCCTGAAGAAGATTAAGGCAATGAGAAGACAGATAGCATCGGAGATCGGCTTTGTAGTATCGCCGATTCATATTAAGGACAATCTGCAGTTAAGGCCCCATGAGTACAGCTTCCTTATCCGCGGAGTCGAAATCGCGCGGGGCGAAGTTATGATGGGGAGCTGGCTTGCCGTCGCCTCCGGAGAGACAGAGAAGATCGACGGCATACCCACGAAGGAGCCTGCCTTCGGGCTGCCTGCGCTCTGGATAGATGAAAGAGACGTGGAAAGGGCGCAGTTGTCGGGGTATATGGTCGTTGACACGGCCACCGTCGTCGGCACTCACATTACAGAACTTATAAGATCGCATGCATGGGAGCTTCTTACAAGAGGGGAGACACAGAAGCTGCTGGACAATATTTCAAAGTCGTATCCCAAGATTGTGGATGAGCTGATCCCGGCGCAGCTTACACTCGGCGCGGTCCAGCGTGTCCTTCAGAATCTCCTTAAGGAAAGGGTCCCCATAAAGGACATTATTACGGTCATTGATACATTGCTCGATTATGCCCCTGGCATAAAAGACCCGGAGACGCTTACGGAGTGTGTGAGGCAGTCTCTTTCGAGGACGATCACAAAACAATACGTAAATGAAAACGGCAGGCTTCCGGTGTTTACGCTGGACCCCGCCTTCGAGAAACTTATGTCTCAGGCCGACACCGGGGGGTTCACCCCGGATATTATCAACAGGCTGGTAAGGAGCATCGAGAAGGTGCTTGCGTCGGGCAAGCTTAAGGGCGTCCAGCCGGTCATACTCTGCTCGGCCAATGTGAGGAGATACCTCAGGAGGGTTGTGGAGAGGATTTCATCATCCATAGTCGTGCTCTCAAGCTCGGAGATTGTATCTACTACTAATCTGGATATAAGGGGGATGGTGAGATATGAAGATTAAGAAATTTCAGGCCAGGAGCTTCAGCGAGGCATTGACCTGCATAAAGAGAGAGCTTGGAGATAATGCCCTGATAATGTCGTCCGAGGACAAGAGTGCGACGAGGTCCTACGTGGAGGTCACGGCTGCCGTTGATTATGACATGGAGCCGAACGAAAGCGGGGCGTATTCTCCTCCCCCTTCATCACAAACTCACGGCAGCGACATCTCCGAGCTGAAAAATGAGATAAGGAGCCTGAGGGACAGTGTAGAGGCCGTGAGAAACATGACCTGCGAGCTGATATTGCCCGCCGGCAGGAAGAAGCTGTTCCAGTTCCTCCGGGGAAGGTCCATCAGAGAAGACTTTGCCGTCAGCCTTGTCGAGAGGGCCCAGGAGCTTGAAGACCTTGAAACGGCAATGACCGATGATATGGACTGTTCCAGACCCTTTGGCCGCGGCCCCTGGGACTTGTCGTGCCGGCACGGCAGGAGGATATTAATGCTCATAGGTCCCACGGGCGCGGGGAAGACGACTACGGTCGCTAAACTTGCGTCCAGGGCGGTAAAGGAAGGCAAGAAGGCCGCCATCATAGGCCTTGACACATTCAAGGTGGGGGCCATGGAGCAGATAAGGATCTATGCGAATATGTTAGGGGTCCCGGTAGAGGTCGCCTCCAATGCGGAAGATATGAAGATGAGCATAAAAAAGTTTTCCGGCAGGGACATATTACTGATCGACACGACGGGGCAGAACCCCAGAGACGGCGAATATATAAAAAACCTCAAGGACCTCTACAGGACGGGGCTGCCCATTGAGACACAGCTTCTGCTCAGCGCATCGAGTGACGGAGAGTTCCTGATGGAGACCCAAAAACATTACAGTCCTCTGCCGGTTGATTACATTGTGTTTACCAAGACGGACGAGGCCGTAAAGCTGGGTTCAATATACAACCTCTGCCGGGTCTATAAAAAACCCGTAGCGTACATAACTACGGGGCAGAGGGTGCCCGGCAATATAGAATTTGTCGACAATAAAAAATTGACCAATATCATTCTAAGAACAGGGAGCGCATAACAATGGATATCGCGGAAGGAAGAACGGTAAGGACGATAGCGGTAGCGAGCGGCAAAGGCGGGGTCGGCAAGACAAACATCACTGCAAACCTCGCGATCGCCTTCAGCAGGCTCAATAAGAAGGTGCTGGTATTTGATGCAGATCTCGGGCTCAGCAACATCGACGTCGTACTGAACCTCGCCACCAAGTACAACATCAGGCATTTATTCAAAGGCGAAAAAAATCTGAAAGACCTCATCGTGGAAGGCCCGATGGGGATAAAGGTGCTTCCTGCAAGCTCAGGCATCCAGGAGCTGACGGAGCTTGACGAATTCCAGAGACTGAGGCTTATCGAAGAATTTGAGGCATACGATGAAGCCGTGGATTATCTCCTGATAGACACCTCCTCCGGGATATCCACCAACGTTGCGTTTTTCTGCATGGCCGCGCAGGAGATAATTATCGTGACATCCGCGGAGCCGACCGCCATGACAGACGCATATGCCCTCATAAAGGTCCTTTTTACAAAATATCAGGAAAAGAGCTTCAAGGTCCTCGTCAACAACGTCAGGGACGCAAATGAGGCGACCGACGTGTACAGGAGGCTTTCCACAGCGGCCGAAAAGTTTCTCAGCATATCTCTCGATTATCTCGGATATGTGCCGTACGACGGCCTGCTGCAGAAGGCGGTGCGGCAGCAGAGGGCGCTTGTAGAAATATATCCGGAGAGCGAGGCCGCAAAGAGCATTATGCAGATTGCGGAGAGGCTTTCCTGCGAAAACAATAAAAACGTCAAGGGTACGCTCCAATTTTTCTTGGGAGGTCTGTTGAAGGCAAAATGCTAAAGTACAAGACAGAAATAAAGGAAGAGACAAAGGAAAAGATAATCAAGGAGTTTTTGCCTTATATCAAGTACACCGCGTACAGGCTTTCCTGGAAGCTCCCTCCTCACGTGACCATCGATGACCTGATAAGCGTAGGCCTTATGGGACTGATGGACGCGCTCGAGAGGTTTGAACCCGGAAAGGTAAAGCTCAAGACATACGCGGAGCTCCGCATTAAAGGCTCAATGATCGACGAGCTGAGGGCCACGGCATGGATCCCGCGGTCGATGAGGAAGAGGATTGACGAAATCAACACGGCCCGTGAAAAACTCGAAAAGAAGCACGGCAGGGCGCCCGTGGATACGGAGGTCGCAAAACTGCTGAAGATGCCGCTTGACGAATACTACAGGATCCTTCAGTACGCGGTCTGTTCAACTCCCATAAGGATTGAAGACTTCAAGACGACCAAGTATGCGGACAGCGACCTGAACCTGTCGGAGTGCATTGCCGACCCCACGGCAAAATCTCCGCTTCAGTCCCTCGAGGAAAAGGACGTACAGGAGAAGCTCGCAGGACTGATAGATACCCTGCCCGAGAAGGAAAAGATGGTATTGTCGCTTTATTACTATGAAGAGATGACCATGCAGGAGATAGGCAGGGTGCTGAGTATTACGGAATCGAGGGTCTGCCAGATACACACACAGGCGCTCGGTAAACTCAAAACAAAGGTCGTGGATTTGAGGTAACAATGGCCATCGACGGTCTCGGTAACATATTCGGGGTCCCTCCAGTGAAAAAGGAGCAGGAGACCGGCAGGCCGGGGCAGAAGAACGAGAAGAAAAGACCGGAGAGAGGACCGAAGAAAGAAAAGGATGAAAAGGAAAAAGAAGGCAGGGTTGATATCAGGATATGAGGAAGATATTTTCCGGCAGGAAAAAATTTCCCGTAAGAACAACGGAAATCTGACAATTAATAACCGGGAATTTGTGACCGGGGAGCGAGAAATGAAAAAAATCCACAAGTTAATTTGTCAGTCATATCTGGCACAGGGATTGCGAGATAGAAGGTAATGTATAAAGGAATATATATAGCGCTTTCCGGTGCAGTACAGAAACAGAGGTACATGGATATCTTTGCGCAGAATGTCGCTAACGCGGCCACTGCCGGCTACAAAAAAGAGAGGATATCCTTCAAGGATTACCTGATACCGGTGGACAACAAGCCCCCGTTTATAACTGACGGAAGGACGATGACCGAGACCTCCCGCGTTGTTACCGATTTTTCAAAGGGGACCCTGATGAGGACGGACAACCCTCTTGATATAGCGATAAACGGAGAAGGTTTTTTTGCCCTTGAAGGCAACCGATATACGAGGAACGGCAATTTCCGGATTGACAACGAAGGGTACCTCGCTACGCAGGATGATGTGAAAGTCCTCGGAAGCGGAGGACCGATAGCGGTACAGGGAAAAAAGATCGACGTCGGAGCGTCAGGGGAGGTCTTTGTCGACGACATATCCGTGGGCAAGTTGAAGGTAGTCGATTTTTCAGACAGGAACACCCTTAAGAAGCTGAGCGGCGGGGTCTTCAGAGCAGACGTGCCCGGCGAAGAGTTACAGGCGAATATAAGCCAGGGATACCTTGAGGCGTCAAACGTCGAGGCCATTAAAGAGATGGTGCAGATGATAACGTCTCTCAGGGAATTTGAGGCATATCAGAAGATGATACAGGCCTTTGACGAGGCGGCTTCAAAGGTCACGAACGAAATGGGGAGATAAAAGGATAAAGTAGGGACGGGTTTTAACCCCGCCCTTTAGAACGGAGGGACAAAATATGCAACGATCATTGTTCATAGCAGCGACGGGGATGGAGGCGCAGAGGCTCAATATAGACGTGATATCCAACAACCTTGCTAATGTAAACACCACGGGTTTCAAAAAGAGCAGGGCTGATTTTCAGGACCTGCTGTATCAGGGGATAAAGTCTGCGGGCGCTGCATCCGCCGAAGGGGTGGAGCTTCCATCCGGCATACAGGTTGGTCTCGGCGTAAAGCCGGCCGCAGTACAGAAGATGTTTCAGCAGGGAGATTTTGTCTCTACCGGCAACAACCTCGATATGGTGATAGAGGGACAGGGTTTCTTCCAGATTTCGAAGCCTGACGGAGAGATTGCATATTCGCGTTCAGGCTCGTTCAAGCTCGACAGTGAAGGGAGCATTGTAAACTCGGACGGTTATGCACTGGAGCCGGCAATTACAATCCCGTCAAATACCTTGCAGATTACGATTACCCAGGACGGCACGGTCTCGGTATTGCAGGCCGGCAGCTCAACGCCGGTAGAGGTGGGGCAGATAGAATTAGCGCAATTTATAAACCCCGGAGGACTTGAGGCCCTGGGTAAAAATCTGTTTACTCCGACCGGGTCGTCCGGCGAGGCCACCGCAGGCACTCCCGGCGAGGACGGGCTCGGAACGATCAATCAGGGTTTCCTGGAGATGAGCAATGTAAACATAGTAGAGGAAATGGTCAATATGATCGTAAGTCAGAGGGCCTATGAGCTGAATTCCAAGGTGGTCCAGTCCTCGGATGAAATGCTGCAGATAGCCAACAATATTAAAAGATAGCGTGTAGCGTGTAGGGGAGAGGAGATGAGAGGATGAACAAAAGCAGAATCAAACTATACAGCGTTCTTGTTCTTGTGCTAACTCTTGCCCCTTGTCCCTTGTCCCTTGCTCCTTGCCACTTGCCCCTTGTCGCTTCAGTATCTGCAGCCTCATGGGACCCGGAAGAAACACTGCGGGATTTTTTAGCGGACAACTATCCCTGGGAGAACATGGAGATAAGCAACGTCCAGGCAGGCGGAAGTATTCCGGACAAGGCGCCGGATGCGATAATTGTAGAAAAGGGACCTCTCGGCAAAGGTGTCTTTACATTTGTATTTGATGATGACAGGCGAATAACGGTCAGGGCCGATATAAGGGCGTTTGAAAAGACAGTCAGGAGCAAGAGGCCCTTTAAAAAAGGTTATGTCCTGACTGAGGAAGATGTTTATATGTCGGAGACGGATATAAATAAAATGCCGAGGAATGCAGTGAAGGACTCCGGATCAATTATCGGGAAACCGCTCAGGAGGTCTATATTAGCCAACGTCCCCATTGTTGAGGGAATGGTAGAGAAATCACAGACGGTCAAAAAAGGCAGGAAGGTATTACTCTTGATAAACTCACGGCAGTTGAACATCTCCGCCGCGGGCGAGACAAAAGAGAATGGATACGTAGGGATGCCGGTAAGGGCGATTAATCTGTCATCAAAAAAAGAGGTGAGAGGAGTCTTGATCGATGAGAATACGGTCAAAGTTGAACTTTAATAAAACAATGGTCAAGTCGATACGACTCGATTCCGAGGGTCCGGGGTCCAGGGTCCAGGGGTCAGAAGTCAGCAGACAAGACAAGAAGGTTTGCTTATTCCTTGTCACTTGTTCCTTACTCTTTTTTGTTTCTGCCTGCTCTACGCCTTCTGCAAATCTGCCGCTGCCGCCGCCCAAATACGTCCACCCGATGGAACGGGAGATGATGGCTCAGCGCTCGGCCAATTCTCTCTGGAGTGATGCAGGGAATATACTTGAAGATACGAAGGCGAGGAGACTGAACGACCTTGTGACCGTAAACGTCGTGGAAAGTTTCTCCGGCTCGGGGACGGCCGAAACGTCAACCAGCCGCGATTCTTCGCTGGACTTCGAGCTGTCCGACCTGTTTGGCATGAACACTGACTTTAATCTCCATAACGTCTTCCTGCTGAAAGACCTCTTTAAGGGAAGCAATGTGTTTGAGCCGAAAGTCAGCAGCACCTCGGCATCGGATTTCAAGGGGAAGGGCGATACGAACAGGGAAGGGAAACTTGTAGCGACCTTAACGGCCAAGGTTGTCGAAGTATTGCCTAACGGGAATCTCGTAATTGAGGCCCGGAAGGAGATGACGATAAATGACGAGAAGCAGATACTCGTACTCAACGGGATGGTCAGACCCGATGATGTCGATTCCACCAATAGTATATTGAGCAATAAGATAGCCGATGCTAAGATTTATTATGTCGGTGACGGCGTGGTGCAGGACAAGCAAAGCCCCGGCTGGTTCGTAAGAATACTTGATAAGGTGTGGCCGTTTTAAAAGAAAGTGAGAAGTGAGAAGTGAAAAGTGAGAAGTTTAAAAAAGAGCCGCGAACACAGAGCACAGAGCACAGACTGAAGAAAAATACATTCCGCTATATTGTCTTTGTTCTGTTATCTGTTATCTGTGTTCTGTCTTCTGTTCACGCCGAGCGCATCAAGGACATAGCGAGTTTTGAAGGCGTCAGGGACAATCAGCTTATCGGGTACGGGCTTGTAGTCGGGCTTGACGGCTCCGGCGACAAGGGACAGACTGCGGTGCAGGGGATCGTAAACATGCTCAAAAGGATGGGCCTGACAATCAATGCTAACGATCTCCAGTCAAAGAATATCGCCGTGGTTGTGGTCACGGCGTCTCTTCCCCCGTTTGCGAAACCCGGTCTGAAAACGGACGCGCTTATATCTACAATCGGCGATGCAAAGAGCATTCAAGGAGGCACTCTGCTTCTTACCCCCCTGAAAGGCCCTGACGGCAAGGTTTACGCCCTTGCCCAGGGCCCTGTTTCTATAGGCGGATTTGCGGCTGCAGGGGAGGGGGCGGTGTCCCAGAAAAACCATACTACGGCAGGAAAGGTACCGGAAGGTGTGACCATAGAGAGGGAGCCGCTTTTCAGTCTCGGCAACGGCAGCGATATAAGATTGTTTTTGCACAGGGCTGATTTTACGACCGCAGACGGTGTATCAAAACAAATAAATGACGCCTTGCAGGGTGATTTTGCGGTCACTCTGGACCCTTCGGCGGTCAAACTGTCTGTGCCTGAGGAATACAGGGACAATCTTGTCGGTTTAATAACGAGAGTGGAGATGCTTGACGTTAAAGTCGATATGCCGGCAAAAATAATTATTAACGAAAGGACCGGTACGGTTGTTGTGGGAGACAATGTAAGGATATCGCCAGTCGCGATAGCTCACGGTTCGCTTGCCATCGAGATCAGGGAAGAGGCACTGGTTTCCCAGCCGCTGCCTTTTGCCCCTGAAAAGGCGGAAACGGTACAGGTACCGAGGACAGATATTTCAGTTACAGAGCAGAAGGGACATCTCGTGGAGGTTTCGGGTATCACACTGGGAGAAGTGGTCAGGGCCTTGAATGCACTTGGCGTTACCCCCCGTGATTTGATATCGATACTTCAGGCCTTAAAAGCGGCCGGTGCGTTAAGGGCTGAGCTGGAGCTTATCTGATTACGAAGTGAGGGAATTTTATGGATATGGCAAATATGGAATTACTTAAGACCGGTTTACTGAATGCAGAATACAGAACAAGAAACGGGGACAAAACAGAAGTAACAAATCCAAAATCTGAAATCAGAAAAGTTGCAAGGGAGATGGAATCCCTTTTTGTATATCAACTGCTTAAAGTTATGAGAGAGTCGATTGACGCCTCTTCCGGTGATGAAAAGGGACTCGGGAGCGGCACATACACGACTCTTTTTGATATGGAGCTGTCAAAGTCCCTGTCCCAGAGAGGGTTCGGCCTTCAGGATTCAATAGCGAAGTGGCTTGAAAGGACGCAGGTCTCTGACACGGGGGATGCAAATCCTTCAGGTAATAGTGATAATAAATGACTAAAGAAAATTTATTTGCTGCCGATAAGAGAAACAGGAGGTGTAAAAAAATATTACACATCGGGCGAGTAAATTATGAAAGGGGGTTATAAGATGAGAATCGATGGAAATGGTCCTGTAGACAGGAAAGACGTATTTAACAAGATCCAGGAAGCAGGCGGGAGCCAGGAAGCCGAAAAGAAAAAGGGCATTGAAAAGCAGGATGAAAAAAGTGACAGGATAAGTTTGTCGGGAAAGGCAAAAGAGATAAGTGAACTCAGGGCGCTGATAGATCAGCTTCCCGAGGTAAGGACGGACAAGGTTGAAGCCGTCAAGCAGGCGATTGACGCTGGAACATACAATATTGACCCGAGAAAGATAGCACAAAAGATGCTGGAAGAGATATGACATCAGACAGGGCGATTCTGAACATATTGAAAGAGCAGATTAATACCTATAAGACACTTTTGGACCTGCTTAATAGGGAGAGGGTGTGTCTGATAGATATTGATGCGGAAAAAGTTGAGGAGATCTCGAAAGAGAAAGATACCGTAGTCATGAGACTCAGACTGCTTGAAGAGGAGAGGATGAGACTCATGAGAAAATTTGCTGAAGACAACGGAGAAAAGACCGGCATTAACCTCGAAGAGATGGGAAAACTTACGGGAGATGATATGTTTCCCGTGCTGCGTTCCCAGCTCCTGTCGCTCTTGCAGAGCATAGAAGAAATGAATAAGTTCAACAACGTGCTTGTGGACCGTTCACTCAGGCATATCAGGACCACGGCAAATTTTTTCAGCTCATTCACGGCACAGCATATTTCCCACGTCACGGGCGTTCTTTTATCAAAGGAGACATAGATGTCCTTATTCGGACTTTTTGATATAGGCAGATCGGCATTATTTGCCAGCCAGGCGGCGCTTAACGTTGTAAGCAATAACATAGCTAATGTGAACACCCCCGGGTACAGCCGGCAGGAAGTGGTCCTTCAGTTGTCCAATCCCGTCCAGGTAAATGGGGATTTTATCGGAAGGGGAGTAAATGTCGCGGACATCAAAAGGCATTATGATAAATTTCTCCACCTCCAGATTATAGGACAAAATCAGAGCTTCGGAAGGTCGTTTGCGCTCGATCAGGGATTGAGCCAGATCGAGCAGATATTCAATGAGGCAAGAGGGTTGGGGTTGGCGGGCCCTCTCGATGGTTTTTTTAATGCGTGGCAGGAGGTTGCTACGAATCCCGAAGGACAGGCCCAGAGGTCCATTCTGCTTGAGAAGGCCAAGGCCCTTGTGCAGACTGCAAAGCAGATGGAAGGCGATATTACGGATACGATTGAGGACATAAACGAAGAAATAGAAAACATCGTCACAGATATAAATGCATTGACCTCGCAGATTGCGGACCTTAATGACAAGATAGTCCAGCTTGAAGCAGGGTTCGGCACTGAGAAAGCGAGCTATATCAGGGACCAGCGCGACCAGCGACTTAATGAGCTTGCGGAATTGATGAATTATACATGGTATGAGGAAGATAACGGCGCGGTCAATATTCTCGTAGGAGGAAAGAGTCTTGTTACCTCACAGGGAAACATCGAGCTCTCCACGTCGGTCGATTCTGAAGGCGACACCACGGTGACCTACAATGGGAGCGACGTAAGCTCGATATTTACAAAGGGCAGGCTCGGCGGATTTATAGACGTGAGAGATGACATAAGGGAAAACCCGTTAATAAGTTTGAGGCGGCTGATTGCATCTCTGACAAATGAGCTGAACGCATTGCATAGCTCCGGCTACGGGCTCGACTCATCGACCGGAAATGATTTTTTCAGCGCCCTTCAGATATACACCAGGGATTATTCCTCAGGCGCATATATTTCGTCAGCCGTTGTTGCCGACTCCGACGATATCACGCTGGACGAATACGACATAAATTTTACGGACGCCTCTACTTATGACATAGTAAATCATACAACCGGTGAAACCGTGGCGTCGGGTCAAACATATTCGGCGGGCAGCACGATTACGATTGAAGGCATAGACGTAGTCATCGACGGGTCGCCGGCAGCAGGCGACAGTTTTTTTGTAAGTCCGCTGACGGGAGTAATCGAAGATTTCGAAGTGGAAATTACCGATACCGGTAAAATCGCAGCGGCGTCGTCCGATCTCGCGCTGCCCGGGGACAATACAAAAGCGCTGGAGATATACCAGTTATATCAAACCGGCGTGTCCGGTCTTGGCGACGCTACGTTTGAAAGTTATTACAGGGGCATTGTTTCAAATGTGGGCGTCACGAGCAAGGCCGCGTCGGACGGTCTTAATTTCGATGACAATATGCTGTTTGAGCTGCAGAAGAAAAGAGAGGAGGCATCGGGCGTTTCTATTGACGAAGAGGCGACCAATCTGATCAGATATCAGCGCGCTTTTGAAGCCGGCGCGAGGATACTGAAAATGACGGACGAACTTTTAGAGACGCTTATTAATTTATGAAAGTAACATCTTTCACCATATTCAATCAGGTCACAAGGGCGCTGCAGCAGAGATTGAGAGACATGGCTGTGTATTCGGACAGGCTGACTTCCGGCAAAAGGATAAACAAGCCTTCCGATGATGTTTCGGGAATGATGAAGGCCATGGATTATAAGGTATCGATAAATGAGATTGATCAATACAGGAAAAATATAGACGATGCGGACAGCCATCTGGGACTTACGGATACGATCATGGGATCGGTCTCAACCAGTATGATACGCGCAAGAGAGCTTGCCCTGCAGGCTTCTACCGGAACACTGACAGCGGAGGACAGGGCCGCAATTGCAGTAGAAATAGACAATTTGAAAGATGAAGTCCTCAGGCTTTCTCAAACCAAATTCAGAGACAGATATATATTCTCGGGATACAAGACTGACACGGCGCCGTTTGATGATGCGTTTGACTATCAGGGGGACTCTGGTGAGATCGAGGTGTTGATCAACAGGAATTCCACCATGGCTGTCAACGTATCCGGTGAAGAGGCGTTCAGTTCCGGCGGTAAAACTTTCTTTGAATCTCTCGATGACTTATATAACGCCCTTGTTGACCCTGATGGTCAGGTTGCGCAGGCGGGAGCGCAGGCGGCCCTTTCGGAAATTGATGATGCTTTAACGCAGGTCTCAAACGTGCGTGCAACTGCGGGCGCAAGGATGAACCGCCTTGAAGATTTGAGAAACAGTCTGGACGACAGAAATCTTTCCTTAAACACTTTGCTCTCGAACACACAGGACACTGATATTGCGCAAACGATCAGCGAGCTCGCCAAAATAGAAGTGGCGCTCCAGTCCCTGAGGGCGTCAGGCTCCAAGGTAATTTCGCAGTCGCTGCTGGATTTTTTAGGATAAGAACAGGGATTGGGCAACTAACCCCTTAAGTATAGGAGGCAGGATGCTGGTTTTGACAAGGAAGTCAAATGAATCGATTAAACTCGGGGACGATATCACAATTACAGTAGTTGAAGTGAAAGGCAATTCCGTGAGGCTGGGAATTAAGGCCCCCGCAAATCTGAAAATATACCGCAATGAGTTGTACGAAAAAATAAAGCAGGAGAATATCCTGTCATCCGGACTTTTGATTGATGAGTTTGAAAAAATAAACAAGGCATTGAGGGCAAAGTGATGAAGCTTAAAACATCGAGATTCGGAGAGCTGGAAGTAGAGGAAGAAAAAATCATAAGTTTTGCTGACGGGCTGGTAGGCCTGTCAGGCATGAAGCAATTCATTCTCGTAGACCACAGGGACACCCCGCTTAAATGGCTTCAGTCCGTGGACGACCCGGACATAGCTTTTATCGTCGCGACACCGGATACCATGAAGGTAAATTTGTCTTTAGAATTGGATAATGCGGTAAGGCAGCATCTTCAGCTTGAGAATGATTCCGATCTCGTCATATTTGTTACAGTGAGGGTCCAGGGAGAAGATGTCGTTGCCAACTTTCAGGGCCCGCTGCTTTTAAATGCCGGCAACAGGAGAGGCATTCAGCTTGTTCTTGACGGCCAGTCCAGGATTCTCCATAAATCGGAATAAATCTAAAACCTTCCTTTTTTAATTCACGACTTGTCCATCCTTAATAATCTTTCCTTTTAAACTGACAAAATATTTTACAGTTCAGGCTAAAGTTTCCAGAAAATCTGCCGATAAGAGACTAAATACAGATAAGGTGATGGTCGGGAAAGGAGGTTCGGAACGGGATGTTCAACCACGACCTAATCCGTAAAAGTTAAACGGCAAGCATGGCTTGCAAAATGGTATGGATACCATAAAGCCGAAAGTCTGAAAGACTGACGGCTGCAAATCAAGGAGGAAATTATGTCATTAGTAGTCAACACAAACCTATATTCCCTGAATGCACAGAAGAATGTTAAAAGTGTCCAGGGAAACCTCGCGATATCAGTAGAAAGATTGTCCTCAGGCCTTAGAGTCAACTCGGCAAAAGATGACGCGGCGGGACTTGCCATCTCGACGAAATTGGGCGCACATGTCAGAAGTATCAACCAGGCCATAAGAAATGCGCAGGACGGCGTCAGCGTTGTTCAGACCGCTGAAGGCGGAATGAACGAAATCCACAACATCCTTACGAGGATGAGAGAGCTTGCGCAACAGGCATCAACCGGAACGTTATCAACTTCCGACAGGGCGGCGCTGGATAATGAATTCCAGAATCTGAAATCTGAGATCACGAGGATATCGGATACAACAGAGTTCAACGGTCTCAAACTTATCAACGGAGACCTGAGCGTAAACGGCGTATCATTGCAGGTAGGTATCCACAACACCACTAACGACAGGATATCAATTACCAACAGCACACTCTTTGATATCGATGCCTCATCGTTAGGACTTACTACAACCGCTGAATCCAGCATTGAGACGGCTGCTCACGCGCAGTCAATGTTGACCATGGTAGACAGCGCATTGTCCACGGTCTCTACCAGAAGAGGCAACCTCGGCGCTGTCCAGAACAGGCTCGGAAATACCATTGCAAACCTTGGCATTGCATCCGAGAATCTGACAGCTGCCAAATCAAGAATTCAGGATGCGGATTTTGCCGTTGAAACAGCGAATCTGACGAAGAGCCAGATAATACTGCAGGCCGGCGTTGCAGTCCTTGCACAGGCAAACGTAATTCCGCAGTATGCTCTTCAGCTTTTAGGTTAAGCCCTTAACGGGGTCGCAGTAAATCAGGGGCAGGGAATTCCCCCTGCCCCTGAAACAATGCGGGGAGACGGAGGCTTGTAAAAAAATGATCGAGGGCATTTCTAAAATAAAAGATTTAGAGAATGCGCCGGCAAAAGAAGCTGAGAAGCGTAAAACCGGTACGGTCAGGAGGGAGGTCGGCGAGGAAGATGTTAAAAGAGAAGCACAGGGGCCGGATGTAAAAGAGGCTATTGGCCGTGTAGCCGAGACGGCAAGACTTTTCAACAGGGAGCTGCGGCTGGAAATGGACAACGATCTGCATATTGTGGTGGTGAAGATCGTAGACGGCGAGACGGACAAGGTCATTCGGCAGATACCACCGGAAGAGCTCATAGAGCTCTCAAAACATGCAAAGGATTTAAAAGGTCTCCTGATAAATAAGGAGGGATAATATGGCATCGTTTACTATTGGCGGACTGAGCACCGGGATAGATTATAATGAGCTGATCTCCAAGCTCATCGAGGTCAAGCGCCAGCCTATAAATATATTAGAGAATAAAAAGACCACATATAACGGTCAGATATCTCTGTACAGCGATCTCGCCTCAAAGCTTTCAACGCTCAAGAGCGCGGCGGACAAGCTGAAGACGTCATCCAATTTTTATGTCAAGAGCGCTGCCGTAAGCGACTCGACAGTGCTCAGCGCAACGGCAAACGGCACTGCTTCCGTAGGAAACTATTCGGTATCAGTGACAACTCTTGCCTCTGAAGAAAAAGAAGTGCATAGCGGTGTAGCGGCATCATCTACGGTCATAAACAACAGCGGAAGCAGTAAGGTGTTTCAATATACATATGCCGGCACACAACGGTCGCTTACAGTGGCCGACGGCACAACGCTTGACGGGCTGAAAAACCTTATTAACGACGACACAGGCAATCCGGGAGTTGCTGCAACCGTGGTAAACGACGGTATAGGAGGCACGCCCTACCGGCTTATAATTACAGGAAACTCTTCAGGCGCTACGAAGACCATTACCATTGACGCAGGCACCACACTTGACGGAACAGGCAGCACAACGGATTTCAGGTCTGCCACTTTTACACAGAAGAAAACGGCAGTCGACTCCGATTTTACGGTGGACGGATTACGTATAAACAAGAGTTCAAATTCCGTTACTGACGTTATAACCGGCGTGACTATAAATTTAAAGAAAGCGGGTGAATCAGTATCAAGTACTATTTCAGTAACGGCGGATACTGACGGGATAGTGACCCAGATTGACAGCTTTGTGACCGCCTATAACGGCGTTGTGGATTTTCTGTCCACCAACATGGCATATGATTCAGTAACCAAGGTAAGCGGAGCGCTCTCCGGTGAGGGGACCGCAAGGAATATTCAAAACAGGTTAAGAGAAATTATAGGGGACACCGTCTCGGGCCTGTCCGACGATTATAAGATGTTCGCACAGATAGGCATTACGACCGACAGTGAGACAGGGAAGCTTGTCCTGAACAGCACTACACTAAAAACAAAGCTTGCATCCAACCTGGATGACGTTGCAGATATTTTCAAGGACACGTCGGAAGGCATAGCTACCCGGATATACGATTATATCGGGGACATTACAAGCACTGTCGACGGCTCTATAACCTTAAGGAAAAACGGGCTCAAGGACATTATTGAGAATATAGATAATACCATCAAGAATATGGAATACAGGCTGGACAAGACCGAAGATGACCTGGTGCGGCAATTTACATCACTCGAGTTGCTTGTAAGCGGTCTTAATACTGTCGGAAATTACCTGACCGGTTTCTCAACAAAAGCTTAGGAGGCTGATTAATGGATTTTAACGGTTATAAGAAGACGGTTTTTGCAACTACGGACAGGGTCAAAATCATCCTGATGCTCTATGAAGGCGCTCTGACCCACCTCAAGATAGCCAGACAGAAGATCGAAACCGGGGACATTATCTCCAAAGGACGGCATTTCAGTAAAGCGACTTCAATAATAAGCGAGCTCTCCAATGTGCTGGATATGGAGAAGGGCGGAGAGATATCGACAAACCTGAGGGGCTTATACGATTTTGTTTTGCAGCGTCTTCTCTATGCCAATATGAACAATGATGTAAAGGCGCTGGAAGAGGCGGAGAAAGTAATGGGCACGCTGAAAGACGGCTGGAAAGAGATGATGAAGGAAGCAAGGCAGCCGGTCGAGATCGGCATTTAATTGTATCCCCTGCTCCTGTGAAGTCATTAAATTGACAGGCCTTCCGAAAATATATCTTTCAAGGTTGTAATTGCGGTCAATACTGCATAAATCCAACTCTGTTTTGTTTGTATTTCCAGCCGGTTATAAATCTCTTGTACGTTCCTTCGATTTTGGCAAGATATTTGCAACTCCTCAATAACATAAATTCCGGACGTGCAGGTTATATCATTTATGGATACAAAGACAGACGAATACTACCGCCAGGAAAGAAGAGAGGTGGAGGCGCTCATCCCCGAAGATGCCGTGAAAATTTTGGATGTGGGTTGCGGAGAAGGCATCCTTGGGCGAATACTCCTTGAAAAAGGAGTTAGAGAAGTCACAGGCATAGAAGTTAACCCGGCTGCATGTGCGGTAGCCCGGAAGAACCTGACGGGAGTCATATGCGGCGATATAGAGGAGATGGAGCTTGATTTTGACGAAGGATATTTTGACTGCATAATTCTGGCCGACATACTGGAACACCTTAAGGACCCGCTCTCAGGATTGAAGAAGCTCAGGAGACATCTTTCTGCTTCGGGTACGGTAGTGGCAAGCATCCCGAATGTCCGGTACTGGGGCATCATAAATATGTTGACCGAGGGACACTGGAAGTATCAGGACCACGGCATCCTTGATAAAACCCATTTGAGATTTTTCACCAGGAAAGAGATACAGACGCTTTTTGAGGGCGCCGGATTCAAGATAAAGGACACAGGCGCCAATATCGACCCGAGGTATTACAAACTTGAGGACATTTCTTCCGGAGAGCTCTCATTCGGCAGGGTGTCGCTGAAAGGACTGACAACGGAAGAGGTGCAAGACCTCTTTGTGGTCCAATATCTTATAAGGGCCGCGAATGTCAGGCAGACACCCGGGCAACAGTCGCCTCACGTGCCGGACAAGATTGATGCCGGGAAAACGGAGAAGCGGAAAATCGCAATCGTAAGAGGCGCAAATCTCAATAAATGGGAGATGCAGAATTACGAGCCGCTGGCGGAACGTTTCGACATTACCGCTTATACGACGACCCAAACCTGTTTCGATATAAGCCGGATCGGTCTGCCCGTCGTAAAGCTTCCATTTCAGTCACAAGGGCTTCTTCTCCACATGCAGGGCCTTGAAGAACAGCTTGCAGACAAGGACCTGGTTTTCTCGGCAGACATAACATATCAGTTTTCAGCGCAGGCAGTAGAGGCAAAGAAAAGGTATGGCTGCAAGGTGGTGTGCCTGGAGTGGGAAAATATCCCGTTCAATTATGAAGAATATGAGGCCGTACGCAGTATTAAAAAGACAGTCAGGGAAGGGTCAGACCATTTTATCGCAGTTACCGAGAGGGCAAAAGAGGCGCTCATTATTGAAGGCGTCCCGGCTGAGCGGATAGACGTAATTCCAATGGGAATCGATCTGGGCAGGTTCAGGCCCGTGGAGAAAGATGTTGAAAAAGACAGGGAGCGGACCGGATTGACCAAGGAAGATCTGGTGGTCCTTTTCATCGGAAGAATGGTATGGGAAAAGGGCGTATATGATTTTGTCCATGCCGCAGCAGGAATTCTTTGTGACAATTCAATGAATGGATTTCCCGTAAGATTTGTTATGGTGGGAAAGGGTCCGGAATTGCAGGGACTTCGTGAAAGGGCAACTTCGCTCGGCATCTCCGGCCGGATAACTTTCATAGAGGAATATCCTTATCATGATATGCACAAATTGCACAATATTGCCGATGTCTTCGTCCTGCCGAGCATTTCAACAAAGACGTGGCAGGAGCAATTCGGCATGGTGCTCATAGAGAGCATGGCGTGCGGCAAGCCCGTCATTTCCACTTTGTCAGGGTCCATTCCCGAGGTTGTCGGCGATGCCGGCATTTTAGTCCAGCCCGATGACCATTTCTCTCTCCGTGATGCGATGAAGAAGCTGATAAAGGACAATGACCTCAGAAAGTATTTGGGAGACAACGCCCTGAAAAGGGCACAGAGCGAATTCGATTCACAAAAAACTGCTGAAAAAGTGAGAGCGGTTTTTGAAAAGGTCATGTCCCGCAAAACAGAATATGACGTTACCGGCAGGACCTGAAATGGCGGCTTCGGGACAGTCCGTTTGACCGGGAAAAAATTACCGCACGGGGGAAGTCCTTTCCCTGCAAATCCTTATCGCAATCCTCAACTTTTGCATCTATAAGACCTCTTGCGGCCTCCGTGGCCGTATGAAAATATTGAATCAGACCGGGCACAAATATTGCTCCCGGAGAGTGATATATGTTTATTACATTTCAATTAAAACGAACATAAAGGAGGTAAGCATGGAAGCAGTGGCATTAAACAATCAGGATGCAAAAAATGTCTCTCAAAACGTGAAGACGATCTCGATGCTTTATGACGGCGCGGTCAATTTTGTGAGGCTTGCAAAAAAGAAGCAGGAGGTCGGGGATTCAGCAGGAAAAGCCTTTTATATCAGAAAGTCGTCGGCAATCATAAGGGAACTGTCAGTTTCCCTTAACATGGATGGCGGTGAGATTTCCCAAAACCTCAGAAAACTTTATGAATATGTCATCGGCAATCTTGTCAGGGCCGAGGCGCATAATGATCTTGCCTCGCTTGATGACGCGGAAAAGGTCATTGAGATACTGAGAAGCGCCTGGAAGGAGATGCAGGAGGCCAATAAATATTAGCTCCTCATGTCGAATGGTATCAACATATTGACGGTAATCACTCTGTTGACAGCCTCTGTTATTGTGAGCCCCTTGAATTTATCTTTCATTGACAGCGTGTTACGGTAGTTATGGGTTTTGGGCACATATATTGCAGTGCTTGATGAATGAAGGAAATTTGACGGTGTTTACGGGCAAGGCGGACAGAGAATATTGAATGCCGTCTTTTTGTGCGCCTGAATGATTCTTGAGGAGAGCGGACATGAAAAAAGATAAGACGGGAAGGATGTCATGATTATCAGCAGGACCCCGTTTCGTATTTCATTTTTCGGCGGCGGGACGGACTTTCCGTTATGGTACAGGGAAAACGGCGGGGCCGTCCTTTCGACAACGATAGATAAATACTGCTATATAAGCTGCAGACTGCTTCCCCAGTTTTTCGAATACAGGCACAGGTTCGTATATGCGAAGGCTGAACAGGTTGACGAGATAGACGAGATCATTCATCCCGCTATCAGGGAAACGCTGAAGTTCATGGAAGTGAAAGAGGGGCTGGAGCTGCATCATGACGGAGACCTTCCGGCCAGGACAGGGCTTGCCTCAAGCTCTGCTTTTACAGTAGGACTGACACATGCACTTTATGCGCTGCGGGGCAAGATGGTCCCGAAGATGCAGCTTGCGCTTGACGCCATCCACATTGAGCAGAACCTGATAAAGGAAAATGTGGGTTCGCAGGACCAGGTGGCCGTTGCCTTCGGAGGGCTCAACAGGATCAGCTTTTCGGGAGAGAACAAAATAGAGGTAAATCCCGTCACGATAAACCGTGAAAAGGTCCAGCAGTTTCAAAAACACCTGATGCTGTTTTTTACAGGATTTTCAAGGTCCGCCTCGAAGATTGAAAAAGACAAAATTGAGAAGGTGGACCAAAATAAAGACGTTCTGAGGGAAATGTACAAAATGGTCGATGAAGCGATAAGGATCCTGAGCGACGGCGACCTTATTGATTTCGGAAGACTGCTTCACGAGAACTGGCTGCTCAAGAAAAGCCTGTCCGATAAAGTGACTACCAACTATATTGATTACGTATATGACATTGCCGAGAAAAACGGCGCTGTAAGCGGGAAGATCCTGGGCGCAGGCGGTGGAGGGTTTATTTTGTTTTTTGTGAGACCGGAGGACAGGAAAAGACTCAGAGAGGCGCTCAGCTTTTTATTGCATGTTCCGTTCCGTTTTGATTTTATGGGCAGTCAGATAATTTATTACACCGGAAACGGGGACATAGAGTGAGAATACCGTTCGGCACGATATCGGTCACCGACAAGTCCAGGGAATTGGTCCTGGATGCGCTCAATACCAACAGGCTGTCCAGCGGAAAATATGTACGCGAGTTTGAAAAAAGATTTGCGGAATTAGTCGGTGCAAAGGAATCCGTCGCAGTCAGCAGCGGGACGGACGCCGATATCCTGGCATTGGCCGTACTGTATGATTTCGGCGCTGAACGCGGTGATGAAATCATCGTGCCCGCGCTTTCATTCGTTGCAACAGGCAATGCTGTGTTGGCCGCGGGATTTACGCCTGTCTTTGTAGACGTAGACAGAAAGACACTGAATATCGATCCGCTGCGGATCGACAGCGCCATAACGAAAAAGACACGGGCGATCATGCCCGTGCATTTGATGGGCAAGCCTGCGGAAATGGACATCATCAATGAAATTGCGGGAAGGCATAAACTCTATGTTATAGAGGATGCAGCCGAGGCCCACGGCGCCGTGTACAAAGGCAAAAATGCCGGGACGCTGGGAGACATGGGGGCGTTCAGCTTATACGTTGCGCACATAATCAGCACGGTTGAAGGCGGCATCATCACTACCGGCAATGAAGCCTTTGCCGAGGTGCTGAGGTCCCTGAGGAGCCACGGGAGGGCCTGCAAGTGTAAAAGCTGTGTGCTCAACACCGCTTCCGCGTACTGTGAAAAAAGGTTCGGCAGCAACGGCAGCGGCGATATAAGATTTATATTCGAAAGAATAGGCTTCTCCTCAAAGATGAACGAGCTTGAAGCGGCGGTCGGACTGGGGAACCTCGACATTTATAATGAGATACTCAGTAAGAGGAGGGAGAACCTCTACTACCTGCTCGAAAAGATCAGACAGTTCAGTCCGCATATCGTTTCAATAGAAAAAGAGCCTTATGAAGAAATAGGCCCTCACGCCCTGCCGATGATCATACAGGAGGGCAGCCGTTTCACAAGGAAACAGTTGGTCGCGCATCTGGAAAAGAGCGGTATCGATACGAGAGACCTGTTCACGTCCATTCCCACTCAATGCCGCGGGTTTGCATTCACCGGTCATAAAAAGGGCGATTTCCCCAACGCCGAGTATATCGGGGAAAACGGGATACATATAGGAGTGCACCAGGACCTCGGAGAGGAAGAATGTGATTATATCATCAATACACTTGAGGAGTTTCTGACGAGACATGCCTGACTTTATCCACAGATTTCGCAGATTGCACAGATTCAGTAAAAGAACTTTTAAAGAAATCCGCGTCAGTTCGTGTAAGCTGCGGACAAATGTATTTTTTCCTCTGTGTGCCCTGTGGTTATTTTTTTTGGTTTGAAATGGCGAAAACTGAAATCAGAAAATGGGAGCTCTTGGAAAGCCGGGAGGCTTTTTCAGCCGTGCCGTGGATAAGAGTTCACGTTGACAAGGTCAGGCTTCCGGGTGGAAGGATCGTTGATGATTATTACAGGATTGATCTGCCGGAGTACGCAATGATCTATGCCCTCGGAAAAGACGGCAAAGTGCTTTTGGAGAGAATATATAAACATGCGATAGGCGAGATCAGTTTCGTTTTGCCGACCGGCTGCATTGAAAAGGATGAGCAGCCGCTGGAGACGGCAAAGAGGGAGCTGCTTGAAGAGACCGGCTACGCGGCGAATAAATGGAGTTACGCAGGCTCTTTTGTCGTGGACGGAAATAAAGGGAGCGGCAAAGGATATTTTTTTATCGCGGAGGACATTGAAAAGGTCGGTGAACCGGAGGAGGATGAAATGGAGGAGGCTGAAATACTATTCATGGAACCGGAGCGCGCGATGGAATATGTCCTGAAAAGCAGGACTGCCGAGCTTGCGACTGCGGCGCTGCTGGCCCTTGCAACCAACCCTCATGCCGTGCGGATCAGAGACGGAGGAGAATTATCCTGATGAAGGCGGTCATTTTAGCGGGAGGGAAAGGCTTGCGGCTTAGAGAGGCGATTAAGGACATACCGAAACCGATGGCGCCTGTAGCCGGCAGGCCGTTTCTGGAATACCTGATCTTGCAGCTTATCAGATGGGATATAAGGGAGATGATCTTATCAATCGGTTATAAGGGAGAAGTGATCAGGTCCTATTTTGACAACGGCTCAAAATGGGGAGTGAGGATAGAATATTCAGAAGAAACGGAGCCACTTGGAACGGCTGGCGCGCTTAAAGAAGCCGCCGGGTTGATAACTGATGAAAACTTTATCGCAATGAACGGCGATTCGTTTTTCAATCTGGACCTGAAGACGCTTATCGGTTTCCATGAGAAGCATAATGCCGATGCCACAATAGGGCTCGTCCGCGCCGGGGATTCAGGGAGGTACGGCAGTGTGAAGGTAAACGGAAGCGGCGTGGTCGCTGCTTTCACCGAGAAGGGCAGCGCCGGGGGAGGCGAGATCAACGGCGGTATTTATATCCTCCGTCGCAGTGTCGCCGACTCTATTCCTCCGGGAAATGTTTCGTTTGAGACAGACGTCCTGCCGAAGCTTGCGGGCAATGGACTATACGGCATGGCGTCAAAGGGCTTTTTTATCGACATAGGAATTCCCGGGGATTATTTCCAGCTGTGCAAAGACCATCAAAGATTGCTTGAACCGGCAGAACGGGGGGCGACATGCACGGCGAAGCAATAGTAAATGATATGTACAAAAGGGCGCTGGAGCTGGCGAATGAAGGCAGGGCGGTCGAGGCAATCGAGGCATTAAAAGAAATTTTAGATAATCATGCTACAACCTGTTCTCAGAGGTCCATGATCTATAATGACGCGGGCTCCATTTTATATTCCCGGGGGGACGCGGTAAACGGAGAGGAGTTTATAAAGAGGGCCGTATTTACAGACCTGTTCAATTTGGTGGCTTACAGGAACCTGAAGCAGGTGAATGCATTAAAAGTTAGAAAGCCTCATAAGTTCTCGATAGTGATTTCCACGTTCAACAGAGTTGAGTGGTTGAAGAAATGCGTGGAAAGCATACGCAATAACAGCTACTTCCCCCTCGAAATACTTGTGGTTTGCGATCCGTGCAAGGACGGCACTGAAGATTACCTTGCAAGTGAGTCTGAAAAGGGAGATTTGATACCGGTAATAAATGAAGAGCATCTCGGGGTCACAGTGAGCACCAATAAAGGCTTGCTCAGGTCTACAGGCGATTATATATGCATCCTGAACGACGACGTCGAAGTGATGCCCGGTTGGGACCTGGCGGCTGCGTGTACTATTGACGCCGACCCGTCGGCGGGGTGTGCCGTGCCTCTCGTCATTTCAGAAGAAGGGACTGTAGCCAACCCCGGAAGTTATTGGCCGTACAAGAGCCTTCATTTTAGCTGGATAGGCAAATATACCGGGGTAGATCCGTATTGCGTTGTCGGAAATACATTGGAGAATTTTCCCGATTTCCAGGTCCCGAGGGAATGCGACTACGGGATTTTTCCGGTGATGAAGCGCGAATGCTATGAGAAGGTCGGCGGGCTCGATCTGCAGTTCGCACATTATTGCGCGGACCCTGATCTCGGTTACCGCATTCAGCAGCAGGGATACAAAAATATCTACTGTCCAACGAGTGTCATTATGCATTGCTGGATGAGCAATCATAAGGGAGTGCCGAGCAGGACTTCCCTTGATGAGCCGAAGTTTTATGAGAAATGGGCGCTGACGCAGGACGGAGTAAAAATGACGGACATGTTCAAGGCGATGCACGAGGGACAGGCAATGGAGATGTACAACACGGCCGTGGCATTGGCGACTGATGGCAAATTTGAAGAAGCCCTCGGCGTCTATAGGGATATTATTAAGGGACAGACCGTATCGCGTTTATTAATATCCTTTATCTATAACGATATCGGTTCGATATTGTATTCAAGCGGGTGTGCGGACTTGGGAGAGGAGTTTGTAAAGAAAGCCATATTTACTGAATGCCTGAATACACTGGCATACAAGAACCTGATGAATATGAACTCGCTGAAAGTAAAGAAGGAGCTCAAGTTTTCCATAATAATCCCTGCATGCGGCGGAGAGGAGTCCTTAAAGAAATGCATCACGAGCGTCCGCAATAACGGATTTTTTTCAAACGAGATCATAGTGATATGCGATCCCTGTAAAGACGGCGTCCGGGATTATCTTTCCCGGGAGATCGAAAAGGGTGATTTAATAATCCTGAATAATGAAAGACGCATCGGGACTGTCGAAAGTGCGAACAAGGGTTTGCTGAAGTCTTCAGGCGATTATATATGCATCCTGGGCGACGATGCGGAAGTTATGCCGGGATGGGACCTGTCCATAGTATGCACGATAGATGAGGACCCTCTGGCAGGCTGCGCTGCGCCGCTCGTGATTTCGGAAAAAGGTCTTATATTGTCTTCCGGGACCGATGTCGACGTCTCACGCGTTTCAGGTAAGACACTGGATGAGTTTCCGGAACTGCAAAGCCCGAGAGAATGCGATTACGCCGTTTTCCCGGTAATGAAGAGAGAATGTCTGGATAAAGTCGTAGGCTTTGACACGCGGTCCCGGAAATATTCAGCGGGCCCGGACCTGGGACACCGCGTCAGGGAAGCGGGTTATAAAAATATTTACTGCCCCACAAGCGTAGTAGTGCGTCACTTGCGGGACGATCACGACGCGCCGGGAGAGCTGAATAATGACGAGGCGGTTTTTTGCAATAAACGGGGGCTTACACAAAAAACGGAGGACCAAGAGGAATGAAGATACTGATTACCGGCGTAACCGGTTTTGTCGGGAGCCATCTTGCCGAATATATCCTTAATCTCGGAGAAGGACATGAGGTTTACGGCTTGTGCAGGTGGAGGAGCCCGAAGGACAATCTGAACAATCTGTACGACAAGATAACTTTGCTGGACGCGGATCTTTGCGACCTGAGCGCATTGATCCGCCATTTCAGGGCCGTCAGGCCGGACATCATCTTTCACCTCGCGGCACAGAGCTATGTGCTGACCAGCTTTAATTCACCTATTCAAACAATATGGACCAACGTTATCGGCACCACAAATTTGCTTGAAGCCGTGCGGATAGTAGAGATCGACCCCGTCATTCACATCTGCTCGTCCTCGGAGGTTTACGGACAGGTAAGAGAAGAAGACGTCCCGATCAAAGAGACGTGCCCCTTCAGACCGGCTTCTCCTTATGCGGTGAGCAAAGTGGGAGAAGACATGGTGGCGCTCCAGTACTTTCTCTCCTACGGAATCAGGACGATCCGTACGAGGATGTTTACGCATACCGGGCCGAGGAGGGGGGACGTGTTTGCGATGTCCTTTTTTGCAAAGCAGGTGGCTGCCGCAGAGCTGGGACTTAAAGAGCCGGTCGTAAGAGTCGGCAATCTGAAATCAGTCAGGACGTTCTGTGACGTCAGGGACGCTGTGAGGGCTTATTGGATGCTGGCGCATAAATGTCCACCGGGCGAAGTATATAACATCGGCGGAAACCGCACTTTGACTATCGGGGAGACGCTCGACCTCTTGTTGTCTTATTCCATGACCAAATGTGAAATCAAGGTCGATCCCGCGCTTATCAGGCCGTCCGACGTCACTTTGCAGATACCGTGTTTCGATAAATTCAGGAACGCAACGGGCTGGGAGCCGGTGATACCGCTTGAGAAGACCCTTGAGGATATGCTGGCGTACTGGCGGGAAGAGTTGAAGGCAAATCCCCATAAGGCATTGACGGTGGTGAAATAAATGAGCATGGAAAATCCGGAATTAATCGAGCGTTTTTATAAATCTCTTTACAGGATAAGAAGGACTGAAGAAGAGATCGCCCGTATTTATCCAACCGACAGGATCAAAAGCCCTGTTCACCTGTCCATCGGACAGGAGGCGGTGTCCATAGGCGTATGCGAGGCGCTGCGTCCTGACGATGTCGTCTTTGGAACGTACAGAGGACATGCGATGTATCTTGCAAAGGGCGGGGATTTAAAAAAGATGATAGCGGAGCTTTACGGGAAAGTCACCGGTTGCGCGAGGGGCAAAGGCGGCTCCATGCATATGATTGACATTGAGCACGGGGTCATGGGGACTTCCGCAATCGTTGGTACCACTATCCCCATATCGGCCGGCTATGCATACGGATTGAAATACAGAGGCGAAGATTCGGTCGTTGTCAGCTTTTTTGGAGACGGCGCTGTCGATGAAGGCGCTTTTCATGAAGCGCTGAACTTTGCCGCGCTGAAAAAACTGCCTGTTCTGTTTGTATGTGAAAATAATTTTTACGCTATCCATTCGCATCATATGGACCGGAGGCATTCGGACAACCTGTGCGAACGCGCCGAAAAATACGGAATGCCCTCTGAGAGGATAGAGGGCGGCGACATCTTCAGGATTTACGAGTCTACCAGGAAGCATTGTGAACGCATCAGACGCGGAGAAGGTCCTGCATTTCTTGAAATTGTCACCTGCCGCTGGAGAGAGCATGTCGGTCCTAATGATGACTTTCATCTCGGATACCGGAAAAAAGAGGAAGTGGAATGCTGGATCGAGAATGACGAGTTAAAGAGGCTGCGGGAAATGCTTAACCTTAACGGGCAGGACCCGATGGAAGCGGAGATCGAGGATGAAATAAGGGCCGCCTTTGATTTTGCAGAAAGCAGTCTTTTCCCCGGCAAGAGTGAACTTCATGAACATCTTTTTAAGGAGTGAATCGTGGAAAGAATTTTAAGCTATCCAGAAGCAATACGTGAAGCGCTCGACCAGGAAATGACATCCGATGGTTCCGTAATACTCATGGGGCAGGGTGTTGATGACCCCAAGGCGATATTGGGATCGACAAGGGGACTCAAGGAAAAATTCGGCCCTGTGAGGGTATTCGATACCCCCCTCGCTGAGGATGGAATGGCAGGCGTTGCGATAGGCGCGGCACTGGCAGGATTGCGTCCGGTCCAAACACACATCAGAATGGATTTTGTCCTGCTCGCAATGAACCAGATTGTGAATATGGCCGCGAAGATGCACTATATGTACGGCGGAGAGGTTTTTTGTCCCATCGTCATACGCTCCCTTATCGGAAAGAGCTGGGGACAGGGACCGCAGCATTCCCAGAGCATTTATCCGCTTTTAATGAATATCCCCGGACTCAGGATCGTCGCTCCCACAACTGCCTACGATGCCAAAGGATGCCTTATTCATGCGATCAGGGACAATAACCCGGTGATGATTATAGAGCACAGACACCTCTATTACCAGAAGGGACATGTCCCGGAAGATAGTTACACGGTCCCGTTCGGCAAAGGTAGGACATTAAGTGAAGGAAGAGACATAACTCTGGTAGGCATCTCGCAGATGGCCATTGAATGCCTGAGGGCACACCAGTATTTACAGGATGCGGGCATAAGCGCTGAAGTAATAGACCCCGTATGCCTGAGTCCGCTCGATACGGACCTGATTGCAGCATCGGTATTGAAGACGGGGAACCTGATTGTTGTAGACAATGCCTGGATGACATGCGGCGCAGGCGCAGAGATAATAGCGACTCTTGCTGAAAGGAAAATACAGGCGAACGTTCACAGGATGGGATTTTCGCCGGTGCCCTGTCCGACAACGCCGACTCTCGAAGAGCATTTTTATCCCGACGCAAAAAAGATCGCATCACAGGTGTTCTCGATGCTGCGTCCTGAAAGGGCCGCATGGATTCCGTCGCGTGAGCTGGATATCGAAGAGGTGGAATTCAAAGGACCGTTTTAAAACAGAACAAAGAACAAAGAGCAAAGAACAAAGAAGGTTGTAACGATCGGGTATTGAATGGCTATTAAAGAAGAAATATTAAAGAGCTTCGCTTCAAAGAATGTTCTCGTGACCGGCGGTACGGGACTGATCGGAAGGCAGGTCGTGGACATTCTTTCCGAAACAGGGGCGAATATCAAAATAGTGTCTTTAGACAGAATAGTAGTGAATGGTAAAGCCGGGCATATCACAGGCGATTTGACCGATTATGGTTTTTGCAAAGAAATATGTAAAGACATGGATTTTGTTTTTCACATTGCCGGTATCGGGGCCTCGGTAAAAGCCGCGGAGCACAGGATAGCGACACACTTCGTCCCGATGCTGATGATGAATACAAATATCCTGGAGGCATGCAGGCTGCAAAAAGTGGAAAAAGTCGTGTATACGAGCTCAGTGGGGGCTTACCCGCACGCGGAGGTATTCAGGGAGACCGAATACAGACTGGACAGCCTTCCGATGGATTTTGCGGGATGGGCCAAGAGGATGGCCGAGCTGCAAATTCACGCATATAAGACCGAACACAATCTAAGTAATTTTTCCGTAGTCCGGCCTTCAAACGTCTATGGTCCGGGCGATAATTTCAATCCTGCAAATTCACTCGTGATACCGTCTCTCATGTATCGTATTTACAGCAAAGAGTCCCCGCTTGTCATATGGGGCGACGGCTCGGCCGTCAGGGACTTTGTATTCAGCAGAGACGTAGCGGAAGGGATTATCCTGGCTTTACATTATGGAACAAATTCGGGTTTTGTAAATCTCGGTAGCGGCGCGCCCTGCTCCGTAAGGGAATTAGTTGAAACTCTGCGGACGGTCGTCGATTTTGAATACGTATTTGATCCTTCAAAGCCTTCAGGGGCCGTCAGAAGGGTAATGGACATGTCGCTTGCAAGAAAATTAATTCATTACGATCCGTCTACTTCCCTGAGAGACGGGCTTAAGAAAACATGGGAGTGGTTTCTCGATCATCCGGCGGAATATGAGAATAAACTGAATTATTTCAAGAACGATGCATAAACAAACATCCAAAAGAAAAATACAGGTCGGACTGGTGCAGGTCGGCGAACGGTTCGGCAATGAATATTACCTGCCTTATTCAATAGGCCTGCTTCAGGCATACGCCCGGAAATACCTGCCGTTGCCGGACGAATATAATTTTCATCTGCCGGTTTACAAGAGAATCAGCGTTGAATCCGCCGCTGACCGGCTGTCAAACTGCGACATCGTTTTTTTCAGCAGCTATCTCTGGAACCACAATATAAATCTGAAAATCGCCGGCGCACTCAAAAACAGAAAGACTGACGTCGTAATCGTATTCGGAGGCCCAATGGTACCGGAAGCTCCTGACGCGGCTGAAAAGTTTTTGAGAGACCATCTCTTCATTGACTTAATATGCTACGGAGAAGGCGAAGTCCCTTTCCTGAAAATCCTTGAGAACGTTCAGCAGAAGGCATGGGAGAAAGCGCCCTCGGCAGGATTCATCAATAAGGAGAATCATTATGTGCATAACCCCCGGAGCGAGAGGATAAAGGATATTGATGAAATACCCTCGCCTTACCTTGAGGGTGTGTTCGACGCATTATTGAAGGCGTATCCTGAAGAAAGATGGTCGGCCCTGCTCGAAACAAACAGGGGATGCCCTTATACCTGCGCTTATTGCTATTGGGGCAAAAAGACGAGAAGCAGGGTCTATCAATTCGGTAAGGAAAGGATTTTCAGGGAGATAGACTGGATCAGCCGGAACAAAATAAAATTCGTTTTCTGCTGCGACGCAAATTTCGGGATGCTGGAAAGGGACAGGGAAATAGCCGAAAAGGTCGCTGCGAACAAAAAGCTGTATGGTTGTCCCGAGGCCTTTTCGGTCCAGAATACAAAAAACTCCACTAAGAAAATATTCGAAATGCAAAAACTCTTCAATGATTCAGGATTGCAAAAAGGGGTGAACCTTGCGCTCCAATCGTTGAACGAAATGACCCTGAAGAGCATTGACCGCAGTAATATCAGCAATGAAGTTTACAGGGATTTGCAGAAAATGTTTACGGAGAACAATATCCCGACTTTCAGCGACCTGATAATTGGCCTGCCTGATGAGACTTATGATTCATTCACACGCGGGGTGTCGGGCCTGATAGAAAGCGGCCAGCATAACAGGATCCAGTTCATCAACCTGACGATACTTGAGAATACCGGGATGGCGGACAGGGAATATCAGGAGAGATATGGCTTTGTCCTTGCTGATTCCAGGCTTGTGCCGCATCACACCTCTCTCGATGAAAAAGGCGAGCGCGATGAATTTCAGAAACTGGTTGTCGGCACGAATACAATGCCGGAGGAAGACTGGATAAAGACGAGGGTGTTCTGCTGGATGATCTCACTGCTGTACTTCAATAAATTGCTCCAGCTCCCTTTCCTGCTTTTAAATTCTCTGTACCTGGTAAGTATCAGGGAATTGACCGGGATTTTTATAAAAGGACTTGACGAATGCGGCAAGCTGTCGGAGATCGCGTCTTTTTTCACAAGGAAAGCCGTGGATATCCAGAAAGGCGGAAGCGAACACATTGCCTCGGAGGAATGGCTGAATCTCTGGTGGCCTGCCGATGAATATATGTTCATTAAACTCTGCGCCGGAGGCGGATTGAATGAGTTTTACAGGGAAGCTGAATTTGTGCTGTCACGTTTTGTCAAAGAGAAAGGTTTGGAAATGCCGGACGGCCTGCTCCATGAAGCGATATGGACCAATAAGGACTTGATCAAACAACCGTTTACAGAGACGGACCTTGAAGTGGCTGCGCATTTTAATATATTGGAGATATATCACGGGAAGCTGAACGGCGCGGACATTCCGCTGACAGAAGGCCTCGTGAATTACATTATCGACAGGACTTCCGATAGATGGTCCAGTCTTGACGACTGGCTCAGGGAGGTCGTCTGGTACGGCTCCAAAAGAGGCGCGTATCACTACAACATCCTTTTATCTTGCCGGGGCAATTTCTGCGGGTCTGCAGCGCCAGTGAGAAGACCTGATTCCGGGAAAGAAAAGGTAAAAATATGAGCAAGGATATCAGAGAGGGCAATTTCTATTTGATAACAGGCTTCGGTCACAGCGGCACCGCATGGCTGGCCGACGTCCTGAACCGGCCGGAAGATAAAATGGTCTGTCATCATGAGCTGAAAGGCCGGACGGTCCCGTTATCATGGCCCTGCGGAGTCGGCCGGCATGAATTTGAAAAAGGTCTCGACAATCATTTCGACGAATATTTTTCGGTCATCAGGAACGGGCTGGAGGATTATGCGGCTGTCGGCGATTCCAATTCATGGAGCCAGTTGATAATTCCGGAAGTGGCAAAAAGGCAAAGGATACACAGGATCATTTATCTGGTGCGGAACGGCATACAGGCGGTCCACTCGATGTTTCAGCACTATGAATTCATAATGCTCCACAACGCGTTCCACCGTGACCCACACATTCTCGAATATGATGATTTTGTTTTCAATAACAATTATCCCCGGTTCCTGGAGCTTGCCGGAAAGTCTTATGACGGCTGGGCAAAATATACGAGATGGGGGAAGTTTTGTTTAATGTGGCGGATAATCAACATGGAGGCGATTGAATGGCTCAGGGGCCGCCTTGGTCCCGCCTCTGAAATAAATGTTTATCGTTTTGAAGATCTCCTTGCCGACGGGGACCTGCTGATGGATCTTCTAAAGAAGATAAATCCGGACACGAATTGTTCTGTTGAGGAATTGGCGGTTTTGCAGGCCACTGACGTCAATCGCAAGACTATGGGAGACAGATCTCCTTCCGCCCTCTGGAATGAATGGTCGGACGAACAGAGGAAGGTCTTTGAGGAAATATGCGGCCCGACGATGAAGGCTTACGGTTATGAAATTCCTTCAACCGTGATGAAAAAAGAAGAAAGCAGTGCTGCATGGGCCGAGACATATTTGACTGAGAAAGGACTTATAAACCTCCTGCATCAATCTTCTCCCGATCTTCTCAATTATTTTGCGGAAAGGGAGGCCATGGATGGGAGAAAGAAGGAAGCCGTATCGCTCCTGTTGTTTCTTCTCAGCCGCTGGCCCCGTTTTATGAAAGCACACTATAACCTTGGAAGGTTTTCCGAAGTTTTTGGCGTAAATCCAATTAAAGTGTTTAAGACGACGGATTCTGCGGATCCGTGCGGCGGCGCGATGGACATCGAAGTGCTGAAGCCTTTTGTGCTATGGCTTACCGGGCTTTCCGGCTCAGGCAAGACGACCCTGGCCCTGGCCATAAAAGATGAATTATTATCCTGCGGTTCGACTGAAATGGCCGTCCTTGACGGGGATGATATAAGAAAGAGCATTTCCGGAAATCTGGGGTTCTCAAAAGACGACAGGCACGTCAACAATTTGAGGACAGCGGCACGGGCGGATGAGATCCTGAAAGCCGGAAGACCGGTGTGTGTATCATTAATATCTCCATATAGCGATACAAGAGAGGCAGTCAGGGAGATGCTCCCGGATTTCATAGAGGTTTATGTCAAATGCCCGCTTGAGATATGCGAAAAAAGAGATGTGAAAGGTTTGTACAAACTCGCAAGGAACGGAAAGATCGCAAACTTCACGGGGGTAACTGACCCGTACGAAGAGCCGTCAGCTCCTGAAATTGTTGTTGAGACCGACAGGATAAGCGTAAGCCGGTGCGTTTATCTGATTGTCAACAGGCTGAAAGAACTTGGTTGCGTTCGGTTTACTGAAACGCTTGTTCGGGACAATTCGCTGCCGGTCACGGCGGAGACTGTGTCCACTGAGAACTATGTGGAGGCAATTGACGTTGCTTTACAGCTTCTGAATGCAGTAAATGAAAGAGGTGAAAGGTTGGCTTCACAAAATGAAACCGATAAGGCATATGACATATTTTCAGGGCTGTTGAATAAAATAGATGCCCTCAGGTCCGTGCTTATTAATAATATGGCGGTCGTTCATATTCATAAACAAAACTACGAGGTGGCGGACTATCTTCTGGATTGCCTGGTAAAGGAAGGCCATCAGAGTGAAGCATTAACAGCCAATCTCAATGCGCTGAAATTCCTGCTGGGTCAGCAGAATACGGTGAAACATGATTAAGAAAAATGCGATGAACGAAACCGGACATCACGAAATGAAAGCGACTGATGATCAGAGGGCCGCGGTCATGCAAATAAAAGTGGGACCAACGCATAACTATGTAGCATTTTTCCTGACCCTGTCCTGTAACTTGCGGTGCCGGTACTGCATCAACCTTCATTCACGCAGCGCCCGGACCCGAACGGGACCGGAGAAAATGTCTGCTGATGACTGGATCAATGCTGCAAACCGTTTGGTGCTAAGAGACGATCTTCCCCTCACTATCCAGGGCGGCGAGCCGACGCTTTATAAGGGATTCTACAGGTTTGTGAACGAGGTCAGGGAAGACATAAAAATGGACCTCCTGACGAACATGTCATTTGACGCGGATGAATTCATAAGGAAGGTCCCGGTCCGGAGGTTTTCGAGGGAGGCGCCGTATGCGGCCATAAGGGTCAGCTATCATCCCGGTCAGAACGATATAGAGGAGCTGATCAGAAAGACGATCAGGCTGCAGGCCGCAGGATTCAGAACAGGAATATACAGCGTAGTGCACCCGGAGGAATCCGGGAGAGCGCATATTATGCAGACCATGGAAAGGTGCCTGAAACTCGGGATCGACTTCAGGACCAAGGAATTCTTAGGGGAATGGAACGGCGTTCTCTACGGCACATACAAATATGACGACTCGGTGTGCGGCGGCAAATTAAAAAAATGCGATTGCCGGACGACGGAGGTCCTCGTGGACCCGGCAGGGTATGTGCACAGATGTCACGCAGACCTGTATAAAGGCAGGCAGCCGGTGGGACATATCCTGGATGATGACTTTACCGTACGTGAAATCGATAAATTCAGGTCATGCTCCTTTTACGGCGACTGCAATCCATGCGATGTGAAGATCAAGACAAACAGGCTCCAGATATTCGGCCATACAAGTGTTGAAATAAAAAACCTGGAAACTATGGAACATGTTATAAGCCATGAAAGATATTAAAGGTCATTTAACATTTTTCTCACAGAGGGAAGCCCATGCCTGTGGTTTATGGCCTCTCCTGCAAGTGGCGAGGGAAATATAAGGTAAACATGGACAGGTATCTCATAGACGGACATAAATTATATTGGCACATGGACAGGGTCCTGCAGTGGCAGAATGAAAGGATTGTGGCGCCGGTCTATATGGAAATCAGTCCCGTCGGTTTCTGCAATAACCGGTGTGTATTCTGCGGCGTGGATTTTGCCATGGACAATAAAAGCAGGCTTGATGCCGGAATATTTTGCGAAAGGCTTTATGAAATGGGGGACCTCGGCGTGAGAAGCGTCATGTTTGCAGGTGAAGGAGAGCCGTTGCTTCATGAAGATATCGGGTCATTCATAAGGACAGCGAAAGAGTCCGGTATCGATGTATCACTGACGACAAACGGGAATTCAGGCAATACTGCCCTGTGGGAGGACATCCTCCCTTATTTGACATGGATAAGATTCAGCGTTGATGCCGGGACCCCGCAAGTCTACTCGAAAGTCCACGGCGTAAAAGAGAGCTTCTTCGCCAGGACGATCGGCAACATAAATGAGGCCGTCAGGATCAAGAAACAATTTAATCTCCCGGTCACGGTCGGCGTCCAATATCTCGTAGTGGAAGAAAACGCGGGCGACATCAGGGAAGCGGCTGAGTTGTTTTCGGACATGCAAATTGATTACTACAGCTTCAAGCCGTATTCTTTCAATCCGAAAATGCTAAAAAGAAGGGACGAGTCTTATTCAGACCGGATGTTAGATGAAATCCAGGGTATTGTCGATGAATTCAAAGGCAGATCGGTCCCGGAGATAATATTCAGAAAACAGGCCATGCAGAATTATATGGCGACGGAAAAAAATTATAACCATTGTAATGCCCTGTCTTTCGGGGGATACATATCTTCACAGGGTGATTTCTACACATGCAAAGAATATATAGGAGACAAAAGGTTCAATGCCGGCAATATATATCATTGCGGCATGAAAGAGATTTTCTATGGCGAAAGGAGACGGGCCTCGCTGAAATACGGAATGGACGGTCTCCGGACCGATGAGTGCAGGCGCAATTGCAGGATGGCAAGGGCCAATGAATTTTTAGAGATGCTGGAAAACAAACCGGAGCATGTAAATTTCATATAGAAGCTTATACAGGGAGAGGACCATGACAAAGATACTGATAATAAAGCTTGGTTACTCGGAGACCCTTGATGCCGAGATTGGCAGGTTCCCGAGCCTGGGAGACGTTTTGAGGACGACACCCCTTTTAGCGGCATTGAGGGAGAAGTATCCATGTTCCCATGTAACATGGCTGGTCGATGCTCATGCGGAGGCGCTGTTAGACAAGAACCCGCTTATCGATCAGGTAATAGTATGGGACAATTTTGTCCCGTTCCAGCTTATGCGGGAAAAATTCGATGTGCTCATAAACCTTGAAAAGATACCGGGCGTATGTGCTTTGGCGGACATGATAGACGCATGGGTGAAGTACGGGTTCAGATTTGAGAGCGTCAACGGCTCTTATCATGGTTATGAAAGAGGTCTCGATTTTATCGAGTATATAAAAGAGAAGAAGAAAACAAACAGTCCGAAGGGGTTCTGGCAGCAGGTCCTGGTAGAGATGATAGGCGCCCAATGGAAGGGACAGGAATATGTAATCGGATACCGTCCGAGAACGGAAGAAAGATTCGATATCGGACTTAATTTCGAGGTTGGCTCAAAGTGGCCGAACAAGGCGCTGCCGATGGATATGTGGAGGACTATGGAAAGGACATTGCTGGAATCGGGGCATTCTGTTTCATGGCAGGAGGGACGCCGGGACTTGCGTGAATACATGGACTGGCTGAATTCATGCAGGGTCATCATATCCAATGACAGTCTTGGGCTTCATCTGGCGCAGGCCTTCAGGAAAAAGGTGATCGGGATTTTCGGACCGACGAACCCGCAGGAAATCTATTTCTACGGAGAAAGCAGGTCCATAATCTCAAAAAGCAAATGTGAATGCATGCCCTGTTACGGTTCAAAATGCGCAACCGGACTGGAATGCATGAGGGATATAGATTTATCCGAGGTGGCAAGTATGGCAAATATTATGCTGAACGAGTGCAAAGTAAAATGAATTTAAAAGAGGTCTCAAGAGAGATAAGGGCCTCAATAATCAGGATGGCCCACAGGTCGGGGAGCCCTCACGTCGCGTCTTCTCTTTCATGCGCGGATATTTTGACTGCCCTGTATTTTGATGTGATGAAGCTCGAACCGTGGGACGAGAGGGACATATTCATTATGAGCAAGGGTCATGCAGCCATGGCGCTTTACAGCACGTTGGCGGTAAGGGGCATCATGAGTCCGGAGCTGCTGGAAGGGTATTATCGGAACAACGGCACTCTCCCGGCGCATCTCGACAGATTCAGCGCAAAAGGGATAGAGGTCTCGGCAGGTTCTCTGGGCCACGGCTTCAATATGGGACTTGGAATGGCTTATGGTTTAAAAAAGAGGGGCAGCCGCAGGAAGGTATATGTGCTTATCGGGGACGGAGAGTCGCAGGAAGGGTCTATATGGGAAGGCGCATTATTTGCGCCGAAGCTCGGATTGGACAACTTCACGGTCATAATGGATTACAACAACCTGCAGGGCTATGGAAGGGCAAGAGACCTTTGCTGCTTTGAGCCAGTGAAGTCAAAATGGCAGGCCTTCGGCTGGCACGTGACAGAGACGGACGGACATGATCCGGAGGCCCTCGGAAAAGCTTTTAATGAAGGTCCGGAAGGGAAACCTAAAATCATGATCGCCTGCACTACAAAAGGCAAAGGGGTCTCATTCATGGAAAACGAGCTTGTCTGGCATTACTTCATTGTTACGGATGAGCACAAGGAAAAAGCCCTGCTGGAGATCGGATGAGAAACACGTTTGTGGACACGATAATTAACGCGTCCCGGAAAAGGGACGATATTTTTATCATAAGCGGTGACGCGGGTCTGGGAGTTTTTGACGGGTTTAAAGAGGAATGCCCGGAAAAATTTCTGAACCTCGGAGTTGCCGAACAGAATATGGCGAGTTTTTCCGCCGGACTGTCTGTTACAGGCTTCAAAGTTTACATGTATAACATAATCCCTTTTTTATTGTATCGCTGTTATGAGCAGGTCAGAAATGATATTTGTTATCAAAAATTGCCGGTCACTCTTGTTGGCATCGGAAGCGGAGTTACTTATGCGCCCCAGGGGATGACGCACTATTCCGTGGAAGACATCGGCCTGGCACAGACGCTGCCGGACCTTACGGTCATATCGCCGGCGGACCCTGTCGAAGCAAGGCTTGCCGCGGCTTACTCACTGAACTCCGACAAACCCGTCTACATAAGACTGGCAAAGAGGGGGGAGCCGGTAATACATCAGGATGACAATTTTGATATAACTGTCCCGCAGGTCATAAGGGAAGGTCAGGACACTGCCGTGCTGTTCCACGGCTCCATCTCTTCCGAAGTAATGTCGGCATACGGCATGATCGCCAAAGAAAATATCTGTCCGCTCATAATATCCGTTCCCGTGTTGCAGCCGTTGAAGAGAGAAATTCTCATGGAGATGCTGAAAGGAATACGGACCGTGATATCCGTTGAAGAACATTTTTCGAGCTGCGGGCTCGGCGGCATTTTAAAGCAGATGCATTCCGACATAAATCCTCCCTGGCGGTTGAGGACGATGGGTATCCCACACGAATTTATTCATACGATCAGGGACACGGGAGGAATGAGGAAACATTTCAAAATCACTGCGGACGATATAGTCGCAGCAGTCAAAGGAACATAAGAGAATATGCTATTAATATTCAAACATCTTAAATATCAGTTGAGATCTTTACAATCGCAAAGGGTAGCCTGCTGCGTAATTTCTATAATCGACAAACACGGAGTCCACAGTGAATAACGGCGGCGGATATCGGGAGATATTTTCTCTCAAGGACAAGGTGGCCCTGGTTACGGGCGGCGCAAGTCATTTGGGCGCCGCGATGTCGAATGCCCTCCGGGATTTTGGGGCAAAAGTTATTTTGTTGAGCCGGAACGAGCAAAGGTTGAAAGATTTCATAGATCAAAACAGCGGCGCCGGGGACAACTGTCTCGAATATTACGTTTGTGACGTTACACGGGAAGATGATATTCATGCTGTTGTTGAAAAAGTTTTAGCAAGACACGGGAGCGTGGATATTTTAGTGAACAACGCATACTCCGGGACAAGGGAGAAATGGGAAGAGCTGACAAAGGCTTCGTGGGACGATGCCATTGAAAACTGTTTGACGCTTTATTATCTGACTATAAAGGCAGTAAGTCCGGCCATGCTGAAAGCGGGCCGGGGCTCCATCATCAACATGGCCTCATTATGGAGCATGCTGGCCCCTGACCAGAGAGTATATCTCGATTTGAACAACAACGCGCCCCTTCATTATGCGGTTTCCAAAGGGGGCGTCCTGCAAATGACGCGGTACCTGGCCGCGCTCTGGGCGGAAAAAGGGATAAGGGTAAATGCGATAAGCCCGGGCTGGTTTCCAAAAAAGAAAGGGCCTGAACGTCCGGATTACATGCGGGAGATCACGGGTAGAATTCCGATGGACCGGATCGGACATCCGGACGATCTTGCGGGGATTGCGATATTCCTGGCTTCCGGGGCATCTTCATACATCACCGGGCAGAATATCGTGATTGACGGAGGCTACAGTATATGGTGACGCAGAAAAAGATATCGAAGACAAAGAGACTCTGGAGCGAGGTACAGGGTGATCCGGAACTGGACAGGCGTATTTCTTTAGGACCGGTAAATACCCTCTCACTGTTAAAGGACCCAAAACATCTGGGCTTTACGCTGTCGCGTTACAAGTTCGCGGCAAAAATGCTGCATGACAGAAAAAAAATCGTTGATATCGGCTGCGGTGAGGGCATCGGCTGTTTGGTGCTGAATGCCGAGACAAAGGCTGAAATCATAGGCGTTGACTTTGATCCGGAGCAGATAGCGTATGCCGAAAGCTGGATTAAGCCCCACATCAGAGCGGAATTTATGTGCCGCGATCTGACCTGTAATAAATTAAATATTAAAGGAGCTGACGGGTTGGTAAGCATCGATGCGATAGAACATGTTTATCAGGACGAACAGGACCGGTTTCTTGAAAATGTCCTGTCCTGTCTAAGTAAAGACGGCGTCGCTGTTTTTGGAACGCCCTCAGTTTATTCGTATGAATATACGGCGGAAAGAAGCAGGAAGGGGCATGTAAATATGTTCGATGAAAAAAGGCTGGAGCATGTCCTTTCTCAATATTTCAGGCATGTATTTGTCTTTTCCATGAACGACGAGATGGTACATACCGGTTTTTCAAAAATGGCGCACTACTTCATAGCGTTATGCTGCGGCAAGATTGGAAACGGAAGGTGAGGAGATAAGCTCAGTGGGTTTACGTTATACAAAAATGAAAATCTTCCATTACAGGGACAAACTGGATTCATTATCTCCTGACGTGAAGACTATAACACCGCCGGTCCAGATAAGGATAAAACCGACAAATGTTTGCTGCCATAATTGTCGTTATTGCGCTTACAGGTCAGAGAATTTACAACTCGGCAAAAATATGGACCGGAGGAGTTTCATCCCGAAAGACAAGATGACGGAAATACTTGCAGACGTTATTGATATGGGTGTGAAGGCGGTTACCTTCAGCGGGGGGGGAGATCCGTTCTGTTATCCGTACTTAACAGACGCGATCAAAATACTTGCGGCTTCACCGGTGAAGTTTGCGTCCCTCACAAACGGTTCCAGGCTGAAAGGGGAGCTTGCGGAAATATTCGCGCATTCCGCGACGTGGTTAAGGGTTTCTATGGACGGATGGGACGATGAAAGCTACTCGCATTACAGGGGCGTGGGCAATGGAGAATTCACTGTTGTAATGGACAATATGAAAAAGTTCGGGAAACTGGACGGCACATGCTGCTTAGGCGTTGTTCTGATAATTGACGAATATAATTCCGCTCATGTGTTTGAATCTATCAGGAAGCTGAAAGATATCGGGGTCGACAATGTCAAGGTTTCCCCCTGCATAGTAAGCAATAGCGGTCCGGAAAATAACGGTTACCATAAGCCATTTTTCGACAGGGTCAAGGAACAGATATGTAAAGCGGTTGAAATTCTCGGAGATGATGATTTTGAGATATTTGACGCGTATCATGAGCTGGACGGAAAGTTTGATAAAGAATACACATGGTGTCCATATCTTCAGATCCTGCCTGTGATCGGGGCCGACCTGAATGTATATTCAT
>QZJG01000004.1 GCA_003599275.1 Nitrospiraceae bacterium | reverse complement strand
TCTGTCTCTTCAATCGCCGTCTTTATCCTGTCTCTTCCGCTGCTGACGGCGTTCTTCATCCGGTCCATGACCGCCCTGAAATCAACGCGGGTTATTTCCGTCCGGATTCCGAGTTTCACCGCTTCACGGATCTCAATGATCCTGTCAGCCGTATGTAGTAGCGTTTTTGAAGGGACACATCCGTAATTCACACAGGTCCCTCCCGGATGCCCCTTCTCAACGAGAGCTACCCTTAAGCCCGCTGAAGATGCCTTGAAGGCAACTGACAGGCCGACGTCTCCCGCACCGATCACGATAACATCATACCTTCTCATTGTTCCTTGTCTCCCCCTGAATATGGTCCCGGAATATCACCTTTAATGTTCTTCGCCTTCGGACCGGCAAGCTCACGGAAACGCATCGCCATTTCCGGCCCTTTGGCCTCTTCCTCGTGTTTAAAGAAAACGAAGGCCTTCTTCCATTTTTGCGAAAGGATCTTTTCCATCCATTGCGACAGACCGGCATCCGTATAATCGGAACGGCGCAGTCGCAGGTATCCCCATACCGCCGTACTGATGATCCCGCTTGCCGGATTCTCATCAGTGTCCGCGATGCACAGGCTGTGTCCTCTTTCACGAAGGAGCTCAAGGATTGCAGCATCTTGCCATGATGGGTGGCGGAACTCGAATGCGCAGGACATATCGGGAATCAGATCGATAAACTCTTTCAGCGCAGGGTAGTCCGCATGAAAACTCCCGGGGAACTGAAAGAGGACCGGCCCCAATTTCCCTCCGAGGACCGACAGCGTCCTGAAGAGGTACTCCGTTTCCACGTCCGCATTTCTCAACCGCTTCAGGTGCGTTATGACCTGGGGCGCTTTGAATGCGAAAATGAAATCACCGGGGACCTGTTCCGACCATGAAGAGAGGACCCCCTCTGTTGGCATGTGGTAAAAGGTATTATTGATCTCTACCGTTCTGAGGCGTTCCGAATAGAAGCGAAGCATTTCTTTCGGAGATATCTTCTCAGGATAGAATTTCCCTTTCCATTCCTTGTAACCATACCCGCTTGTACCGACATGGATTTTCATGTTTTACGGTCCATTACAACTGTTGCCTTCCTTAAGAGTCATTGATCTTCCCTGCGGCAGAGCCCGCAGGGGAATACGCTCGCTGTTCATTTTAAAGTGTAGCAAACATAAGCTGTTCGTCAAGAGAAAGGAGAAGTGCGGTACGGATTCACAAGATATTCAAATAGCTCCGCTATCATATATAGTATGAGGACGTTGAAATCACTCATTCTCATATTAGGGATGATAATTTTATGTCCCTCTGAAAATTACGGGCATGACCTCGAATGGCCGGGGGAAAAACTCAAGGCCTTGTTCCCGGCGGCTGAAAGCTTCGAGCAGAAAAACCTGTATGTTTCCGATGCGCAGCGCAAAAATATTGAAGATGCGCTGGGAAGCAAGCTTCCTGAAGAAGATCTCCAGCCCTCAATTTATCTTGCAATAATGAGAAGTGGTTCTGGCGCGCCTCTCAAAAAGGCGGCTGCTATAATGTTCATTGACGCATACGGCAAAGGCGGAAAGATCGAGATGGGGCTTGTCGTAAGCGGGAAGGGAATTCTTGGAAAAGTCCTGATATTTGAGAACTACGAGGCGGAGAGCATAAGACAACCGGTATTTTTTGAACAGTTTGCGGGGAAAAAGGGCGATGACCCTTTTAAAACGGGCAGGGACATTTCATTCCCTGCGCCTGAAGAGAAAACCGCACAGGCCATAGCCTCGGGCGCAAAGAGGGGGTTGCTGATCATCAATGAGATGTTCAAGAAAAAATAGGGGGCAAGGGCTGGGTCATGGGTTTCGGCATAAATTCGCCCTTATATTTCTGTTTGTATTCTGCGTGCTGTTGACCGTCACTTCATCTTTCGCCTCCGGAGCCCATGAATCCGGACATGCATCCCTTCAATTCCGCCTCGACATTGCAAATGTAATAATGGAAGTCGCCCCTGCTACTTATGTCAAAGGGAAAGCGCCGGATGTCACGCTGGAGCTGACAAATTATATGACCGGAACTCCCGTGCTTGATGCGGAGATTTATATTCTCCTTGAGCGAACAGGGAAGGAGGACATCCATTCAGCGCATACAGGCCATACAATGCCCAAGCCGTCAACTGAGAATATTGCCGCCGATGACGGGCTTGATTTCGGCGAATCCCCGCAGATGACGACGGGGACCGACTTAGGCATGTTCAAAAAGCTTCAACCGCAGCAGAAGGCAGGGACTTATGCGGTGAGTTATCCTCTGCCGGATAAAGGAGAGTATGCATTCACGATTGCCTTGAAAGCGCTTGACGGAAGGAAGTTTGCGGAGCCTCTCGTATACGGTGGGAGCTTCGTTTATAAAAAGGCTTCAAAGGCGCGTCAGTATAACATGCTCTTTATCATGGGGATCATTTTGTTCAGCGGATTGACAGGCGCATGGATACTCGCAAAACGAAAAGCGCTGAATATCAGCATCGGGCAGAAGATGAACATCCTCGACATCCCTTCGGTAAAGCGGTTTCTGAAGTCATCGTGGTTTCAGCCTTTATTCCAGATACCGATGCTTGTGTTTTTCATTATCATTATCATCGCCGGACTTTTTGATGTCCAAATGGGCGACAGGAATATCGCCACACTCCTGATGTGGACCGTCTGGTGGGCCGGGATCATCTTCACCTTTGTATTTTTCGGCAGGATATGGTGTATGATGTGCCCTTACGGCGCGCTGCAGGACTGGATACAGAGGGTATTCACTTTCAATAAAGACTTCCCGAAACCAGTAAGAAATGTCTGGCTGTCCAGTTTCCTGTTCTTCGGTCTTACATGGTGGGACAGTTACAGCGGCATCGTGAACAAACCGGCTCTTACGGCGTACATCCTTCTCGGCCTCTTCGTCACAGCCGTCGGCATTGCAGTTATTTATAAAGGGAGGGCCTTCTGCCGGTATGTATGCCCCATCGGCGGGCTGATAGGAATTTACTCCATGTTCAGTCCTGTTGAACTCAGGAACAAATGTCTTGACGTGTGCAGACGGCATAAGGTCAGGGAATGCATCAAAGGGACGGAACACAGCTATCCGTGCCCTATGTTTCAGACGCCTATGACGCTCGACAGGAACAACTACTGCAACTTCTGCAGCGAATGCATAAAGTCCTGCTCCCAGGACAACATCGTCATCCGTTTCAGGAGCTTTGCAAAAGACCTGTGGTTTGCCGCTAAAGGCTACATGGATGAGGCCTATCTTGCGATGACGCTTGTGGGAATAACCATTGTCCTTACAGGTGAAATGGTGGGGCCCTGGCACAGGTGGATGGATGCACTTGGCGGATTGCTACCGTTTAGCGCCCTGGGCATTGCGTCACATGCGAGCATCGAGAAGATAACCTCATTGACCGCGCTTACAATCGGCTCGTTGATTGTCCCGTCTTTGCTTCTTGCCGTGACCGCAATGATTGTGAGAAGGGCCACAGCGCCCGGACCGCCCCTGAGCTTCAAAGAAACATTTGTGCAGTTCGCATACATGTTTATTCCAGTCGGGCTTTCAATGCACCTTGCTCACAACATCAGTCATCTTTTCAAGGAAGGCCCGCAAATCGTGCCTGCTGTTCAGCGAACGCTGAATGAATATACCGGCATGGATCTGGGCGAACCTGACTGGAGCGTGACGCCGCTTTTGGGAGATGAATCCATATTCTGGCTCCAGATGGCCACGTTTATAGTACTGAATATTTTCTCTCTCTATGCCGGTTACAGGATAGCTGTTCGGTATTACAACGAGAAGGCCTTAAAAGCATTTCTGCCTATGGCGGCGCTTGCGGTCATTCTTATGATCGTAAATGTATTCATTCTCGGCCAGCCCATGTCGGCGAGGCATACGCATTGAGGTGTTTGATGAGGTTGTTAAACATGCGGCATAAGCTGATGAGGAATTTTTCTTGACCGTAAACGCTTCAGCATTTATACTGTTACTACCATTATAAATCTACAGCCCGATTTCTCCTCTGTAATTTCTGTGTTTAAATTTAATTTTTCAGGAGGTGCAAGATGTCCGACTTTTATCAAACAGGCGTAGTCGCCACTTTTCACAGACTGGGCATGCTGAATCTTGAGAAGATCGAATCCGAGCTGACATGGTATGCGCACGAACGGCCGATCGCCCTTGTTCTTCCGTCCCTTTACAGCGAGCTTGAGGGAGACGCATTAAAAGGTATCGTGCGTGAGCTGAAAGAGGCAAAGTATGTCCGCGAGATTGTCGTGGCCCTTGGGCCTGCCTCAGATGCAGAATTCAAGTACGCAAAGAAATTTTTTGCGGGACTTCCACAGAAGACATCCATTATCTGGAATTCGGGTGATAACATGAGCTCCGTGTACAAAGCGATTGAAGAAGCAGGATTGCCTACAGGCGAACCGGGTAAAGGAAGGTCTGCATGGATGGCTTACGGATATGTTCTTGCTCAGCAGGATTTTCATGTTATTGCGCTTCATGATTGTGATATTACTACTTATACCAGAGACCTGCTTGCGCGTCTTTGTTATCCGGTCACAAATCCGAACCTCGACTATGATTTCTGCAAAGGGTTCTACAGCAGGGTCTCAGACAGGCTTCATGGACGTGCGACAAGACTCCTTGTTACACCCCTGATTAGGTCAATACACAAGATCATCGGTTATCACCCGCTTCTTGCATTCTTTGACAGTTTCCGATATCCGCTCGCCGGGGAATTTTCTATGGATATTGATATGGCAAGGGTGAATAAGATACCGGGTGATTGGGGGCTTGAAGTCGGAGTTCTTGCAGAGGTGTATAGAAACACTTCATTGAGAAGGGTCTGCCAGGTTGATATAGCTGAAAATTATGAACATAAGCATCAGGTCCTGTCTCCGGAAGATGCTACAAAAGGACTTAACAAGATGTGTGTGGATATATGCAAATCCATCTTCAGAACACTTGCGTCTGAAGGCATAGTGTTCTCGGAAGGCTTCTTTAAGACACTGGTTGCAACCTATGTGAGGACGGCGCAGGACATGCTCAAACGATATGAGGACGATGCCGCGATCAATGGGTTGCTTTTTGACCGGCACGAGGAGAGCCTTGCGGTAGACACATTCACTAAAGGGATAAAAAAAGCCGCTGAGATAATTACAGAGGACCCGCTCGGTGTGCCGCTTATTGCCAGTTGGGACAGAGTGACCTCGGCGATACCGGATATCCTCGGCATGTTGAAGAAGGCGGTGGAAGAGGACAACAAATGACCATCAGGGTTGCATTCTACGTCTTACATATGCTAAAAACAACAATGTTGTTTTACAGAAGACGTATCATCGCATCTCTGTTTTCGGTCTATTTTCTTCTCTATCTCCTGTCGCCCATTTGTTACACGGAAGACGGACTACCCGGCGCGAGTGTTTATCAGGCGAATCTCAATACAAAAAGTGTCCGCGTTATATGGGAATTAATACTTTCAAAACATCTCACCCCTGAAGACGCCGGGAGCAACCAGCCCAATGTTCAGCTTCTGATAAAGAAGGCGCGTGCTTTAGTTAGCTCAAACAACATTGTTAAACCGACACCGTCGAAACCCGCTGAATTCGATTACAACGACAATACCTTTCCTCAGAACTTCTTCACCTTGTCATACCAGGACACAAAACCTGAGTGCCGGACAGGCTCTTATCTCTCGGTTTCGGGCATCTCACCGCCGTTTCTTTCCTGATCCAATAATCCCTTACGGACAAGTTTGCTTCTATACTAAGCGGTGTCATGCTCGCGCAGGCGGGCATCCAGGTTTTATAAAATGAATGACGGCGCAAAATCTGAATTTATGAAAATCACAAGAAATATTCAGGAGGGTTATATGAAAAAAGCATTGATACTGATACTGCTGCTGACGGGCGTACTTATATTTGCCGCCTGTTCACAAAAGAAGATGACACGTGTGGAACCGTCACAGCCCGTGAAGTCTTCTGCAGAACAAAAAGATACTGCCCTGTCAAAAACAGAAGAAACGAAAATGCCGGAAGACAGGCAAGTGCCGGCATCAGACGTAAAGGCAATGGATATTCCGGCCCAGGCAGAAAAAAAGGACACTTTTGAATTTAAAGACGTCCTGTTTGATTACGACAAATACAACATAAGGCAGGATGCCGGGACAGCGCTTGACTCAACTGCCGAATGGCTTAAAAAGAACAAAAATATCAATGTCGTAATCGAAGGGCACTGTGATGAAAGGGGGACAAATGAATACAACCTTGCGCTCGGCGATAGAAGGGCAAAGGCAGTGAGGGATTATCTCTCCTCCCTCGGCATCTCTTCCGGGAGAATGAGTTTTGTGACTTACGGTGAAGAAAAACCTCTTTGCACCGAACAGAATGAATCCTGCCGGCAGAAGAACAGAAGGGCGCATTTTGTCGTTAATAAGTAAGATTTTTTGGCTGAAATGAAGGCCACAGACTTCCCGGAGACCATTGGAGAGAGTCCATCATGAATACAGTCAGGAAGATAGCCAGGATAATCAGCATACTGATTTCAGCCATGTTCATATTGATTAAACATTACGTTGAATCGGCAATCCTGAGAAGAAAGCTGAAAAAGCTGTAAGAAGTATTTTTGCTTGAAGGAGGTATCATGAAGAAACTGTTTGCGGCCGCCATTTTCTTGATTGCAGCAACATTAATGCTTGTCCACTTTCGCGACGTGAAAGATGTCAAAAAGGAAATAAATAGAGAGCCTGCGAAAACAGAAACATCACGGGAGATAAACGGGACTATAAAAAGGGGGGAGACATTTTTTGAGGTCTTCAAGCAGTACGGGCTTGATCTCGCCGAGCTGTTTGAAATCAGAGAGGCTGCCGCCGACGTTCACCGTTTGAGAAAGGTGCGACCCGGGAAGCAATATAAAATCTCCGTAGACACGGACAATCGCGTTAACTCCCTGTCCTACTGGATCGATGATGAGGGCGTACTTGAAGTCACCCGTAAAGATACGGGATTCGCCGCTGAAAAAGTCCCCATTGAGTATGAAACAAGAGTTGAGCACATAGGCGGGACAATAAAAGACAATCTCATTTCCTCTGTCGGCGAAGGCAGGGAAAATCTCATGCTGGCGCTCCGGCTTTCAGACATCTTTGCATGGGACATTGATTTCTCGACAGACCTGAGAACGGATGACGCTTTCAAAGTCGTCGTCGAGGGGCTTTATCTTGCCGGGGAGCTCAAAAAGTTCGGCAATATACTCTCTGCCGAATTTAATAATAATGATAAAGTATTTCTCGCCTACCGGTTCGAAAATAACGGTAAGGCAGGATATTATGACGCTGACGGCAAGTCATTGAAAAAGGCCTTTTTGAAAGCGCCGTTAAACTTCAGGCGGATAAGCTCTTATTATTCCGGAAGGAGGCTCCACCCGATACTGAAGGTCTACAGGCCGCACCACGGCCTTGATTATTCGGCCCCGGTATGGACGCCGGTATCAGCCATCGGAGACGGGGAGGTCGTATTTACCGGGTATAAGGGGGGATACGGCAAACTTATAGTGATAAGGCATCGAAACGGATATGAAACGTATTACGGCCACCTGGCCAAGATTGCAAAAAATATCAGGACAGGGAGAAATGTCGATCAGGGGCAGGTCATCGGCAATGTGGGCAACTCGGGACTCTCAACCGGCCCGCATCTCCACTTTGAGGTCAGGGTCAATAATAAGCCTGTTAATCCACTTGCCGTAAAATGGCCGAAAGGCGACCCTATACCGAAATCTCTTATGGTCAGCTTCAGGAAATTAAAAAGCAGAATGGACAATCAGCTTGCATCGATCAATCCCGTGGCTTTTGCATTAGCGGAAAGAATGATGGATAATGGACGTAGGGATGAGCTGTAACACGCAGATAGAAGGCCTTTGTCCTTCTCAAGGACGGTTTATATTCGTGAGAGAAGGAATTGAAGAAGTAATAAACAATTAGACGTGAATCGTGTCCGGTTAACGTGCCCGTAAAAAAGTACGGACATGGACAACGGTCACGGGTCCAGTAAAGGAGGAAGTAAATGGATGAAAGAGATATTTATATGGCAAAAGAGGCCATGCATTCTGCGATGAAGAAGGGGCCCATGAGGCTGGCGCTGATTATTATGGCAGTTCTTGTGTTTTTCCTGTTTCTGAATCCATGGGTCCAGATCGGGGCAGGCGAAAGGGGAGTAGTCCTTAATTTCGGCGCGGTCCAGGAGAACGTGCTTGGAGAGGGGCTGCATTTCAGGACGCCTGTAATGCAGAAAGTTGCAATAATGGATGTTAAGGTCCAGAAATCTTTAACAAATGCCGCTGCTTCATCGTCCGACCTTCAGGAGGTGAGCTCAGAGGTTGCGCTTAACTATCATATAATTCCGGATAAGGCCAATATCGTCTATCAGTCTATCGGCATGGAATTTAAAGAGCGGATCATAGACCCTGCGGTGCAGGAGGTGGTAAAGGCCGTGACAGCCAAATATACGGCGGAAGAGCTTATCACAAAGAGACCGGCGGTAAGCGAGGCAATGAGGGCAAACCTTGCTGACAGACTTTTGGCGCACAACATAGCAGTTGATGCATTTTCTATCGTAGGTTTCAGCTTCTCCAAGATATTTATGGAAGCCATTGAGTCAAAGCAGACGGCAGAGCAGCTTGCGCTAAAGGCAAAGAGAGACCTCGACAGGATAAAGATAGAGGCAGAGCAGACGGTTACAGCAGCCAGGGCGGAGGCAGAGTCCCTGAGGCTGCAGAAAGCAAATATTTCAGAAGATCTTATAGAGCTTAGAAAAATAGAGGCAAACCTGAAGGCCATAGATAAATGGAACGGTATCCTGCCCCAGGTTACGGGAGGCGGAGCAGTGCCGTTTATCGGTGTAGGCGATATACCCAAGAGATAATCGATGAATTAAGAGTGCCCATTGATCCAGGTGACGTGCTTAACGATACCGGCATTTTCCGAAGGGCATGTTCCTTAATACACCAATTACTTCGCGCACCGGACATCAGGAATAACTTCCGTACGAGGCTGCCGGGATTGTCCGTATGGTATTCGATTGAAAATAAGGGAAAGAGCGTCATGGAACTGTGATTGTGAGAAAAAAACTGCTCGAAAGCTCAGTGCTGTTTATCAGCGTTGTGAAATGGCTTTTTCTTGCATCCTGTGTCGGCGTCATCGTAGGTCTTTCAACAACTGTATTTCTCAAAGCCCTTGAGGGGGCAATCGGGATAGCCTCGGGCTACAAATATTATTTTCTCCTGCTCCCGGTCTCGTTTCTGCTGAGTACCCTCATTATCAAATATCTTGCTCCTGACGCGAAAGGTCACGGCACGGAAAAGGTCATCGAGGCGGTCCATAAACGCTCCGGCAAAATAAATATCCTTGTGGTCCCGGTGAAGCTTGTCGCAACGGTCATAACGATTGCCTCAGGCGGCTCGGCAGGGAAAGAAGGCCCCTGCGCCCAGATAGGAGCAGGGCTTTCGTCCATGCTCGCTGATATTTTCAGGTTCGACGACAATGACCGAAAAAAACTCGTCATATGCGGCATCAGTGCGGGCTTCTCAACTGTTTTCGGGACACCCATAGCGGGCGCGATATTCGGCGTTGAGGTCTTATTTGTCGGAGGCCTCATGTATGAAGTGCTCCTGCCTTCCTTTGTAGCGGGCATTGTCGGCCATCAGGTGTCGTCGGCGCTCGGAGTGAGTTATTTCCACGGACCCCTGAATTTTATTCCGGACTTCTCAAGCGTATATTTCATAAGGGTGTGTCTGAGCGGCATATTCTTCGGATTGTGCTCCCTTATTTTTGTGGAAATGCTGCGCTTCTTTGGCTGGTTGAATAAAAAGATAAACTGGAGCGATTTGTATAAGGCGGTCCTCGGAGGGACTGTTTTAATAATCCTTGCGTTTGTTTTCTCAACACGTTACCTTGGACTGGGACTTGACACTATCAAAACAGCGCTTGAAGGAGGGGATGTCCCCATGGCGGCATTTCTTCTAAAGATGTTGTCCACATCCGTAACTCTCGGTTTCGGAGGCAGCGGAGGCATAGTGACGCCGATATTTTTTGTCGGAGCGGCGTCCGGCAATGCATTCGCGAGCGTCTTCGGTTTAAGCAGGGACATATTTGCGGCAATAGGGATGGTGAGCCTCCTTGCAGGCGCGGCGAATACGCCGATATCCGCAAGCATAATGGCTGTGGAGCTTTTCGGCCCGCAGGTAGGCCCTTACGCGGCGGTGGCGTGTGTTATCAGTTTTCTCATGACCGGGCACAGGAGCGTATATCCGAGCCAGGTGCTTGCTATTATCAAATCATCTTCGTTTACCGGGGCGAAAAAAGGGAAGGAGATGAGAGATATAGAAGACGTTGAAGTCGAGATCAGGGACAAGAGCGTAACCGGAGGCATTTTAAAAGGGTTGGAGAAAATGAAAAAGGACAAGGAGCAGCGGTGAGGGCCGACGCGCTTTTTTTTGCTGCGCTTGTCTATGTCGCTGCCATAGGCGACAGACACGGGTATCCTCACCCTGAAATTCGGCACCGGCGTGCTCTCATTTATTATCTTCGTGCTTGCGATAATTGAGTTGGGGGGTGACTCAGAAATGTTCAGCGATTCGATAAATCCTGTCATAATATTTGGCCTCTCTGCCTGAAAGTTTCTCTAAAATTTAACACAAAACGACAGAAATTTAGCAGGTTGCTGAAAAAGTCGGTTTTCAGTGTCATTGCGAGAAACGTTAGTAACGAAGCAATCTCAAACATATTGATTAATATAGAAGCGGATTGCTTCACTTTGTTCGCAATGACAGCAAAATACTTTTTCAGCAACCTGATAGTTGTAAGCGGAAGTACAATTCCAACAGAGTATTTTTATTCTTGACTATGAGGACCACTCTGATAAAATTATTACTACCAAAGAAGCAATTACTAAGACATACGTTAATAAAGCCTCATAGCATCATTCCGGGCTTGACCCGGAATCCAGTGCTTCCTCGATGTTTCTGGATTCCCGCCGGAGCTTGCCCTCGAATGTAGTAGTCGGGGGCGGGAATGACAACCAACGTGGCTTTCATAATGTAGTTCTTAGTAACGGCATCTGTGAAATAATCTTTATAGCACTTTCAAGAGGTCATACTGATAAATTGATTGCCCGAGGTAAAACGTGGACTGGTATCAGCTTAATGTCAAAGAAGTATTGCATAAGTTAGGCTCTTCAGAGAACGGCTTGACTGACGCGGAGGCGAAAGAGCGCATTGTTCAATACGGATCGAACAAGCTTGCTGAAGAAGAAAAGATAAGCAGGTTTAAAATACTCCTCCATCAGTTCACAAGCCCGCTTATCTATATCCTTCTGATAGCCGGAGTCGTGACCATACTGCTTGAGGAATACATAGACTCCGGCGTCATTTTTGCCGTGGTGGTCCTCAATGCGATTATCGGCTATATACAGGAGTTCAAAGCTGAAGAAAGCGTCCGGGCGCTGAAGAAGATGCTGGTGCCGAAGGCGAAGGTCCTTCGGGGGGGGAAGGAAAGGGAGATAAACAGCGAAGAGCTTGTGCCCGGCGATATTGTACTGCTTACATCCGGAGGCATGGTCCCTGCCGACCTCCGGCTGATACACACCATCGAGCTTAAGATCGAGGAGGCAATGCTTACCGGCGAGTCTGTCCCTGCCGAGAAAACCACAGGGACTATAAAAGAAGAAAACCTGACCCCCGGCGACCAGAGGAATATTGCGTTCATGGGGACAGTCGTGGTCAACGGAAGGGCGAAGGGCCTTGTGGTAGAGACCGGGGGGACTACGGTACTGGGAAACATTGCCAGAGAGGTCAGGGAAGTGGGCATTGTCAGGGCCCCCCTTCAGGAAAAGATAGACGGTTTTGCGAAGGCCATAGGCCTTATAGTTCTTGGCGCATCAACAGTGCTGTTTGTCGTCGGATTGCTGATCGGCGAAAGCGCCAAGGATATGTTCATGACGGCAGTGGCTGCCGCCGTTGCCACAATACCGGAGGGGCTCCCCATAGTCGTAACCATAGCAATGGCCGTTGGAGTGGCGAGGATGGCTAAGCTGAATGCCATTGTAAGAAAACTCCCTGCTGTGGAGACACTGGGAAGCACCACGGTCATCGGCTCTGATAAGACGGGGACCCTCACGAAGAATGAGATGACGGTAAAACTGATTTACGACGGCACACATACCTATGAGGTCATGGGAAGCGGGTATCTGCCGGAAGGTGAGATTCTTCATGAAGGCATCTCTGTGGAAGCGCACGACAGGAAGCAGATGATGCACGTTTTGCGCATAGGGCTTTTATGCAATGAGTCATATGTCTACGAAGAAGAGGGTCGGTACAAGGTTGACGGCGACCCGACGGAGGGCGCTCTTATTGTTTCAGCAATAAAGGCTGGATTAGAGACTGAAGCGGAAAAGGAGAAATATCAGCAAATAGCGATTGTCCCCTTTGAGTCTGACCGGGGTTTCATGGCAACGCTTCATAAGCATCAGGGAAAGAAGTTGATATTCGTCAAGGGCGCTCCTGAAAGAATTATAGATATGTGCGTTGAGTCCGTTGATGACAAGGAACCGGGGAAAAAGGATATTTTGCACGTTGCAACGGATTTTGCCAAAGAAGGACTGCGTGTCCTTGCTTTTGCATATAAGGAGGCGCCTCATGATATGGAAGAACTTGCACATCAGGATGCGGAATCAGGGTTGGTTTTTGCCGGTCTTCAGGGCATGATTGATCCTCCCAGGCCAGAAGCTATCGAGGCGATCATGGGGTGCAAGAGAGCGGGAATAAGGGTTGTGATGATAACAGGGGACCATGCTGTTACAGCAAGTGCCATTGCCAGGAAACTGGGCTTGGACGAGAAGGGAAAAGTCCTTGAAGGCAAAGAGATAGAAGACATGGATGATTCTGCGCTTTTTGAAAAAGTCCAGTCTGTATCTGTTTATGCGAGGGTATCTCCGCAGCACAAATTGCGGATAACACAGCAGTTGAAAAACCATGGTGAAATAGTTGCTATCACCGGTGACGGGGTCAATGATGCGCCCGCGCTCAAGACGGCCCATATAGGAGTCGCTATGGGCAGGAGCGGCACGGATGTGGCAAAGGAGGCGTCTGATATGGTCTTGACGGATGATAACTTTGCAAGTATTTTTAATGCAGTGAAAGAAGGCAGGATCGTGTTTGACAATATCCGCAAGGTCACCTTCTTCCTCATTCCCACGGGCGTCGCCGCCATCCTGTCCATACTGGGCACCGTTGCCATGGGTGTTCCGATACCGTATGTGCCAGCACAACTCCTCTGGATTAACCTTGTCACAAACGGGCTGCAGGACGTCGCCCTTGCCTTTGAACCCGGGGAAAAAGGAATAATTGAAAGGCCGCCCAGAGACCCTAAAGAAGGCATCATGTCAAGACTCCTCATAGAGAGGACAATACTCGTCGGTGTCTTGATTGCCGCTGGAGTTGTGTATAATTTCATGACTGCCTTAGCTGAAGGCGTTTCCCTTGAGAAGGCCCGGACAGTGGCTGTGACAACAATGGTCTTTTTCCAGTTCTTCCAGGCATGGAACAGCCGCTCCGAACTTCATTCCATATTCCGCATAAAGCTTTTAAGCAATCCCTTCCTGTTTTTCAGTTTGATTGCCGCGTTTCTTGCCCAGCTTTCCGTGATCTATGTGCCTGCGCTCCAGTGGGTATTCAGGACAGAGCCAATAACTATGGGTGAGTGGTTGCGGATACTGATGGTTTCTGCTACGGTTGTGTTAGCCGTGGAGATTGATAAATGGGTGAGAAGAAGAAAGCTGGTGAGTACACATGTTTGAATATCTCAGGAAATTCAAAAAGATTCTGATTTCGTCTCTCACCTTTGGAGACCCCTTCCTCACGGAAGGTGTGAATCACGCCGAGATTGTAATTTCAGTTGCGATTATCGCCATAGCCCGCAAGGTTATAATCCTCGACGTAAAGGAGGTGTCGGGCATTACTTTGATAGGCATAGGAAGCATTATATTTGCCTTGTCGATTGGATACTTTCTTATAAAACATAAGCGGAATGCAAAAGAGAATGAATAAGGTCTGAATAACGCAATGATTTTCAAAAAGAACAACCATATAATTGCCCTCGGAGCGTTTCTGACACTGCTCACATTGGCGCATGTCCTGATTTTGCAGCAACTTTCTCCCCGCGTCGTCCTTGAAGAACTGTACTACATACCTATTTTTTGGGGCGCGCTTCGTTTCGGTCTGAAGGGCGCCCTTTTAACTTACCTGTTTGCGTCGCTGCTATATATGCCGTTCTTTTTCGGTACATGGTCATTGACGTATCTGGATTTGGTTGACAGGGCGCTTCACTTATTATTCTCGGCTTTATTTGCGTTCCTTGCCGGTCTATTTGTAGAACGTGTGAAGCGGCAGCAGAAGGAATTGGAAAGGAACCGCTATCTTGCAAATCTCGGCCATGTTGCCGCGACTATTGTGCATGATTTAAAAAACCCCTTGATCACCATTTTAGGATTCGCACGAAGAATCCGGGAGGGAAAAGGAAACATCGATACCGCCGCAGAGGCGATAACTGAATCAGCACAAAATATGCAAAAGGTAGTCTATAACGTACTGGATTTTTCAAAGCCTGTTCAGCAGGAATTAAAAGATGAAGACTTGAGAAACGTTATCAGACAGGCATCTGGATCTTGTATGGCAAAGGCAGAAGAGAAAGGGGTAAACTTGTCAGTTGACATCCCTGATCTCCCAATAACTGTAGCAACAGACAGCTTCAATATGCAAAGGGCGCTTATCAACCCTATCAATAACGCTATCGAAGCCTCCGGCAAAGGACAGCATGTAAGGATTGCGCTGGTGGCCAGGAAAAGACTTGTTGCTATTACGGTAAAGGATTATGGTTCAGGAATGGACAGCGAAACTGTCGAAAACATCTTCTTTCCTTTTTACTCAAAGAAGAGCAGCGGCACGGGCCTCGGAATGGCGATAGCGAAGAAGATTATTGATGGACATCAAGGCAGGATTATTATAAAGAGTCAGACAGGAAAGGGTACGGAAGTATTGATAGGATTGCCTGTGAGATCTGCGGGACATAAGTTATAAAAGTAATTCACAATATTTTTAGTTTCTCTCTTGAATAAAACTGATCATCATTGAGAACCACATCACAAGGAGGTTGAGATGTTTGACAGTAACGCTATCGAAAATATCAGAAAAGAAGAATGGGCAGATCTCTATCGCAAGAAAAATCCGGAGGCTGACCGGTGGGCGGAGGGATTTGGTGTAATCAATCACAGCGTGGAGACACAGGCAAGGGTCTTTTCTATGGCAGAACTTTTAGCCTCTCGCAGCATCCATGGAGACGGGGTCTCGTTCTTTGATTTGTTACATGCAGTTGATCGGGTGGTAAGCGCTGCCATGTGGCTTGTGGTTCACGAGACCTATGCAAGAAATGTCTACCTTGACGGACGTGATCTTCTTCCAGAGGACTTCAAGTCTTATCCAGATGGGCATACAGGAGGCGCCCTTAACATGGTGCCTGCCTACGCAGGATACATGGTCATTAATGCCATCACAGGGATTACACGCTCATGGATTATGGGGCAGGGGCACTGTGTGGCTGCAATAGACACAGTAAATCTTTTGCTTAACAACATGACACCTGCACACGCTGAAAGATACTCCCTTACAGATGAGGGGCTTACTCGTTATGTAAGAGACTTTTACTCTTACAAGCTGCGGTCAGATGGTAAACAGGATTCCCCTCTGGGTAGTCATGTGAATGTCTATACTGCAGGGGGGATCGCCGAGGGCGGATACCTCGGGTTTACAGAACTTCAATATGTGCATATGCCTCTGCCCGGTGAACGGCTGGTTGCCTTTCTGAGCGACGGCGCTTTTGAGGAGCAAAGAGGAAGCGACTGGGTGCCAAGATGGTGGCGGGCTAAGGATACCGGGATTGTAACACCTATTATGATTAAGAATGGCCGTCGCATTGACCAGCGAACTACAATGTCCCAGCAGGGCGGAGCGGACTGGTTTGTTGAACATCTAAGGATTAACGGTTTTGACCCTATTGTTTTTGATGGAAGAGACCCTGCTGCCTTTGTATGGGCAATATTTGAAATGGAATGCCGTCTGGAGGCTGCAGCGGAGGCGGTCCGTCAGGGCGCTATTCAATATCCTGTGCCTCTGCCTTATGGTATAGCAGTGGCGCCAAAAGGCGCAGGCTTCTATGGCGAGGGAACAAACCTTGCCCACAATCTCCCTCTCATGTCAAATCCCCATACCGACCCTGCATCAGTAGAGCGGTTCAATGAGAGCGCCAGACGATTATGGTTGCCGCTGACAGAGCTGAATGAGAGTATCAATAAGTTTCAGTTCCATAAGGCGTCCAACCGTCAAAGAGAGCGCGATCATCCATTGGCGCACCGTGATGTGAAATTAAACCATGTCCCGCCTCCTGTGCTGCGGCATGTGTCTGAGAATCGGCAGGACATATCTGCTTGGAGCAGGACATCCCCCATGCATGCTGTAGATACGATGTTCCTTAACATAGTCAAAGCGAATCCGCATCTTCGACCGAGGGTGGGGAATCCGGACGAAATGCGCTCCAACAGGTTGAACCAGACACTGGAATATTTAAAATTCCGCGTGACAGATCCTGAGCCAGGCATTCCGGAGGATATCCATGGGGCAGTCATCACAGCCCTCAATGAAGAAGCGGTCGCCTCGGTCGCACTTGCCAATAAGGGAGGCATCAACCTCATTCATACATACGAGGCCTTCGGGGCCAAGATGCACGGCGTCATTCGGCAGGAGGTCATTTTTACTGATCACTGCAATGAGGTCGGCCGCAGACAGGGATGGCTTTCCATCCCTCTGATACTTACCTCTCATACATGGGAAAACGCAAAAAATGAAAGGTCCCATCAGGATCCGTCTATGGCTGAGGCGATGTTAGGTGAACCTTCCGATGTATCCCGCGTCCTTTTTGTGCCTGATTACAACACCGCTGCTTCAGTCATGCATAATATCTACCGGACTCATGGTCAGATATGGACACTGGTAGTTTCAAAGACGGATGTGATCGCTGATCTGTTCACACTTGAAGAGGCTTCTCTTCTCTTTGAGGAGGGCGCGATAAGGCTGGACTGGACTTGCCATGATCCTGGGCGGCAGAAGATAATCCTTACTGCTATCGGGGCTTACCAGCTGGAAGAGGTATTGAAGGCATCAGAAAAGTTAAGAGACAGGGATGTTCCTCACTCCGTTATATATATGCTTGAACCCGGGAGATTCAGGTCTCCACGAAGTGAACGGGAAAATGCCCACACAATACCGACTCATCTTAAAGATAAATTATATCCCGATTCTGTGCCAGCCAGGGTCTTTGTTACCCATACAAGACCGGAGACGTTGTTAGGTGTCTTGCAGCCGCTTAATACAGGTTCTTATCAGACTTCTGCGCTCGGTTTTATAAATCATGGAGGCACATTGAATGTTCCGGGGATGCTCTTTATCAATAAATGCAACTGGAGCCATATCCTTCAGGAGACTGCCAGGGTACTGGGTATGAACAAAGAGGAGTTGCTTACCATAGATGAACTCTCTGTATTGAGCGGGAAGGCCGGTCCTGAAGGAGTGGTATTTTAAGTGCTTTCAATCAAAGTTTGAACTGAGACGGATGATCGATATAAACGAATCTGATAAAGAGGAGAGTAAGTTATGGATGGAAAAAAAGAGATATACCCTTCGGCATCAGAAGATGCTCAGGCATCTGAATTATATATACCGACGCCTCAGACCTTGATTTATTCAAATATGTCGAAACAGCAGAGGAAGCGTGTGAAGTTATATTAAGAGATTACAAAGAGAGAAGATGAAAAGTGATAAAACTGTCTGACCATAAAACAAAGATTGTATGCACCATCGGACCCGGCATCCCGATCGGAAGCAGTCCTTGAGGAGCTCTTGAGAAACGGCATGAATGTAGCGCGGCCCATGGATTGCTGGATACTCGCTCTTTGCAGTGATGCAAAAGCCCGAAACTTTCTGGCGCTGTCATATGGTGTTTTACCTATATTGCTGGAATATGAAGCCGGCATGGGGAATGATGCTGTAGTACGATTCATTGCTGATGAAGGTCTGTGCCAAAAGGGCGCCAAAGTGGTATTGACGGAGATGACATCCCCAGAGCAGCCGGATGTGATCGACTCTTTGAAAGTAATAACGCTCAAGTGTGCTGACTGAGAAAACCATAAAAGATAAAGGAGGAAAAGGTGAACGGATTATTTCAGGGTGCATGGAAAATAGGGACGCTTATGGGGATACCCATCAGGGTGCATTTTACATGGTTTGTTGTCTTTGGTTTAATTACATGGTCACTCTCCACTTTTTACTTTCCCAAGGCTGCGCCTGACCTTCCGGCTGTCTCTTACTGGATTAAGGGCGTTCTCGCAGCGCTTTTGCTTTTTGGCTCTGTTGCCTTTCACGAGCTTGCCCATTCTTTTGTGGCAAAGAAATACAAAATCTCCATAGAAAGCATTACGCTCTTCATTTTCGGTGGCGTGGCACAGATGAAAGGCGAACCGCCTCATCCAAAGGCGGAGTTCAGGATAGCCATCGCAGGCCCCTTATCGAGCTTCTTTCTTGCGCTGGTCTTCTTTTCCCTGTCTGCAAATACCGGCGGCAGCGTGAAGGCCCTTTTTTCCTATCTTGCCCAGATCAACCTAATACTGGGTATCTTCAATCTCATCCCCGGTTTTCCGATGGATGGCGGAAGGGTCCTGAGGTCTATTATATGGGAAAAGAAAAAGAACTTTTTCTACGCAACACAGAAGGCTTCAAGCATTGGTCAGAAGATAGCCCTCTTCTTTATATTTTTCGGGATATTCACTTTATTCACAAGGATGCCCGGCGGGTTATGGCTGATGCTGATTGGCTGGTTCCTTTATTCGGCGGCACAGGCGAGCTATCAGCAATCGACACTCCAGGAATCTCTATCGGGGATTAAGGTCAAAGACATAATGACGAAAGATATGGTGACAATCAGCCCGTCCATTACTATTGATGAAGCGGTGAATAACTACTTCTTACGATATGGTTACGGAGGCTTTCCCGTGGTCTCTGATGGAAAGTACCTCGGCATGATAACACTTAAAGAAATAAAGGATATCCCGAAAAACGCTTTTGAAGACACAAGGGTCAAAGAAGTTTATCTGCAACATAAAAAGCAGTGGGAAATATCCACAGAAGATGAGGTAATAAAGGCCCTTGAAAAGATGATACGGGAAGATACAGGGAGGTTGGTTGTGAAGGAAGGGGACATTATACAGGGACTCATTACCCGGAACGGCATCGCCAAATATGTCCAAATAAGGGGGAGATGAGTAAATGATGAAAAATCAAAGGACGCCGCCACAGTTCCGATTATCAGTAAAGTCGGGGCTGGGGACAGTATGGTGGCTGGTATTGTTCTGAGTTTGGCAAGGGGTATGTCCCAGCGGGATGCCGTCCGTTTTGGCATCGCTGCCGGCACAGCAGCAGTTATGACGCCTGGTACAGAACTGTGCAGACGGTACGACACCGAGCGTCTCTACGCTCAGATGAAAGCAGAGGCATGACCAGAACCACGGCGGAAAACATTCATGATTGAATTTATCTCGGCTGTATGAGGGAACTCAGCATTGTTGAGGAACTGAGGTATGATCTCCATTGAATACATACTTGCAGGCGCAGCGGTCCTTTTGCTCCTGAGCATCATTGCGAGCAAGGCCTCGGATAAACTGGGCATTCCGGCACTGCTCCTGTTTCTTGTTGTGGGGATGCTTGCTGGCTCGGACGGCCCGGGCGGAATACATTTCGATGACCCCTACCTCGCGCAGTTTCTTGGTGTGATGGCCCTGTCATTCATACTCTTTGCGGGAGGCATGGATACTGAGTGGACAAGTGTCAGACCAGTCCTGTGGACTGCAGCGGCGCTTTCTACAGTTGGCGTGTTCATTACAGCGCTGCTGGTTGGCTGGTTTGCAACAGCTGTTCTGAATTTTTCTTTGCTTGAAGGCCTTCTGCTTGGGGCCATTATATCATCAACTGATGCTGCCGCAGTATTTTCAGTGCTCAGATCCAGGAAAGTGAGTCTCACTGGAAGGTTAAAGCCATTGCTTGAACTTGAGTCCGGCAGCAATGACCCTATGGCCGTCCTGCTTACGATTGGCTTCGTCAGTCTTCTGCTTCATCCGGGAGAATCCGTTCTTAGCTTAATACCGATGTTCATCCAACAGATGGTTCTCGGCGCTCTTCTGGGCTACTTTATGGGCCGTGGAATGGTGTATCTTGTTAATAATCTGAAACTGGAGTATGAAGGACTCTATCCGGTGTTGAGCCTGTCTTCAGTCCTTCTAACCTATGGAGTTACAGCCACAGCCGGGGGAAACGGCTTTCTCGCGGTTTATATCGCAGGGCTGGTTCTGGGCCACCGTAATTTCATCCATAAGAACAGCCTGAAGAGGTTTCATGACGGCCTTGCATGGCTTATGCAAATTTCCATGTTTTTGGTGTTGGGGCTTCTTGTCTTCCCTTCCCGTCTTGTCCCGGTCATTGGCGCAGGGCTGGCGATTTCCTTATTCTTGATGTTGGTGGCTCGTCCTGCAGGAGTTTTTTTGAACACAGTCTTTTCCGGTATGACCGTCAGAGAAAAGACTATGGTCTCGTGGGTCGGATTGCGGGGCGCTGTTCCGATTATCCTCGCTACATTTCCACTCCTTGCGGGCATTCCAAAGGCGGATATGATATTTAATATGGTCTTCTTTATCGTGTTGAGCTCTGCGCTGCTTCAGGGAAGCACAATTCCTCTAATTGCTAAATGGCTCGGCGTAGAGGCTCCGCTTCCTGTAAAACCAACGTATCCTCTTGAGTGCGAGCCGACGGGAAAGATGAAGTGTGATTTAACAGAAATCGTGGTCCCTGACAATTCAGCGGCAAGCAATAAACGGATTTTAGAGCTCGGTCTTCCGGATGGCGCATTGGTTGTGTTAATCAAAAGGGATGACGAGTTTTTTGTTCCAGGCGGGGGAACGGTCCTCAGGGAAGGGGACAACATGCTCGTGCTCGCTGATAGAGACGCTTTTAATAAAGTGCGTTCCATCGTCAATACGCAGGCTGTGCAATCTGAATAATACGGGAAGATAAAGCCGGCTTCATGGTATTAAGTCATGGGGGAATTGCAAACAGAATTGCACATGGACTGTTTCAGCTAAATTAAAGTTGACATAATTCAGCATGTGGTTTATCTTTTTCACAGGTAAATGAAAATGAGAATAGGCGCTTGGTATCATGGAAACGGGAAATGTGAATTTGTTGTCTGGGCCCCCTTTATAAAAGAATTGAAGGTAAAGATCATGTCTCCTGATGAACGACTGGTCTCTCCGGAGAGTGACGGCTGCGGGTACTGGAGGTCGGAAGTTGACGGCGTGTTCCCCGGAGCGCGTTATTTATACAGGCTCGATGGCGGGACTGAAAGACCCGACCCCGCGTCTCATTTTCAACCTGACGGCGTACACGGCCCTTCACAGGTAGTTGACCACATCTCATTTCAGTGGGAAGACGGCGACTGGAAAGGCATCCCGCTTCACGATTACATGATCTATGAGCTGCACGTCGGGACATTTACAGGAGAGGGCACTTTTGTGTCTGCCGTTACGCATCTTGATTACCTGAAAGAACTCGGAATCACAGCAGTTGAACTCATGCCTGTCGCCCAGTTTCCGGGAGAGAGGAACTGGGGATATGACGGCGCATGTCCTTTTGCCGTCCAAAACTCCTACGGCGGGCCTGACGGTCTTAAACGTCTTGTAAATGAGTGCCATAAAAAAGGGATTGCGGTCATACTCGACGTCGTTTACAACCACTTGGGTCCGGAGGGGAATTACACGAACAATTTCGGATTCTATTTTACGGACAGATACAAAACCCCATGGGGCGACGCGGTCAATTTTGACGGACCTTACAGTAATGAAGTGAGAAAATATTTCATCAGCAATGCCCTTTACTGGACAACTGAATATCATGTCGATGCACTGAGAATAGACGCCATTCACGGGATATATGATTTCAGCGCAAGGCATTTTTTACAGGAATTGGCCGATGCAGTGCACAAACAGTCAGAGGCATTGAAGAGAAAAGTATATGTCATCGCCGAAAGCGATCTCAACGATGTGAGAGCAATAAATCCCGCAGAGACCGGCGGACATGGCCTTGATGCCCAGTGGAATGACGATTTCCATCACGCCTTACATACGCTTTTGACGGGTGAAGGCAAAGGTTATTATCAGGACTTCGGAAGCATAAAGCATCTTGAGAAGGCATTCAGAGAAGGTTTTGTCTATTCAGGCGAATATTCCAAATACAGGAAAAGGAGGCACGGCAGTTCTACAAAGGACAGACCTGCGTCGCAGTTTGTCGTGTTTTCACAAAATCACGATCAGGTTGGAAACAGGATGACAGGGGACAGACTTAGTCAAACCCGGTCATTTGAAAAACTCAAACTCGCTGCGGGAGTTGTAATACTTTCTCCATTCATACCGCTTATCTTCATGGGTGAAGAATACGGCGAGACTGCGCCGTTCCAGTATTTCGTAAGTCATTCCGACGAGCATCTCATCGAGGCTGTGAGGAAAGGTAGGAGGGAAGAGTTTGCATCCTTCGGATGGGAAGGAGAAGTCCCCGACCCGCAGGCCGAGCAGACGTTTTTAAATTCGAAGATAAACATCGGCCTTCATCATGAAGGCAAACACAATGTCCTCTTTCGATTTTACAGAGAGCTTATAAGGATGAGAAAAGAAATCCCCGCGCTTTCAAATTCAAGTAAAGATAACATGGAGGTTATGAGGATTGGAGAAAACACACCCCTGCCCCATTCCCCTCTTGAGAGGGGTGCAGGGGTGTGTAATAGAGGGGAATCGGGAGAGAAAGTTCTATTTGTCAGGAGATGGTTTGAAGGAGATGAGATATTTTGCGTATATAATTTTAGTGAGAGCCGGGTCAATATCAAATTGAAGGTCGAAGGCGTCCGGGAGAAGATACTCGACTCCTCTTCAAAGGAATGGGGAGGAGAAGGGGGCGTATCTGTCAGAGAAATAGAACCGAACAGCCCGGAAGTCTCATTGAATATAAAAGGTCACAGCTTGGTTTTGTACAGGTCAGGATTTCCCTCTCCCTTGACTGGTCGGAAACGACTCGTACCGAGAGAGGGTTAGGGTGATATTAAATGCCGACTAATGATATTCCAGCAGCAAGAATTCCGGTCTCAACATACCGGCTCCAGTTCAACGGGATTTTCACGTTCGCCGAAGCGAAACGGATTGTTCCCTACCTCAGCGACCTGGGCATTTCGGACATCTACGCGTCCCCGTATTTCCGGGCAAAAGAGGGGAGTCTTCATGGATACGATATTGTAAATCACAATGAATTGAATCCGGAAGTAGGGACGGAAGAAGAATACGATGAGCTTGTAAGGGAGCTCGGCAGGCATGGAATGGGACAGGTCCTCGATATCGTCCCAAACCACATGTGCATCGCGAGCAGGGAGAATGCGTGGTGGATGGATGTGCTCGAAAACGGGCCGTGCTCCGTATATGCGGGCTTCTTTGACATCGACTGGACGCCGGTGAAGGATGAGCTCAGATACAGGGTCCTTCTTCCTTTTTTGGGCGACCAGTACGGGAACGTCCTCGACAACGGGGAGCTCCAACTGGCTTTTGAGGAAGGGTCTTTTTTTATACAATATTACGACCATAAGTTCCCGGTCAGCCCGCAAACGTATGCGAACGTGCTTCAATTCCGCCTCGAAGAGCTGGAGCAGTTGCTGCCGGGCTACGGTCCTTATTTGGCGGAATTGTTGAGCATTATGACCGCTATCAATCATTTGCCCCATTTCACCGAAAGGGACCATGAAAAAGTCACGGAGAGATACCGCGAAAAGGAGATCATAAAAAAGAGACTGCTGGACCTGTACAGTGAAAGCGCGGAGGTAAAAAATTTCATCGATGAAAATGTCCGCATTTTTAACGGCGTCAGAGGCGACCATAAAAGCTTCGACCTCCTTGACAAGCTCCTTACCGAGCAGATATACAGGCTCTCTCACTGGCGGGTTGCGACCGACGAAATTAATTACAGGAGGTTTTTCGATATCAACGAGCTCGCTGCGATCAGGATGGAAGAACCGGCGGTTTACGGAGAGGCCCACAGGCTGATATTCAAACTGGTCAGGGAAGAAAAGGTCACCGGACTGAGGGTCGATCATCCCGACGGCCTTTACAAACCGTCCGAGTACCTCAGTTGCCTGCAGCGGGACTGCTTTGTGCAAAAGAGACTCAAAGAGCTCCCGGAGGAGGCATTAAGGCTTTACTGGGATGAGTTATTGAAAGACCCGCAGTACAAACCTTTCTACATCGTCGGCGAAAAAATCCTGATCAGGGGGGAGAGGATGCCTGAAGACTGGCCCATCTTCAGCACCACGGGCTATGTCTTCCTGAATTCGGTAAACGGCATCTTTATCCGGACCGGGAGCGCAAAGGAGTTTGACGACATCTATACCAGATTCATTAAACAGAAGATAAATTACCAGGACCTTGTGTATGAAAAAAAGAAATTAATAATGAATGTTGCGATGGCGAGCGAGATCAACACCCTCGGGCACTATCTTAACCGCATCTCGGAGAAGGACAGGCACACGAGGGATTTTACCCTGAACAGCCTCGTAAACGCCATTGTCGAAGTTATAGCCCTCTTCCCGGTATACAGGACCTACATAAATCCTTCGGGCGTCAACGACAAGGACAGGAAATATATTGAGCTTGCAGTATCAAAGGCGAAACGGACGAACCCCGCCATCAGCGGGTCCATTTTTGATTTCCTCAGGGACGTGCTCCTGCTTAACTCCCTCGATCAATTTGATGATAATGACAAAAAGGAGCGGCTTGATTTTGTCATGAGGTTCCAGCAGCTCACCGGCCCGGTCATGGCAAAGGGGGTTGAGGACACCGTTTTTTATGTTTACAACCGCTTTGTCTGCCTCAATGAAGTAGGCGGAAGTCCCGACAGGTTCGGCACTCAATTAGAGACATTCCACGGGCAGAATATAGAGCGAAGCAAGTTCTGGCCTCACGCCATGATAGCCACTTCAACACATGATTCAAAGCGGAGCGAGGACGTGAGGGCGAGGCTCGACGTCCTTTCCGAGCTTCCGGAAAAATGGAAGGGACATCTCAACCGCTGGAGCAGGCTGAATAAAAAAAAGAAGATCGTCGTTGAAGGCCGGATGGCCCCGGACCGCAATGAAGAGTATCTTTTGTACCAGACACTTGCCGGCGCGTGGCCTGTTGACCCCCCTGCATCCCCCCTTGGGAAGGGGGGAATTGAAGGGGAGGGGCACTACGAAATCTTAAAAAAGAGGACCGGAGATTACATGTTAAAGGCGGCAAGAGAGGCCAAGATAAACACGAGCTGGATAAGCCCGCATGCCGCTTATGAAGATGCCCTCATTACTTTTATAGAGTCCGTAATGTCGGGCATGCATGACAATGAGTTTCTGAAAGACTTCCTTCCCTTTCAAAAGGTGATCTCGCATTACGGGATGTTTAATTCGCTCTCACAGACGCTCCTGAAGATAACATCTCCCGGCGTTCCGGATTTTTATCAGGGGACGGAGATATGGGATTTCAGCCTTGTCGATCCGGACAACCGGAGACCCGTCGATTACAACGATAGGACAAGGATGCTTGAAGAGATCAAAAAGGACGGGTCCGAAAAAACGCCTACGGAATTCGCAAGGGAACTGACGGCGAATAAGGAAGACGGGAGGATAAAACTTTATCTGACATACAAAGCCCTGAACTTCCGCAGGGACAACCGTATGCTCTTTGACGCAGGTGAATACATACCGCTTGAAGTAAGGGGCGAAAAGAGCGAACATGTCTGCGCCTTCGCGAGAAAGGCCGGGGCCTCAACTGCGCTGGTCGCCGTACCCAGATTCCTCACAGGGCTTATACAGCCTGAGGGCCTTCCGTTTGGTGCAGAAGTATGGGCAGATTCCTTTCTGATTGTTCCGCCTGACGAGGCCGGATCGGGATACAGAAACATTTTTACGGGAGAGAGTGTGGCGGTCCGGAAACAGGACGGGACGGATGTTTTGTTCTTCTCAGAGGTTTTTGCAAATTTTCCCGTCGCATTGCTGGAGAGGATTATTCCAGTTTATTCATAAAGTATTATTTGGAGCAAGTCCGGATAAGCTGACAAACTCATGGCGAATTTCAATTTCAGAAAAGAGATCCAGGAACGGATTGATGAGATAAAGGAAGCGGACATTATCGTCGGCATCCCCAGCTACAACAATGCCCGCACTATCGGTCACGTGGTAAGGGCTGTGCAGGCCGGGTTTGCAAAATATTTTCCTGATAAAAAGTGTGTGCTCGTCAATTCCGACGGCGGCTCGACAGACGGAACAATGGACATTGTTCAGAATACGACAGTGGAAGATTTTCAGTCCGTTCTCCTTTCACACAGTGTGTCGCCTTTTTTTAAATTAGCAACGCCGTATCACGGTATACCCGGTAAAGGCAGCGCCTTCAGGACCATATTTGAGATAGCGGATGCGGTCAATGCAAAGGCGTGCGCCGTGGTGGATTCCGACCTGAGGAGCATTACGCCGGAGTGGATAGAACTTCTCATCAAGCCGGTGATCGAAGGCGATTTTGATTACGTTGCCCCTCTGTACCACAGGCACAAGTACGACGGGACCATAACCAACAGCATTGTCTATCCGTTGAGCCGCGCGCTGTACGGCAAAAGAATACGTCAGCCTATTGGCGGGGATTTCGGTTTTTCAGGCAGGCTCGCAAAATTTTATCTGACCAAAGACGTCTGGGAAACAGACGTTGCAAGATACGGTATCGACATCTGGATGACGACTACGGCTATTGCAAATAATTTCAGGGTCTGCCAGTCATTCTTAGGCGCAAAGATACACGACCCGAAAGACCCCGGCGCAGACCTGAGCGCAATGTTGTATCAGGTGGTGAGTGCGACATTTGATCTTATGGAGACATATGCGCATTCATGGAAAAACATAAAAGTCTCTGGGCCGGTGCCGGTCTTCGGCTTTCAATACGCGGTAGGGCTTGAGCCTGTATCCGTCAATATCGAAAGGATGCTGGAGAGGTTCAGTCTCGGTGTCAGGGAATTGAAGGACATATGGAAGGAATTTCTTCCGCAGGAGATAATCGCTTTTCTGGATAAAGCGGGAGACCTGAAAAAGGAAGAATTCAATATGCCCGAAGAAGTATGGGTTGAGATCATCTACAGTTTTGCCGTTGCGGCCCATAAAAAGATAATGAACAGGGAGCACCTCCTGAAATCGCTGACCCCGCTTTACATAGGCAGGACCGCGTCATTTGTCATAGAGGCATGGGACAGCGGCGCGCAGGAAGTGGAAGAGAAGATCGAGAGGTTGTGCAGGGTATTTGAGGAGAAAAAAGGTGTTCTCGCGGAGAAATGGGAGTGATGTTTGTTTGCCTATTGGATTGTTGTGTTTGTCATTCCCGACTTGATCGGGAATCCAGTTCTTTCTGGATTCCCGCTTTCGCGGGTATGACTTTAAATGACAATACCACATTAATTAAAAAACGAAAGGAGGTATTTAAATGAATATATACGAGTCGGCAATAACAGAGCCATTTCAGAAATTTTATGAAAAGGTCATTCAATTTCTTCCAAACCTTCTCACTTCCGTATTTATACTGATCGGAGGCATTGCTGCCGGATTTTTGTTGAAGGGCCTGCTGTCGAGACTGTTCAGGGCCGTCGGTCTCGACAGGGTCTCGGAGAGATCGGGGGCCGCAGAGCTGTTGAAAAAGGGAGGGTTTAAGGACACCCTTTCTGTTTTGCTTGCAAGACTGATCGGATGGATTACGGTCGTCATATTTGCAGTCATTTCAATGAGCGCCCTCAATGTTCCGGCATTTGAGAGACTTTTTGAGAGGTTTTTCCTTTATCTCCCCAATATATTTGTGGCCGGACTGACCCTCCTGTTCGGCTATTTGCTGAGCAACTTTTTCGGCAGGACAGCGCTTATCGCCTCTGTAAATGCGGGGGCCATGCTTTCCAGCCTCATAGGGAGATTTGTTAAGTACACGATATTCATATTCTCTGCCACAATGGCGCTGGAACAATTAGGAATTGGGAAGGAGACCGTCGTTATCGCCTTTGCGATAGTCTTCGGCGGGGTGGTCCTTGCTTTGGCAATCGCCTTCGGGCTTGGGGGAAGGGACATTGCAAAGGACTATCTTGAGAAGAAGATAAGATGTGAAGAGAAAAAAGATGAGATAAGTCATTTGTAGTGACAGAACGAAGGGCCTGAATTTTATGCTACCATAAAAACATGGAATCCGAATTTCTGAAATCACTTGTGATCATTTTCGGCGCGTCTGCGCTTGTGGTGTTTTTATTTCACAGGATTAAGATACCCTCCCTTGTCGGCTTTCTTGTTGCCGGCGTAGCAATCGGCCCTTATGGTATCGGGATTATAAAAGATACCCACTCGATAGAGCTGATGGCGGAGATCGGCGTCATACTGCTTCTTTTTACTATCGGCATTGAATTCTCGATGACAAGGCTCCTCAGGATGAAGAAGGCCGTTGTCGGCAGCGGAGGGGCACAGGTTTTATCGACTATAGGCTTGTCCGCCATTGCCGCTTATCTCGCGACCGGAAACATCAATAAGTCCATTTTTACCGGGTTCCTGATTGCATTGAGCAGCACGGCGATCGTTATGAAAATGTTAGCCGAAAAAGGGGAAACGGACACCCCGCATGGACGGGTAATGATCGGGATACTGATTTTTCAGGACCTCTGCGTAGTGCCCCTTATGCTCCTTGCCCCGGCCTTGTCCGGAGAAGGAATAAACATTCCGGATGTGGTAATAAAGATGGGGAAGGCAGTCCTCATTGTTGCAGTGGTGCTGTTCAGCGCGAGGTGGATCGTTCCCAACCTTCTTCACCAGATTGTGCATACGAGGAGCCGAGAGCTGTTTATAACGACAATCATCCTCCTCTGCCTCGGCATTGCCCTTCTCACCTCGAAGTTCGGTCTTTCACTTGCGTTAGGGGCATTTCTGGCGGGTCTTGTAATATCGGAGTCAGAGTATGCCCATCAGGCGACGTCGGACATATTACCGTTCAAGGACAGTTTCATAGGGCTTTTTTTTGTCTCCATCGGGATGCTTATGAATGTCGGGTATGCGGCTGACCATTTCCGGGAAATATTGATTGCCGTGGCATTGATATTCGGACTTAAGGTGATAACGGGAATGTCCTCGGCCCTTGTAACGGGAAGCCCGCTGAGGACTTCCGTCCATACCGGTCTCGGTCTTGCGCAGATCGGTGAATTTTCATTTGTGCTTGCCGTCGCAGGAAAGGCCTCCGGCCTCATAACTGAAGGGTTTTATCAGCTCTTTCTTGCGTCTTCCATTATGACGATGATAATGACCCCCTTTGTGCTGAATATCGCGCCGTCCATATCGGTATGGCTGACCTCGCGGCGAATAATAAAACGGCTTGGAAGAATTCAAAAGGTTTCACAGGGAGAGGGGTTCCCGCGTAACAGGGAGGGCCACGTAATAATTATCGGTTTCGGTCTTAACGGCAGGAACCTGGCAAGGGTATTAAAAGAAGCGGAGATATCTTATGTCGTTCTTGAAATGAACAACGATACGGTCAGAGAAATGAAACAAAAGGGAGAGCCGGTATATTACGGCGACGGGGCCAGCAAAGAGATACTATATAAAATGGGAATTTATAAGGCGAGACTTCTCGTTATCGCCATATCCGATCCCTCCTCTACCCGAAGGATAGTTGCGGTCGCGAGGCATGAGAATCCCGGCCTTTACATTATTGTGAGGACGCGGTATGTCGCGGAGATCGACGACCTGAAGGCCCTCGGCGCAGATGAAGTAATTCCCGAGGAGTTTGAGACATCGATAGAGATATGCTCAAGGGCACTGAACAGGTACAATTTCCCGCAGAATGTCATTCTGGAAATGGCGGACAGGATACGCAGCGGCAGTTATACCGCATTGAGAAGCATTGATTTTCCCATGAAGAGGCTTTTTGAGAAATACGGGCTGCCCGCAATAGAGATAGAAAGCTACAGTGTGCCTGAAGGATCGCATCTTGCAGGGCAGAGCATAGCCGGGCTTCAGGTCAGGAAGATGACGGGCGTTACCGTTATAGCCGTAAGAAGGGGCGCGCAGGTGTTTACGAACCCGGGACCGGAATTCTCTTTCAATACCGGCGACATCATATTGTTTACCGGCGAAAGAAAGAGTATGAACAGCGCCCTGCAATATTTCAGGGGGTAAGAATGGTCTTTCTCCGTGTGGGCTTTAACCTGAAAACGGCAGTTGTATCCACAGATTTCACAGATAAAAACAATGATATAAATAAGATAGGTACAATTATTTATTCACCCAATAGGTGAAAGAAAAAAGCCGATTAAGTGTTTAATAAATCTGTGCTAATCTGCGTTAATCTGTGGCTAAATGCTTTTTTTGTTCATTCTGTTTGAGGTTTTAAATGAAGTTCATTGCCGATTCGATGCTGGGCCGCCTTGCAAGATGGTTGAGACTGTTAGGCTGCGACACGCTTTATTGGCCCGATATCGAAGACAGGCGTCTTGTCCGGATAGCGGGTGAGGAAGACAGGACCCTCCTCACGAGAGATACCCGCCTTGTAAGGATGAGGGGATTAAGACGTTATCTTTTGTTGCACGAGAACGATACCTTTGAGCAGCTAAGAAAGGTCATCAAAACGTTTGACCTGTTGGACCTGTTGGGGACACATCCCATATTTTCAAATGGAAATATGGGATGTGTCCCTTTGTATCCCATCTACAGCAGATGTTCTCTCTGCAATACACCCCTCGAAGAGGTCCCGAAAGAGCAGGCGAAGGAGCATGTGCCCGAATACGTCTATCTCACTTCGGACAGATTCAGGCAATGTCCGGCCTGCAGGAAGTTTTACTGGAGGGGCACTCACACGGAGAGGCTGAGGCAGAAGTTGAAGGAGATTTTATAGATTTATTGCCGGTCTGAAGGCAATGACCCTTGTGCTAAACTATTATTCAATATGCAGACCGTTTCACTCAACAACTGGCTGAGCTGCAAAGACATTAACATCCCGGAGTTGTATCTTGTGGGAGGGACGGTCCGGGATTTACTGCTTGATTGTTCCCCCAGGGACATCGATCTTGTCTGCAGGGACGCTAAGGTGTTTGCTCAAAACCTTGCACAATGCAGGAAAGCCGCTTTTGTCCCTATGGAGAAAAAGCCAGACGAGCCATGCTACCGGGTCGTTGACAGGGAAGACAGTGAAAATTATCTGGACATTGCCGAGATGCGGGGCGATACCATATATGAGGACCTCAGCCGGCGTGATTTCACAATTAATGCGATTGCCATCGGGGTAAAGGATGGTAGCTCTGCCGGAGTGGTTATTGACCCGTTGAATGGAGCGGCGGACATTGAAAGAAAGATAATCAGATTGGCCGGTGACGAGTCCATCTTATCAGACCCGCTGAGAATATTGCGTGCCGTGCGCCTCTCTGCCGGCCTGGATTTTGCCATCGAAGAACAGACTCTGAAAGAGATGGGAAGCAGGGCGGCCATGCTTAAGGATGTTGCAGCGGAACGCGTCACGGCGGAGCTGCGGCGCATACTGGAAACTCCCCGGAGCGCCCGGTATTTCAGACAGATGGACGATCTCGGCATCCTTGAGGTCATCTTTCCCGAAATTCACATGATGAAAGTCTGCACTCAGAACGGGTTTCATCACACGGACGTATGGGAGCATTCTTTGCTGACAATGGAGCATACCGAACACATTATCAATAATCTCTCCGACTATTTCGGCGAATGGAGCGCCCGGACAGCAGACTATCTCAAAGGAAACAGCCGGTTGTCTCTTTTAAAACTGTCTGCCTTGTTTCATGACGCAGGGAAGCCCGCTACAAAGAATGTAAATTCCGATACGGGACGGACCACGTTTTACAGCCATGCCGAAGAGGGGGCAAAACTCATGGGCCTGATTTCGGAAAGACTGAAGATGTCTAAACGCGACAGGGATTTCATGGTCCTTTTGACGGAAGAGCATTTGCAGGTATTTAATCTTGCCTCGGAGGATGTTAAAGCGGACATCAGAACGAAATGGTTCCGCAAGACTGGAGATGATGCAATCGCGGTATTCATCCTGGGCATGGCTGACACAATGAGCAGCCTGGGTCCCAATTCGAGCGCGAGCATCAGGGAGAGCCACATTAAATGGTCTCAGCAGACGGTGAGAGAATATTTTGAAAAAACGAAAATGGAGATTGAAAGTCCCGACTTTGTCTCAGGCAAAGACCTGATAGCCCTCGGCATGATGCCGGGCCCTGACATGGGTCGCATACTCGGGGAGATAAGGAATGCACAGGATGCAGGAAAAATCCGGGGCCGTGAAGAGGCCCTTGAGCTTGCGGGGAAGTTAGCGGCCCGAAGACGGAAATAAAACTGCAATTAGGATGGGGGGGAGAACTCGGCGATCTTTCTGCTTACAAAATCCGTAAATTCCCTCTGGAACCTTTCAATGCCGAACCGCTCGGCGTTCTTTCTTGTCTCATAGGGATTGAATTTGTCCTCTACAGCTTCAAACCTCTTTACCGCATCGATTAATGCAGCCGGTGTCTGCTCATAAAAAAACACGCCGGTGGGATTTTTTATTTCTAACCCCTGGCCCCTGCCCCCTAACCCCTGATTTACGGGTATCACCGTTTCGGTCACGCCGCCTTTTCCGTAAGCTATCACAGGCGTTCCGCACGCCTGTGCTTCAACAGGCAGTATGCCGAAGTCTTCCTCAGCCGCAAAGATGAATGCCCTGGCTTTTTGCATATAATCAACAAGCACGTTGGCTTCCTGATAGCCTAAAAACCCGACATTTTTTTTTGCCCTGCTTTTCACTTTTTCAAAATCCGGTCCGTCGCCGATTACGACAAGTGGCAGGCCCGATTCCGAAAAGGCTTCGACTATCAAATCCACTTTTTTATAGGGCACCATTCTTGATACCGCGAGAAAGAAGTCTTCCTTCTTTGCGCACAATTCAAAACTCTCTACATCAACGGGAGGATAAATCACGTCTGCGTCCCTTCCATAGGCCCTTTTTATCCTGTCCCTGATGTAATGAGAATTGGCGATGAAATAATCGACTCTCTTCGAAGCCTTGATGTCCCATTTCTTCAGACGGTCCAGGGCGGCCCGTGCGAGAAGGCCCTTTATTCCCCTGTCAAGCCCGGATTCCTTCAGGTATTGTTCCCTCAGGTCCCATGCATAACGCATCGGGGTATGGCAGTAGCAGATGTGGAGCTGGTCAGGATTTTTCCTTATGCCTTTTGCAACGGCATGAGAGCTTGATATGATCAATTCATAACCGGAAAGGTCAAACCGTTCAACGGCAAACGGCATGAGGGGCATGTAGGAGCGGTATTTCGTTTTTGCAAAAGGAAGGTGTTGTATAAAAGAGGTACGGACCCTTCTGTTACGCAGAAAATGCCTGTCCTCTTCCGAAAAGAAATCGAAAAGGCAATAAAGGTCCGCATCGGGATAGAGTCCGGCAATCTGCTCAAACACCTTCTCTGAGCCGACAAAGGTTGCGAGCCATTCATGGATGATTGCGGTTTTCAAAATTTTTTTGATGGACGAAACAGGACAGCAGATTTGACCGGGAATTAACCTGCCATACGCATAAAAATCTTTTTCAGATTTCTTCGCAAGATGCTGCTTCTCATTAATTTGCCCTGGACCCAATCACTGACGTAAGCCCTGGCTACTATAATGGCCAAAGGCCCGAGTAATCCAGGGAATACAAGAAGTACTCTTTTGTATCTCAAGGCATTAATCTATGATCCGCCAAACTGCCGCCCTTATACTGTCATCAAACTTTGCGACGTCGAACTCTCTTGCAGCAGCTTTGCAGTTTCTGCTCATGACCGCGTGCAGTTCCTTGTTCCCGAGGAGAAGGCATATCTTTTCGGCGAGGTCTTTTTCATTACCGAATTTATATATCAGTCCTGTCTCGCGGTCTTTTATAAGCTCAACCGGGCCGCCGGTATCAGGCCCTATAACGGGGACTCCAAAGCAATATGATTCCGGTATCGTCAATGAATATGTCTCAAGTGACGTAACGCAATTTATATGGATACTTTTCAGTAAATCCGAGATATCATTGCGTTGTCCGGTGAAAGTTACATGGTCAGTTATCCCCAGCTTTCGAACGAGTTTGAGCAGGGAGGCATGATAATTCTCATGTCCTTTTTTCACGCCGCCCACCACCAGGAAATGGGCCCCTCCGTATCTATTCAGGACGTAAGGGACAGCCTTCAGAAAAATCTCTGTTTTCTTGGGCCTTGATATCCAGGAGATGGTCGATATTATTTTTACGGAAGGAGGAACGGACAATTTATTTTTATTGTCTGCTCCGGAGCCCCCCTTCATAAACCTTCCGATGTTCAGCCCGTTGTAAATTATTTCGGCTTTGTCCTTCAAAAGAGGGAACTGTTCTTTGACCGCCCTGGAAACAAATATGACCTTTCTTACACTCCCGATTTTCCCAAGGCGGTTAAGAATAAATAGTGTTTTATTGTCTGCAACAAAATTATGTACGTGCCAGATAACGGGAATGGATAGAAGTCTCCCGATAATTGAGGACCAGATAAAAGACCTCGAGCTGTTTGAATAGATAAGGGATATCCTGTTTTTCTTCACATGCCGGTATGCGGTCATAAGGACGCCGGGGAAGAAGAGGCCTATTGTGAGTATATCCTTCAGTCCCTTCCGGCCGTCGCTGTAAGAGCCGATCGGAAGTATTTTGTATTCAATGCCCCTTGCCCTGAGATTGCCCGTCAAGTCTCCTTCCTCAGGCACGAAAAATATGCAGCGGTATTTGTCCTTCAGGGCGTCTAAAATATCAAGGCTGACTTTTTGCCCGCCGCCCATTGTGCTGTATGTTTCCCAGATGATGATATTGTATTTCTTCACTTTTAAGACTTTCTCTGCGCAGTATAGTATTGACAAAAAGCCTGTGGTGCTTCAGTCCAGATCCGACACCGGGTTCTTCTGATAGAGCCTGTGAAGAGGTTTAAAGACGATGCGATAAGAAAAGAACATCAGAAAATATAAAATTGAACAGTAAATGCTGTCAAAGATAAACTGCCTGATCATGTGACGGGCGCTTTTTCTGTCACCAGCCTCCCAGCTCATGAGGGATGTCTGGATATCCTTTCGCCTTGCAAGGAACTTAATGCCGTCAGCGTATCTGGTATCAATTTCAGGGACAGTCACTCTCAGGTTCTTAATAGTGAGGCCGATCTCGCGGGCCAGTAATCTCCTGCCGTCTGTCAATGTCATGCTGCTGCTGTGCACCCTGTACCTTGCCAACGGCTTATTTACATAATCTAATTTCCATTTAAAGCCTATTCTGAGATAAGCGTCATAATCACCGGACATGTGCAGTCGCCCGTCAAAGAGGCCAATGCCATCTAAAACGTCCCTTCTTATTACAACGGTCTGGGTATTAATAAAATTACTGAAAAGCAGCTTTTCAAATACACGTCCCCTCTCCGGCCTTACAACATCAAAGAACCGCTTTTCCCTGCCCCGCCCGTTAAAGAGGATACAGTTGCTGTAGACCAGTCCGACTTCTTTATCTGCTTCAAAAAGAGGGATCTGTTCCTCAAGTTTTGTCGGCATCCATATATCATCACAGTCAAGGACCGCTATATACCTGCCTTTTGCCTTGGTTATGGCTTGATTTCTTGCACCATATAAAGGCAGCTTCTCTTTGGCCTTAAAATGCCTTAATTTGCCCCCGTAGCTTTTGGCTATCTCCCCGCTTTTGTCTGTCGAGTCTTTATCCTCCCAGAAAATGACCTCCCAATCTTTAAATGTCTGGGAAAAAATACTGTCTAAAGCCTCCCTCAGGTATTGCTCCCCGTTTAAACAGTTCACAATGATACTGACGGAAGGAGATGTTCTGCTTAACCCATTATCTGGCTGTTCATCTTCTCTTAACATCTTCATTTCTCAAACAATCTTTTATAGGTAATGACCGGGTTGTTAAGGCCAAGCCTGCTTCTCATCTTGTCAACATCAACCGTCGAGCCGGCAGCGTCTTCAAGTGTCTTTAAAGTCACGTCCATGTGACCCAGTTTTTGTACCCCGGCGATCCCGTCAATATCAATGTACTCAAGGTAGTCGGGATGGGTTATCTGTATCACGGGCCGGCCCATGATAAGCGCCTCTTCCAAAACAGTTGTGCTCATACCGATTACGGCTGAAGCATTCTTTATGTCGTCCTTCAATGATGTGCTTTTTGATAAGCTTATAACACCTTTCCTCTGTCCTGAGTTTATCCATCTCTCTGAGCCTCTGCTCAGGTCCGCAAAGGGATGCAGCCTTAATCTCAGCAGTACATTTTCATGAAGAGTATCGGCAAGCTTCCGAAGCACAGAGATCAGCACATCATTGTCAAACCTGGCAAGCGCACCCACAAAGAGAAAATATCCGCCCCTTTTGTCGCTCCCTGCAATCTCTTTCCAGTGCGAGTAGCGTGTGCTGCAGCCTGAATAAAAAGCGGTGTTCTTATAATACTGTTTCAGGAGGTCAGAGACCCTATTACTGTAAACGTACATTACATCGGGAAGTTTCAGCCCGCTTTCAAGCTCTTCCGGGAAACAAAAATACCATCTCTTGCCCGGGCTGAAAGCCGCATGCTGTATCGTGTACCCTTTACAATTATATCTTGCCGCCACCCTCCAGACGACCCTTGCGTAAAAATGCATCTCGTGTATGCAGCCGATCTTTTTTATATCATAAGTCACAACAATTTTTGATAATGTATCTTCAAGATAATAATCATGAAGCCATTGAAGGCCCAGTACCCATGAAAACCATTTCAGTAAAAGCAGGCCCTTTTCAAGCCTCCCCCCCTTAATTTTCAGTAACGCTGACATCCCGAGCTTCATCAAAATAAACATTAAAGCTGCCTTCTCTGTAATTGGCAATTCATCAACATCTTTCGGCTTTTTCCCAAAGTCCCTTTTCAGCCCGAAGACAAATAACGCATCATTTTTATCAGTTTCAATATATGGTGTTTTATATTTACCGTCAGGAGCTTCCGAACCGCACATAGGTGGTATAACTAAAATTGACTCCCTTATTGCTCCATAGAGAGCATAGCCAAATGATGTCGGGTGTATCAGCAATTTAACAAGGCCCCTTAAAAAAGCCTCAACCAGTGAGGCCGTAGATTCTACAAAAAGCCTAAGGCCATGTTTTTTTCTGTAGCCCGGATGCCACAATATGCAGAGGTCAGGACTGCGCGCGCTCAACGGAGAGGCAAAGATAGGGGATACCAGCTTTTCGGGCGCTGAACGTATAGCCGCGGCAATAAACCTTGCTGACAATAATTCAAAGGAAAAATCACTCATCGCAGCAGTGCAATTCTTTTTCTGTAATTATCATAATCGAGTGACGCTCTCCTCAGGCATGCGATATTGCCGACAAAATGATCCAGCCTGGCTCCAACATTAATGGGAATGTCAGAGCCTTTTGCAAAACTGTCAAAGCCGAATTCATCGGCGAGGGCCACAACCTTGTCAATTGTTTCGTGAAGCACCTCAACGACCATGACATCAACCAGCCCTTTCTTGAAAACATTTATGCCTGACTCGATAACAGAAGCCTCGGCGCCCTCAACATCAATCTTTATAACACTCTTTGATTCTATAAGGCCGTCAATACTGACGTTATCAACGCTTACTTCACTGATAAAATCCTTGTCACCGGCTATGTATTGCCCTGCATTAATGATTACATCACCGGTCCGATAGGAAGTGCTTTCAATTATTGACCCGCCTCCGTCATGTATCGGGTTAGGGAAAAATTTAATTTTGTGGCTTTTTTGGCTTGAGACCGCCGCATTAATTGCCGTGACATTGGTCAATGAATTCAGTGACACATTATGTCTGAGTAAATCGTAGTTGTCTCTTAAAGGCTCTATGGCTGTGACCTTCTTCTCCGGATAGGCTTGGGCCATAGTAAGGGCATAGACTCCGATATTTGAACCTATGTCCAGAAAGCCCTCCGAGCTTTCAAGTCCTGCGGAAATCAACCTCAGCCATTCCTCTTCGTATCCACCTCTCAAGCGGAAAAACCACTGCTGGTTGTTCTGGCAGAGATCCAATCTGAGTTTTAAAGCAAGGTCGGTCTTTGATATCCTGTTCCTGTAGCTTATATCGACAAAGTATGAATTAAATAACGCCCTGAAGACTTTCATGATGTGATAATGCGATCTGCCTGATGCACCTAAATTTATCCGGCTGATCTTTTCAGCAAGGCGCCACGGATAATAGATAAGTATTATTATGAAATGCCCCAGGATGACCTTCAATATGTTTGATAACATAAAATATTGTTGAGTCGAATAATAAGGGAGGGCAGGTTTATTAAACCTGCCCTCCTGTCACTGCTAAACTATGTTCTGATAGGTAGTGGATACGGTCTTCACTCTCTCCTTTATATCGAACTTTGAGTTATATACCATCACATCAGACTTGTCAGAGTTCCTCTGGTCGCAGTCCTCGCAGATGAGGCAGCTCTTTTTGAAATTGCCCGAAGTGTGGCTTTTAACTATCTTCTTGAACATCGGGGATCTGAATATATCTTTAAGAGACTGAGTCCTGAGGTCGCCGAGAAGCAGTTCCCCGTTAAAATCAAAACAGCACATATTCACAGTGCCGTCCACTTGGATCTGAAGCGGAGTATTGAAAGGGCGGCCGCATGTCTTGAGCTTCTTTTCCTGCACATTCCTGTAGCCCCTGCCGCCGGCCCAGTTATGCGGGCGCCAGACTTCCAGCAGGTCAGCCTTATCAGACCAGTAGTCTATCCATTGCTGCGTTTCAGTATCATTGATCCCTTCAACAACATTATATGTAAGAAGAAGCTGTGTTGATCTCTTTATCTTTGAGATCTTTGTGAGGTTCTTCTTTATCTTCTCGAAAGTCCCGGCAGCAAGCACCCTGTGCACCTTTTTATAAGACTCGGGTGTGTCTCCATAAAGGCTCACCCTTATAGAGTCAAGGCCGTGTGCTTCAAGTTCCCTGAACTTATCAACCGTGAGAAAAAAAGCATTAGTCAGCATCAGCACGGTAAAGTTTTTCTTTTTGGTATATTCGATCTTTTTGCCGAGGGACCTGTCCATAAGAGGCTCGCCCATGCCGGGGAATGTCAATGTATCATACTGGCCAGTTTCTGCTCTTATCCGGTCGAACAGCTCTTTGAAAAGCTTCAGGCCCATCGTCTCTTTCTTTCTGATAAGTTTTTCCCTGGGGCAGATAATGCAGTTATAATTGCATCTCGTTGATACTTCAAACCTGATCTCATTGCTTTTGGGTATCATATCCTTATGCTCTCACCTTCCCTTTCTGATTTAATGTGATGTTGAAGGTATCAATCATTCTCTCAGCATAGGCCTCTATAGTGAAACCCGTCTGAATATGTTTCTTCGCGGCCTGCCCCATTTCTCTGCATACATCCCGATTATTATACATATACAACATCTTCTCCTTTAACGCTTCTACATCCCCTGCCGATATTATAAAGCCTTCTCTGCTGTCCTGGAAGATATCCTCTGCCCCTGTATTGGCAGTTGCTATTACCGGCAGACCGCATGCCATTGCCTCCATAATTACTTTAGCTAAACCCTCCTCGAGCGACGGCATCACAAAGACAGAACCCTGAGAATAATATTTATATAGCTCCTCTCTCTTAATAAAGGGGATTGATTTAGAGGATCCTTCAAACTTATTCATCAAAGGCTTAATATCATCAAGGACATTACCTATAAGCCAGAGCTCCGCATTCTTCAGGCTTAATTCCTTAAACGCCTGCAATAAATAGTGAGTTCCTTTCTTAACGCAGGATAAACCGCAATATATTACCCTAAAGATATCATCGTCTTTTTTTATCTGCCTGAAATTCTCCATACTGATACCCGAAGGCACTACAAAGAGCTTTTTATCAGGGATGCCTCTTTCTGAAAATGTCCTGCCTGAAAATGAGGACCTTACCGTAATATAATCAGCTTCCTCATATTCCCGTAGTCCCTTTTCAATAATGCTTGACGGATTAAAGCTGTATTTTATCCCAAGCCTTTCATATTCTTCTTCCAGTATCCGGCTCTGATTCAGTATGTGCGTATTCGTAGTATCGAGCATAGTTACCATGCCCAGTTGCTTTGCCTTTCTTATGGTATGAAGCGCAACGATGCCTTCAGCCATTACAATGTTCGCATCACTGCCGCTTTTTCCGGCAATCGCGCTTGCAACCCATTTATCAAAAGATTCACTCAAAAAAAACGACCGAGGGCTCTTAAATGCAAAGCCAAGACGGCTTCTCGCCTTGCGTAAAAGTGAAAAAGAGAGATTTGTCTTTATCTTCTCTATTGCTATATCCAGCTTATCCTCTGCCCTGCCGAATAAATTTGCAAGATATGGATGCTTATGACTGTAAAAGGGTATGAATAGAGTGTCAAGCAAACCTCTTGCATAAAGCTCGCTTGCGAGTTCATTGGCGCGATGAGTGCCTCCTGTGGATGATATTGCTATCTTCATTAAACAGAGCTGAATATAAATTAACGGATTATGCCACGGAAGATTTGAAAATTATTCCGGATACCTTTGCAACCGATTCTCTTGTTATTATCTTTGCCCTCATGCCCACCAAAAGGAATAAAGCTATATAAATCAACTTTGCTGTGTAGAAATAAAGATGGCCGTGTCCCATCTCCCGGAAATATAAAACCGTCAGCATTGATGAGACTATAAGCGCATACATTGATATGACGGTTTTCCATTCATATTGGATCCTGTAGAGTTTTTGCCCTATATAAGTAAAGATGAAATTCATGGCCGAAAGGCTTGCCATGGCTGAAAAACCCGCGCCCGCCAAGCCGTACCGCGGTATTAGAAAGGTATTTAAAAGCACATTTAAAATAGTGGAAACTACTGTAACCGGAAATATCAAAAATGGCTTTTTGCTGTACTCATACTGTACGCCCACACTTATGCCGAATGTCTGTGTGGTCAGCCCGGCAGCAAGGATCACTATAATGTTAACGGCCCCGTAATAGGCGGGGGGCGCTATTATATAAATCACTTCTTCTGCAAACAAGATTATCAGTAAAAGCGGCAGAAGAGTCACAAAGGAAAAAACTGAGAAAAGCCGTCCGACACCTACGGATGCTTTATCGCCTTTATCAAATACCTCCTTGTATATGGCGGGTCGGAAGGCCATCCATACATTACCCATTAAAACATCAATGGCATTTGTAATTGTCTGGCCGATGCTGTATACACCGACTACCGATATTGACAGCATGGCATTTAGCATGTATTTGTCAAAAAACCTGTTTATGAAGCCGGCAAAAGATTTTGGCACGATCTGAAGGCCGTATTTTATATTCTCAATAAGAATCTTTCGGCTGAATACTGCCTTCACGGTTTTGTTAAAATGAAAGGCCATGACAAGGCTCGATATCAGGGCGCCGGCAAAGGAGCCGTATATCATTCCCATATAAGACATCTTGTAATGCAGGACCAGACCAAGGCTCATAACAATACTTATCACAATTTGCAAGATCACGAAGACTGAATGAAGCGTGGCTTTCTCCATGTTCTGATAAATTCTCAGGTAAATCTGGTTAACTTGCCCGAGGTAGGCAGTTATGTAGGAAATAAATACGGCGATCCCGTAAACAGTTGCGCCCGTTATCAGCACTGAAATAAAGTCTTTGGCGAAGTAAACAGTCGCTGTTGACGCAATAAACATTATCAAAAGATAAAGCTGTGTTGAAAAATAAAGTCTGTTTAGCGCTGTTTCATCCTTATGATATTCAAAAAAATACCTTGGAACGGAAAACGGGATTCCTGCTGTGACAACGGCAACTGCAATAGTGGGGAATACAAGCGCCAGTACTATGACTCCAAAGTCATCGGGGGACAAGATCCTTGTGAGTATCGGCAATGTTAGGAGGTTTAATCCGTAACCAAGGAATTTGGGCAGGATATAAATGAAAATATTTTTTATCTGCCTGTCTGTCAGTAACATTTAGCGCCTTATGAAGCAGAAGGCATGACTCAGGAACGTCTTGAAAGCCATAGGATCATAAGATATATGAAACTCTCTCTGTAAGGTATTGTTAAATTATTGCGACCCGTCCCAGGTCAGGTTCAAGTCAATAAAATTATTTTTGAAATTCAGCAATTATCATACCGGACATACCGAGCCTTCTTTCCCAGTCCGTAAAAAAAACTATTCTGTCGATCAGAGAGCCAAACTTCAGGACTGCATGCTGAAAGACATTAATATTTTTATAATACAAATCCTCCCATGTAATATTTAATAATTTCCAGAATAAAATACGGAAGGCACCGTATCCCCTTCCGTCAAACACACTGTTGTCATACAAAATCTTCCTGAATTTAAATCCGTGTTTTTCCGCGTAAGAGGAGAGTGTTTTTTTACTGAAGTGAAACAAATGCCTCGGTATATCTTCACTGTAGCATTTCTTACTGAATAAGCTTTCAGAATTGGTTACCTGGAAGATAAATCTTCCTCCGCTCTTGAGAATCCTGTGGACTTCCGCAAAGTACTTATCCGGGTAATGCAGATGTTCAAATACCGCCCATGCGGTTATAACGTCAAAGAAGGAATTCTCAAAATTGCAGTCGTTCAGGGCCTTATTGAAAAATTTAATGTCCGGTGATTTGACCTTGTCAGAATAATAGTCACAGCCGAATGCCTGTATGCCGGAGAACTTATCCTTTAAATGCATCAGGAAATCACCTTCAGCACAACCGATATCCAGAACCCTTTCATTATTTAAAGGAGGAAGATGGGAAACCTCAACTTCATATCTCAGCCTGTGCCTTTCCTTGTCACGATTGGAATGATAGCCTTTGGGATAATAGGCTGCCATTGATTCCGGGGTCGGCCGGGGATTAACATATACCAGGCCGCAATCCCTGCACTCCACTACGGGGAACTCAAACTGATTGATCCAGCGTACGACATCCGGTTTCCTGTACCTGACCTTATAATTTGCAGAGCCGCAGAGATCGCATCCTATATGTTCATAATTTAAGATCATGAAAATTTTACAATATTCTCTGCGCCCCAGTCTTCCGCGTATTTGCTGTTTGCGAAAGCCATGGCCTCATCCCTGCCTTTACCTTCCTTAAATGCATCAAATAGCCAGTTTATGTAATTACCTATTCTTAATGAAGCTTTCCCGTCCCTGAAAGGGTCTTTGTCTTTAGCCCATTCAGAAAGATCGCCGAATTCAGGCATGCTCTCAGGGTCATTACGGTATCGACTGATTGCCGTGAAGATATCATCCATACTGTCAAAAACAATCTTGCCTTTACCCCATTCATAAACAGGGTTTGAATAGAGTTTCTCGAGATCAAGAAAAACAGTCCTGGCGCCTGAAAGATATGATTCCAGCGCGGCAGTTCCGCTCAATAAGAGCCCTACGGCTATGTCTGCAGCCTGAGCGGCCTCCGACGGATACATATCCGTCTTTAACGCCTCTCCCTTATCAATGATAATACATCTGCCCGTAGCTTTTGCTTTTTGGATCAAACCGGAAACAGAAGACAGCCTTTTGTAGAAGGTGTTGGGGAAACCTGGCTTGAGGATTAACCCCAATGAACTGTCCTCAATCAGCTTTTCCAGAAAAAACTTGTGCACGCTTGCTGTCGTATTATCGGTTATAACGGACATCCTGTCATTTGATGAATTCTCATCAAAAAAACATATTATATATTCAGCGCCGTTGCCAAGAAGTTTTTCCCTCAGCCTCATCGCATCCTCTTTAACATTATTAAAGGCATAGTCTGTTATGTAGCCGCTGTATATCAGGTTTGTTAATTGGATCCTGGTCTCCTTCCATATATTTACGTACGCAGGGCCGAAAGAAAACAATATATCGGTATATCTGCTTAATAAAACCGGAAAGTGCATATGGTTTGACCACTGGTAAGTTATGCTGACGCCTTTATTTCTCTCAAGAGCCATATTCATCGGCACATGCTCTCTACCCATGTCCTGCTGATCAATTTTTATCTTTATGCCGGTTGTTTTAAAAAAATCATGCCAGTATGAATATCTGTCAATGAAATATCCCATGATGAAAAAATAAAATAACGTAAAATTATTAATCCTGCCTGAGTTCCGGAGCCAGTTCATCGTTATTATCTTTATATTTTCCTTCAGGCACTGACTGTATCTTTCAGTAGGACGCCATGGCGACAATATCCCCTCATCATCTGCCGGAATATTAAATACCAGACCCTTAAGTTTAAATTCCCTTATTGACGAAACGGTTTCCTTGTCCCGGTATCTGTCAAAGCAGATCAATATCTGGTCATGCGGTATATCAATGTTCAGCAGCCAGATAAGATCAATCCTCTTTTTTTTATCAAAATCAATAAGCTTGTTAGAATACCAGTGAGCTATCATGGGGAAGCTATCGGCCGCAGTGTTACTCCGATTGTCCCTTACCCCAGCCTTTTCTGCCTTCCTGACTGGTAATATCCTTTTAAAAATGGACCTTATTTTTGAAACTACTTTATCCATAACCTTAGGCAAGTAGTAATTTGTATAAAGGGAGTTTACCGCATTATAGCCCTTGTGGTCCAAATTGATTGAGGCGGCATACTCAGACAAATACCCAAACCACAGACCTTTTTGAAGGTAAAAAACCGGCCTGTTCTTATAAGCAAGCTTATGAGATGCATGCCACCTGGCGGCATTAATGAATATCATCGTTTCTCTTATTTCATTTTCAACGGTCTTCCCGCAGAAACACAAAACTTTTTCAAGCGGGAAATGCCTTCCGATGTCCCGTATCAGCGGATCAGTTGCAAGACGGGTCTCCGTTATACGGTTGCAAAGAGCGGTAATGTCATTTTCAATATTAAAGAACTGGCATTCTCCTTTTTCGTCACGAATATCGGAGAGCTGAAAATCGGCAGGCTGCGGCCTGCATTTTAATAATCTTAGACGTAAAAGCAACGAGGCAAACCTTTCTGAAGCTGGGGCGGAATTGAAATAGAAAAAGCTGGAATATTCCTTCTCAGATGAAATGACAGCTATCAGGGAATAAAACGACAACCTGTCTATGTAAAGAGCGCACACGGATTTATCAGTGGTCCTTTTTTCTATATTCGTAAGGATACATAACACTTCCTCCGGAAGAAGTTTTTAATTGTCTCTTAGTACCAGCCTGTTACGCAGAGAGTAATTAAAGATACAAGATTATTAAAGTCCTTTCCTGAGGCCTCTTTGCCGTTAACAAAGTCTGAAGCAATCTTGTCAAGATAGTTGATATTGAAATACTTGTCGCTGAGCAAAGAGTGGTAAGGCTTATTTTTCACAGACTCCCTGAAGAATTCTGTGACACCTGACCTGTAGGTGATCTCGGCAAAAAGGCTGAACCCCTCAATAACATCATATAGATATGAATGCGGGCCTGTCTGAAGCAATTCATAGGGGAACTTTATCCTATTCTTTGCAACCCACTTCAGAGGATATTTTGTATTATTAAGCTCAAGTCCTCGCCCCCAGCTTTCAGGCGCCATTGAAAGAAAATCTATCATCCTGTGATCATTAAAAGGCATCCTCCATTTGTGGCCGTTATACTCCATGGAGTCCTTCTGAATGTCTACTGTTGAACCCTGAGAGTGGAAGCTGTGGTAAAGATATATGAACCAGGAATAAAGGTTCTTTTCATCAAGGCCGCTTAGCACCTCAGGCATATATTCCCTGAACGGGAAGCTATGCACCGCCTCCTGCCCTTTTTTTGATAATGCCGTGTCGTTAGATGTTTTCGCAAAGGGGATCCTCGGCGAGCCGTAGAAGAACGGAAAGAGGTAGCTTTCGATCAGATCCTGCATGTTTTTATATCCTGAACTGAAATCAACCCCGGCCATCATCTTTTTGAATATCTGAAAGACCTTGTCCTTTTCATATGTGCCGTCAAGCACTTTTTTGAAAAAAGACGGACTGTACAAATAGCAGTTCATCTTGTCTGCATACTCTGTAAAAGTCTTTTTTGTATGAAAGAAGGTCGCAAACTGTGAAAAACCAAAATTGTGAAACGAATCTGATGTGTCGCCGTTAAATATCTTCTGTCCGCTGCCTCCATGTAAAGAAATGCCGTCAGAAAGCTTCGTGAAATTGTAAGTAACATAAGTGTAGTTATGCTTCGATTTGTAATAAGGCAGGACCTTTTTCCAGTAATCAGGCGCTTTGCTGCTCATGAAGTCCAGCTCCACTATATTCGGTTTTATTCCGTAATAGTTGCCTATATGTTTTATCTTATCCATCTCGAACTTATTTATGACCTCGGTGCCTTTGGAATATTTCATGCTCCCGCTTATCATTTCAACATTCCGTGGGCCGAATTCATCAACGAGCATGCCGAGGAGGATCGAGGAATCCCACCCGCTTGAGCTTGAGACCCATGTCGTTCCTTCACGATTCGCCCTTGATATTACAGAATCTCTTAATATCCTGTAGTAAACATCCAGATCATCTTCACCATACTCTTTGATATTTAACGGCTCGAATTTTATCGTTTCAGATTCCATGCCTGCGCCTGAAAGGGTTATGATCTCCCCGACGCGCAACTGTTTTACATTCTTGTAGATCGTGTATCCCTTTGGCGTGTACCAGCCGTAAACGGAAAAAAGGTGGGAGAGCATCTTCTGGTCATATACCGGCTTCACATTCTCAAAAATAAAATCAAGACCCGTGGATAAAAAGAAGCCTTTCGCATTACTTGAATAAAAAGAATCCAGCCTTGCATACCTGTCGCTGAAAAGGCGCACCCTGTCTTTGGCAGTATCCGCATATATGCCTATGAACTGCCCTTCCAGAGAAGAGATCGCATCTTTTAATGAATATTCAGAAAAAATATTTTTCAGATATCTGCCGCTGTCTGAACCGATAAGTTTTATCTTCCCGTCGCTTCTTATGTGGTAAAAAATCTCCCCAAACAGATAGACGGTCGCTTTGTTATTAAGCTCCAATCTGAAACTCAGCCCCTTCAGGTCTGAATTCATTCTTCTGCCGTTTTTGAATGTGAAGAGGGTCTTCAGCCCGTTGTCCATTTTTTTACTGTCTGTGATCTCAAGTGAAAAGCTCATTTCTTTATATTCTCCTTTCTTAGAATTCCAAGCCTGTAGCAGTCAAGATATTCGCCATTGAGATAAAAATGTTCCTTCAATATACCTTCTATCTTAAAATCAGCCTTTTCAAAAGCCCGCCTTGATGCCTCATTGCCCTTTATCATGCCGGTATAGAGTTTATGTAGATTAAGCTTGTTAAATGCATGGTCAGCTACAAGATGGATTGCTTCCGTAGCATATCCTTTTCCGCGTGCCTTCTTGTCGCCGATCATCACTCCGATCTCAGCATTACTGTTTCTCCAATCGATCATATGAAGAGTTATATTGCCGATATGCCTCGCTGGTTTTTTCAGGAAGATCCCTAATATCATCCCATCTTTACTTTTACTGAACGCGGCGATGTATTTCTTTATGTCTTCATCATCCATCGGGAACCTTCCGCTTCCCATGAACAGCGTAGTCTCCTGATTGTTCAACCAGCTGACATAGCCCTCCATCTTCGCTTCCCCTGTTAAGGGGCCGAGAAATATATCTTTGCCTTCTAAAAATACCGGGGTCACGATCAGTCTCCTTATCTTATTATTCTTATGATCTCGAAAGCCTCTGCTGCCGGAAGCCCGGCCTGTATCCCGCGCCGCACGGCATATGCCTTAACAGATTCCGCAGAGCGGGGATGGGGAAACGCCCTGATTTCAGACTTGTATTCATTGATGGCCTTTATTTTTTGCGCAATAGTCTTTGATATATCCGAAAAATAGTTCGGCATAAAATGATCAGACGCTGAAGGAACACTCCACTCTGTTGAAGATGCTATCTCAAAGGAATAAATTTCCCTGGCCCTTTCACCTTTTACCGGCCTGAACGCCGTCATGACAGCTCTGAACGTTATCTGATGATCGATATTTAAATCGCCTCTATGATGAGTAAACACGATCTCCGGCATAGTGCCCTTCTTGACCTTTTCGATAGCTTTCACTATATCCAGCAAAGGGACAGTGTCAAACCTGTTGTCGGGAAAATCATAAAGAAAGGTCTTCTTGATGCCAAGTAATTTATGCGCCTTCTCAGCCTGACGCTTAAGCTGCCGGATTTCTTCCCCCCTTGCCGGCCTGTTCCTTTTGTCGTCTCGTGACGTAACCCCCTCACCAAGTATGAGCACATGGACATCGTTGCCTTGCTTTGCCAATTTTGCTGTGGTCCCGCCGCATCCCAGCACCTCATCATCCGGATGCGCAGCTATGACAAGTATCTTCATCTTATTGTCTCCCTTTTTTTGAAGTTATCATACCAGGAAACTGCACCCGCGCATGCCTCATCAGACGCAGCAGCCACAATACCATCATGCTCAAAGCTGCCGTCATATCTAACCATACTCCCATCGCATTCCTTAAGAAAGCCTCCTGCCTCCTCAAGAATGAGCTGTGGAGCCGCTATATCCCAATCTCTCACTGTTACTGATTTAAAGAATAGATCAGCCGTACCATCCGCTACCTTGCATATCTTAAGAGAGATGCTGCCGCATTCAACATACCGGCTGAAGTTCAGCTCATTATACAGGGATGCGGCAACGCCTCTCGGCTCAGGATAATTATCGATCAATATTGCCGGCTTCTTCCCCGAATCAACCTTAAGCCTTGCATCATTAAGAAATGATCCGGATCCCTTTTCTGCGCTATACATCTCGCCGAGAAGAGGAGCATAGATAGCAGCAAATTCAGGACGATCATTCTTCATGAGGACCACCTGTGTAACAAAACCGCTGTAGCCGTTAACAAAGCTCGCCGTGCCGTCTATCGGATCAATAAGCCAGTAGCAGCCGGGACGGATCGAAGTGAATGGAGACGCATCCTCCTCGCTGATCACCGGGATCTCCGGTGATAATTCATGCAGCCGTTCTGTCAATGCGTTATGTGCCATCCGGTCAACCTTTGCCTTGAACTGCGCGCCTTCCCATTTTCCTTCAAATATTTCAGAGTCCCGCCATTCAAGTAGCAGCTCCCCGACTTCCCTCACAATTCCACACATGCCTGCGATCATTTGCGGCTCAGGAAATCTATCATGGCGGTCAGCCTTTCGCGGCGAGGCAAGGCCTTCCAGCCTAAAACAGCATGCGCCTTTGAGGAATCCATGCAGACAACAGGCTGAGGTATGGCAGAATATTTCAGCCCGCATCCCGGGACAAGTTCCGCGACCGCATCTGCGAGGAGATTTAAATTGCAGGGCTCACCTGTAGCCACATTGAGGCATGTCCAGCCATTGCCGCGAAAGCCTGCTGCTTTTCCAATGGCGGCTGCAACATCATCTACATGAATAACATCAAATGGCAAAGGCATGGCGATGTCAACCCGTATTTCCTTTTTCGCCAGTGCAGACCTGCAAAAGTTATACACGACGCCGGACGAACGTTTTTCACCATACAGGCCTGGGAAACGCAATACTGTTACAGAAACACCCTGCCTCGTGCCGACCTTCAGCAGATGTTCACTGCAAAGCTTGCTTGATGCATAATGCTCAAGCGGAACACATGGGGATTCCTCAGTGATCTTCGCGCCGGCCGGCATTCCATAGACTGTTTGTGATGATGCGTATATGATATGCCTTACGCCTTTATGCAGACAATAATCCAGGATGTTTGCCGTGGTCATAATATTTGAGTTATACAATTCATGGATATTCTCTTTTCCAGGCACAGGAGGCATTGAAGCAGAAACAGGGTCAGGCTCCAGTGCGATCTCTATATGCCCGGCAAGATGGATGACCACATCCGGAATAACCTCTGCCTCCCGGAGCTGCAGCATGTGGTCAGGCCGGGTAAGGTCAGCTTCCCAGCGGCCGCTGTCCACTTTGTATACGGCGGTCCTGAATACAGGGATCACATCCATGCCGATAGAGGCCAGATGCTCAGCGAGATGTGTGCCGAGAAATCCTCCCGCGCCTGTCAGCAGTATCGTCTTTCTCAATCAGCTATCTTCCTTCTGAGGTTATTAAAATCCTTTTCATCCATGAACTCATCCAGTGATTTTCTTATCATCACAATACCCTCGCGCCAGGCTCCGAACATAAAACTCTTTCTGCCGAAGATAGCCTGTGACAACAGCCCGCCCAATTCATCTATCCCGGCTGCCATCGTCAATGATATGCTTGTGGAAAAACGGGGGTTGATCTCAAATATCAGCGGCCCCCTGCCTTTACTGTCATAACGAAGCTGAACATTAAAAGGCCCGTCCGCTTTCAGGCTCTCCTGCACGCTGAAGCATAATGATTCTATCGCCGGATTCCTGCGCGTAACAGCCATCCGCGTGATGCCGCGCTTTGATATGATCTCCTTCGGCACTACGGCCTGAACCTCACCATCCCTCCATACCACTGCCGAGATCGTATATTCCGGACCGTCTATATATTCCTGAAGCAGCAATTCATCAGGTGAATAAGGGCAGGACTCGATATGTGAACGCAAAGCCTGATCTGATCCTACTATCTTTAATCCGCGGCTTCCTCTGCCGCGCCGCGGCTTAACAATGAGCGGGAAGCTCATGCCGTCAGAGCCTTCAGAGGCAAGACGTGTTTCCGGAATCGTTATGCCCGACTCCTTCAGTCTCTGCATAAGAACATACTTGTCTAAACACAATGCCACAAACTCCTGCCTTGGCAAAAGCACGATCAAGCCGTCCCTCTCCAGTTCCAGAGCAGACACTAATTCCTCATCCACCAGTGGCACTATCGCGGTTACTGATTCTTTCCTGCATATATCCCGGAGGGCCGGTATGAAATCAGGGCTTGTCCCGGCAGGAATTACGTAGCCGCGGTCCGCATAATACAGGCCCACAGCCATTGGATCCATATCAGCGGCAAGGACCCGATATCCGTTTTTACGCAACGATTCTATCAATGCCGGAATCGCAGCCCCTCCAGCACCGGTCACAAGAATGGTATGTTGCCTGGAAATGTTCACCGGCTTTTAATGTCCTCCCATGTTATCCAGTGGTCTTCGGGAATATCCCGGCACACGGTCATCCCGATCAGGCTTTCCAGTGAATGAGGAGAGATCCCGTACCCCGGCCGTTTTATGCATATATCGTCCCTTGTGATAGACTCCCCTGCGCTAATTGCACGCTTTGTATGCAGGCTGCGCCTCCCTTTTTCAAACATCTCTTTTTCCTCTTTAAGCGGCCCGTTTTTAATGCCGTCGCCGATCGCGCTTTCTATCTCCCTTATCTTGCGGATCATCTCTGAAAGCTCAGGAGGCTCGATTGCAAAGCCATGATCCGGTCCGGACAGTTTCCGGTCAAGGGTAAAATGTTTTTCAATCATACAGGCTCCCAATGCCACGGCAGCAAGCGAGATATGATCTCCTGTTGTATGGTCTGAATATCCGACAGGACAATCAAAAGCCTTGCGCATTGTTTCCATTGCGGCTAAGTTGGATAAATACGCAGGCGCAGGGTAGAGAGAAGTGCATTGCAATAATATTACATTCTCATTCCCCTCATGTAGACACGCCTGTATGGCAGCCTTTATATCCGCATAGTCAGCCATTCCAGTGGAAAGGATAACCGGTTTCCCATATTTGGCCATATGCCTTATCAGGTAGATATCCGGGAGATCAAACGATGCCACTTTAAAAGCTGCCATATTGAGATTCCCAAGCTGGTCAACAGCCTCTTTATCGCACGGAGAAGAAAGGAAGGTGATGGCGCATGACTTTGCATACTCGATGAGAGGGGCGTGCCAATCCCTGTTGATCTCCAGGAAACGTATCAATTCATATGTCGATTCCTGATGCCCCTGTTCTTTCAGATAAGTGAAACCGGGTGTATGTTTGGAATAATGTTCCTCAGCCCTGAAAGCCTGGAACTTGACCGCATCCGCGCCTGCTTCAGCCGCAGCCTTAATTAATGCTTTTGCCATTTCAAAGTCATGGTTGTGGTTCGAACCAGCCTCAGCGATAACGTAAGCCGGATGCCCCTGTCCAAGGGTTCTGCTGCCTATTCTTATCTCCATCTTCATAGTATCTCTTTAATAAGGGAAAACATATGTAAAAAAACTCTCTATAAAGCCGGCCTTTTGGAAGGCCTTCGCAGACCTTATGTTCTCTTTTTTTATCTCAGCAATGATCGGTTTTGCCGGGCTTTTTTCTTTTATGAATCTGTCTGCGGCAATTCTTATGATTTCAGCACCAAGCCCTTTGCCGATATATTCAGGACTTAAAATAACACTTGTCTTTATTACATCTTCTTTGCTTTCAAACCTGACCGAACCGATCTTGTCTGACCTGTAATAGGCCATATAGATAGCAGACCCGATATCATTCACTTTTTCTCTGAACCACTTTTCATGGGTTTCCCGCGAAACAGGATCAGCATTGAAAAAGTTCTTGCTTATCTCAGGATCATTCCTCCATCTAAACAGATCATCCATATCATTATGATCAGCATTTTTAATATATATGTTTTCAGTGCCATCTACGGAACTATTCATATAATGCGCTGCCCGAACAACCCCTTTCCCATCAACCATTTCCCTGCCTTTAGAACTCATCTTCTTTCTTTTGTCCGGATCTTTCATCAAGTTCCCTACAGCATCCTTAATATCCATTACCGTCACATTTTCATGCCATCCAAGATTAACAACCACGCCTTCTTTATCAAGTTCTTCCGCTATCTCTTTCTGATTATCTGCAAGCACCATAACTATGCCCGGTAAACCCAAGCAGCACCTTTCCCATGTGCTTGTGCCGCAGGCGCCTATGGCAATATCAGCAGAAGACATCAGTTCTGCCATATTCTTCACATTGAAATAACAGGCAGCGCCGGGCATCTGTTCAATTAATATTTCAAGTTCATTTTTGAACGGATTTGAAGATCCGATTACAACATCAAGAACAACATCGTCTCTACAAAGCAACTTTAAGGCTTGTAATACTTTCCATGTTTCATTTGACGGGTCTCCACCTGCCATAAAAACTAAAATTCTCTTCACCTCATTGCTATCTTCTTTTAAGTTCTCCCGCGCTTTCCGGAATTGCGGCCTTAACAATGCATATTCAGCACCCAAAAGCTGAATACATTCTTCGGAAACTAATCCCTGATAGCGTTTCACATCACTGCTATAATTCTGGTCAAGCAGAATATCACAGTCATGCCTTCTATTGGCAAGATCGTCAATGACTATTATTTTTTTCACAAACTCCCGTAAAGGTGTTTCCCATGAGGCATCAATTCCATAATGGTCTATTATTAACCAGTCTATGGAGTTCTGCTGTTTCTGAAGTATTTCCTGAGTTAGATCCCTGTCGGCTGGCAAATCGATATCCGCAGGCAAAGAATAAACTCTGTATCCTTTAACTTCAATAAATTCGATAAAATTACCCGGCGCTTTGCGACAGATAAATCTTATTTCATTTCCCTTTTCCCTCAGCTCATCGGCCAGAGTGAGACAGCGCATCACATGTCCCGTGCCGATAGCTATTGATGCATCTGTGCGGATAAAGATATTCACCTTATCTTAAACAAAGGAACTAATGGCTTTGTCTTCAATAGTTCCTTTAATCTATTATTTGTTATGGCGTTCTTGAGTATTCCAAAAACCTCATCGTAACAATTTAAGAGTGCTGAGATATCTTCATCTGTGTGGGCATAGCTCATGTTATGAGTCCCGACGGTCAGAACTCCTCTGGCAAATACTTCCTGTAAAAAAAGGGTCTTCAGTTCCCATTGGGAATAAACGTCCGTATCTTTGAACAACAGAAATGACCAGCAGTCCTTGCCGGCGGTTGACAAGACATTTCCCAACGCATATTTTTCGATCAAGGCATTTGTCCCTTTGATAACTTTTGATCCCTGAGACCATAGCGTCTTTATCACAGGCTCTCTCTGCAGTTTTGTCATTGCAGCAAGCGTAGCGGCAAGTGACAAGGTCTCGCCGCCAAAGGTAAAGGAGAAGAATATCTCCTCCATCATCCTCATTATCTCTGCCTTACCCGCGATTGCTGATACAGGATACCCGTTTGCCAATCCTTTGCCGAATGTTGCGAGGTCAGGGATAACTCCAAAATATTTCTGAGCGCCGCCTTCTGCAAAACGGAAACCGGTGATCGTCTCGTCAAAGATAAAGACAGCTTGGTTCTCATGCGTCAATTCCTTAACTTTTGCCAGAAAATTATCTACCGGTTCTTTAACATTCATCGGCTCCATGATAACAGCGGCTATTTGTCCGGAATACTCCTTGAAGATCCTGTGCAAAGAATTTAAGTCATTATATGTAAAGACATGTGTCAGATCAGAAACCGCTTTTGGTACTCCGAGATTGCGGCTTGTAGAGCCTATATACCAGTCCTGCCAGCCGTGATAACCGCATACAGCAACATGGTCTCTCTTTGTATGTGCCCGTGCCAGCCTTATTGCGCCGGAAGTGACATCCGAGCCGTTCTTGCCGAATCGCACCATCTCGGCACACGGCACTATCTCAATGACCTTTTCAGAGACCTTTATCTCCAGCTCATGCGGGAGGGTGAATATAGTGCCGTCTTCAAGCTGAGCCTTTACTGCATTAGTGACATCAGGGTCATTATAGCCGAGAGTTATGGCGCACAGCGCATTTACAAAATCGATATACTCGTTCCCGTCAACATCCCATACATGAGAGCCTTTGCCTTTTTTTATAAAGTGCGGAGAAACTCCGAGAGGATATTGAGTAATGCTTTTGCTGAAGGTCTGAGACCCGATGGGAATGATCTTCAATGCCTTTTCAAGCAGTTCTTCTGATCTTTTATAACGCGATGACATGTTCCCTATGCCTTCAGACCCGGAAAGAGCTCTGCCATCTTTTGCAAGAAAGATTCCGGCTCAACAAGCCGTTTCTGTTCATCGAGTATGACATATCTGCTGCCTGATGCAACAATTGAGTAGAGTGGTTTCTCTGTTAAATTCGCGCTCTGGACCTCGCACCCCTTTATCCCGACGTGCATATTCATCTTCGCGATATGCGGATTATCATCAAGCCATGTGTAAACCTCATGAAGGCTGAGCGGCTGTCCTCTATAGAGCGCCTCATATATATGCCTTATCATCTCTATATCTATTAATTCATCTATGGTCAGGCGGTACTCCGGGCGGCAGAGATCAATATCGATCTCTATACCCAGAGTCCTGAATTTATCCATATTCTCTTTTATATGCATCGAGACCCCGGCGCCGCGATAATGTTTGTGGACCTCCATGAGGGCATTATGAGAGATAAGCTCCGAGAGAGTCCCCTGGATCATCGTCATATTGGATACATAAATATAATCCCTGTATTCTTTTTTGAATTCCTCTATAAATCGTGAAGCGCTCCCGATATCAAATATCGGCGAATCACAGGTGACCCGTATAACTGCGTCAGCCTTTTCCCTTTCGCAGAGCTTGATATGGCGGTCAACGATATCCTGCTCTGCTCCTGCATACCAGCCGCAGCCGAGGTTTTCCGCCTCCTCTAGTAGCGTTTTATTTAAAGGATCTGTCGATGTCGCTAAAAAAACGCCGTCAAGCCCGCGCACATGCATCATCCTTTCAGCATGATGAGCAAATACGGATTTCCCTGCCATCTTCTGCATAACCTTGCCGGGAAGCCTTGTTGAAGCCATTCTTGCCGTTATTACGCCGATAACCTTTCTCATAGGACAACCCTTTCAGACCTTCTCCCACTGATTTGTGCTGCTGGATCTGTCAGCAGCAAGCGCGAGCTTTAAAGACTGCATAGACTCGCGTATTGAATTGAATGTAGCCCTGCCTGCCGAAACACAGTCCATGAAATACCTGGCCTCATCTATATACATCTGATTGTAAGATATATCAACCTTCATATCCTTCCATGCCCATTTCCCATCTTGGACCGTCACGCTCCCGATGCTGCCTCCGACAAAATCCCATACCACGGTGCCTTCCTCGCAAACAATTTTACATCTCCTGGAATAGCCATGCTGCAGATAGTCCATGTGCATCGTGCATACGGCTCCTGAGCGGAATTTAACAATCATCTCAACATGGTCTTCCGTGTCTATCTTCAACGAAGATATGATCCCTTTGCTGCATATAACCTCTTGCGGTTCTCCGAGAAACCATATAGCGTAATCAAGCTCATGAATTGCATCAAGTATCAGATTACCGCCCATACTCCTGTTTGCCTTATAACTCTTTTGATAGTCCTCTTTATCAAAAGGCAGAAAATAGCCTGTTTCAAAGTTTCCCCAGAGAGGTTTTGTGAAGTAGCGATTGGATTTTATTTGTTTATGGATATATGACACAGCCGGATGAAACCGCATGTTGCAGCCGACCATTGTGATCAACTTCTTACTCTCTGCAATATCCAGGAGTTCCTGAATGCCCTCAAGGCTTGTCGAAAGCGGTTTTTCAATAAAAAGATGGCATCCCGCTTCAGCACATTTTAGCGCCGGCCTCATATGGTCATTACTATATGTGCAGATGAATGCCGCGTCAGGCTTGCCCTTCAGCGCTTCTTCAAGAGAATTATAGCTGTTTTTCGTCAGTGACAAAACCTGCTTAAGGTTCTCTACATTTGTATCAACTGCGAAAATCTCGTGTCCGAGTTCATAAAGGTTCTTTATATGTCTTGTCCCGATCGAGCCTGTTCCGACAACGAGGATCTTCACTGACGCGCTTCTTTCCTGTCAGCCAGCGGATAAGCGCCGCCCTTTTCAAGCTCCTGCCTTCTTTCGTAAAAAGCTGAAAGAAATCTCTTGTATAAATTTTTGTCAAAGGGGAAAGAATAAAACATGAGCCCGTTTCGCAACTTTGCAAAAAACATAAAGAGGCTGTTCTTGACCCTGTCAAGCCTCCTGTCAATCTGAAAGTTTCCAAGCCTCACGGCAGACTCCATATTCAGATAGTATGCGGCGCTTTCAGAATATTTCCCGTTGACCTGCCAGGGCCTGATGTACTCCGCTGATGTATACATATTAATAATATTTCTGTCAGTCCATTCTTTGAAATTTAAAGGCTCTGTAAGATAGCCATCCTTTAAAAGCCTCTCTGTCAATTCGCACTTTGGATAAGGCCTGAAGGTCCCGACCCCGCAGGTAAAATATTTATATCGCCTGAGCTTGTTTACAAAAGATATGGTCTGCTTTATGTCATCCAGAGACTCCCCGGGGATCTCAAGTATAAATGATGACCTCGCTATTATCTTGTGTTCATCGCACTTCCGTACGGCATTTTCCGCCTGCTCGGGCGTGATGCCTTTCTTCATAAGCTCAAGAGTATGGGGAGAGCCCGATTCGATCCCAAGCGTCAACTGGATAAGCCCCGATCTCCTGCACAGTTTCAGTGTTTCATCATCAAGCATCCCGTCCCTGAAATAATCGCAGCGGCATTCCCCGTCCCAGGTTATATTCAAACCCATGTCGATCATCCCCCGACATATCTCCCTGACGCGTTTGATATCTACAAAGAAATTGTCGTCTACTATCTTCAAGTGCGTGAGCTTATATTTTTTTATTATATGCCCTATCTCTGAGAGAACCTTTGCCGCGCTCTTCTTTCTGTAACGCCTGTTATCTGTCACAACATTAATGCAGAAGGTGCAGAGCGAGGGGCATCCCCTGCTTGATTCATAAGGAAGCCATCTCATAGGATGGCTGACATATTCTGAAAGCTTGTCTGTCAGATAATTGCCGATAGACCGCTCTATGTGTTCGTCTAAGTCATAGGCGGTCAGAGGAAGGCTATCAAGATCCAGGTTTATTTTATGATAAATTTTATTATCCCGCGTTCCTCCGTTCTTCAGCATCTCTGCAACATTGACGATATGCTCTTCTCCTTCTCCGGCAACCACGTAGTCAACATATTCGCATCCTGCCATCTGCTCAGGAAATAACGTGCAGTGCCAGCCTCCTACAACAACAGGCACATCTGAGATCTCTTTGATATATTGCATTATACGGTAGGCGTCAGGGGCCTCTGATGTAAGAAGGGATATGCCCGCAAACAATGCGCCGTTCAGCTCTCTGCCGATGACTTCCAGGGGCTTTTTCTCAAAGGCGCAATTTATTATTTTCACGTCATATCCGGCTGTCTTCAGCGCAGAGCCTATGCTGATAAGATTTAACGGCGGATAATTGTTATAGTTGTAAACGTTCTGCGGCCTTATCAAAAGTATCTTATCCGGCATTCAGAGTTCCTCGTATTGCTTCAGCGACGTTTTTTATATCATCGTCCGTCATTGCTGGGTATATGGGGATTGAAAGGCATTTTCGGTAATATTCTTCAGCATTCGGGCAGTCGCCCCATCCGGTTCCGAAATTCTTCCTGTAAAAAGGCTGTGTGTGCACTGGTATGTAGTGTACCTGCGTATGCACCCCTTTCTTCTTCAGCCCGGCCATGAACTTCGCCCTTGTCGTGCCGAACCTCGCCCACTCAACCAGAAGGATATAAAGATGAAAGTTGCTGTCACAGTCAGGAGACTCATAAGGGGTTTGAATATTTTCAATCCTGCCGAAAAATTCGTTATACATGCTGACTATCTCGCGACGCCGCTTTATGAACCTGTTCAGTTTCTTCATCTGCGATATTCCAAGTGCGCACTGTATATCTGTTATCCTGTAGTTATATCCGAGGTCTATCTGCTCGTAGTACCACGGGTTAAGCGCTTCTGATAATTCCCCTTCGACATGCTGAAAGGCCTCTTCCCTGTTTACAAAATCTCCGGGGATATTTGTTATGCCGTGGTTTCTAAACTTCCTCAACTTCCAGTACAGTTCTTCATCATTCGTCAGCACAGCACCGCCTTCGCCGGTCGTGATATGTTTTACAGGATGAAAGCTCATGACCGTCATATCTGAGAACGCGCATGAGCCTACAGCCTTGCCTTTATAATAAGAGCCCTGCGCCTGAGATGAGTCCTCGATAACAAATATCTTCTTATTGAATTCCTTGCCCTTCTCTTTTGCCAGAATATAAACAGGCTCCATGTCAGCGCTCTGGCCTGCGAAATCCACAGGTATGATTATCTTCGTGCGGTCCGTTATTTTCTTCTCTATCTTGCTAACGGATATATTGTATGTTCGAGTATTGATATCGGCAAAAACAGGCCTTGAACCGCAGTATGCCGCGCAGTTGGCTGAAGCTATAAAAGTGATGGGTGACGTTATGACGTCATCTCCTTTTCCTGTTCCGGCGGCAAGGCAGGCGATGTGAAGCGCGGAGGTGCCTGAATTTACCGCTACTGCGTATTTTGCCCCGCAGCTTTCGGCAAGCACCCTTTCAAACTCATCTATTTTCGGCCCCTGAGTGATGAAATTTGAGCGCAGGACATCGACAACCGCCTTTATATCATCATCATCTATCCATTGTCTGCCGTAAGGTATCATTAGTTATGTGTTAAGGCATAAGATGTTTCGTTTTAATACTAAATCAATTTTTTCAGGTCGTCTACCGAGAGCCACCTGTCATTTGTATTGCTTGCGTACCTGAATCCATCTTTAACAGGCTGCCCGCCATTTGATATATGACGATCACTCGACCACCAGTCGAACTCTGGCTCAACGATATAGAAATCATCAAATTCCAGTGTATGCCTGGAATCGTCTTCAGTTATCATGACCTCATGTATTTTCTCACCCGGCCTTATTCCGACAGTTTCATATTTGCAGTCAGGGGCGATCGCTTTTGCAAGATCCATTAAGTTCATACTCGGTATCTTGGGGACAAAAAGTTCGCCGCCGACAGTCATTGAAAGGCATTTAAGAACAAAATCAACTCCCTGCTCAAGGGTTATCCAGAAGCGTGTCATCTCAGGGTCGGTGATCGGCATAGTCCCTGTCTTTCTTACATTTTTAAAGAACGGGATAACGCTCCCCCTGCTGCCCACGACATTTCCGTACCTGACAACAGAAAACCTTGTCCCGTGAGCTCCCGAATAAGAGTTCCCTGCAATAAAAAGTTTATCGGAACAAAGCTTAGTTGCGCCGTAGAGGTTGATCGGGTTTGCTGCCTTGTCAGTGCTCAGGGCAACCACCCTTTTCACCTCCCTGTCTATGGCCGCGTTGATAATGTTCTCTGCCCCGAGAATATTTGTTTTTATGACTTCGAAAGGATTCCGCTCTGCGGCCGGGACCTGCTTCAGGGCTGCAGCGTGAATAACATAATCTACACGGTCAAACGCTCTGTAGAGCCTGTCTTTGTCTCGTACATCTCCGAGAAAGTACCGAAGGCAGGGGTATTTTTTCTCTGAAAAGACCTGCGACATTTCAAACTGTTTCAGTTCATCCCGGCTGAAGATGATCAATTTATTCGGCTTGTATTCCTTTAGAATTATTTCCGTGCATTTCTTTCCAAAAGAACCGGTGCCGCCGGTTATCAAAACTGTCTTTCCGTTTATCATGTTCAGTTCTCCATTATTGATCGGTTAATATATTTTCTTTCAGCCCGTATCCGTATTAATGTATGATTTTTCCACTGCTCCGCCGTGTCGGTCACATTATCGCAACCTGCCGGTCTATGGAGTTGGGAGTCAAGAGTTATGAGTTAAGAATAAAATTCAAGACTCAATGCTTAACTCAACTCTATACTCTGATGTTACAGCGAATAAATCTTGTCGGCCTCGACACCGAGGCTTCTTATTTTCTGCAATGCCGTATTGTTAAATGACGCAAGCAATATCGCGTCATAATTCAATCCTGAAACGTCTTCATATGAATAAATATGATGACCGAAGAACCCTTTTTCTTCCTTTTTGCCGTCAACCACTCCGACAAGGGCCAACGGCAGGCCGCGCAGGGAAATATACGACAATTCCGCAATTTCTCCGTCACCCCAGATCAGGACGGTTTGGACCCCGTTTTTTATCATTTGCCCGTACAGATTGTCAATTCTCTGCCGTGCGTCTTTGAAATAGTCGATTGAAGATTGCATATAATGGTAAGTCAGGCCGACTCTATGCGTGAAACCTTTCCGGGTAAGGGCGTATTTCACCCTGTTCATGGGGCCTTTGTTGATTTTTATGTAACCCTTTTTTGCCAGTCTTTTGATGTATGCATTGACCAGGCCTAACGCGATGTTGAGATTGCTTGAGAGGGTCCGCTGTGTTACAAGGGATTCGCGGCTCAGCTCGTCGAGGATTTTCAGGGAGATATCGTTATGTCTGCCTGCACCGGACTTGTTCACGATATGAACACAATAAGGATTTCAGGTTGATTTGTCAAGATGCCTCTGCCGCGCTTGCATTAAAACTTCAACCCATGTCATAATTTTACTTATTTTAAACCATGCTTCTTGAGGACAGTGTCTGCAAGGAAAATCTATTTGACTGTTATGAAAAAAGGTTTATACATAACGCTTATGATGATGGCCCTGGTTGTCCTGATGTTCGAACCGGAACGGGCCGGCGCGGCTGTTTTGCTTGACAGGGTCGTTGCGACTGTCAATGATGAGGTCATAACGTGGAGCGAGCTAAGGAGCATTGTCGCCCTCGATGGCAAGGGTTTTTTAGAGAAGGTCCCGGAAAGTGATAAGGAAGCGGCGGTGAAGGGGCTTGAGAGAAATTTTTTAAACACCCTGATTGACATGAGGCTTCAGCTTCAGGAGGCGCGGAAGAAGGGACTTAACGTGAGCGACTCAGAGATAGAGGGCGCCATTGCGGACATCAAAAAGAAATTTGATCTTTCGGATGATGCACTGATGAATTCTTTAGAGGCGGAAGGGATGACGCCGGAAGACTACAGGGCAAGGCTGGGGGAGCAGATACTTCTGTCAAAGGTGGTCCATTTCGAGGTGAAGGCAAATATCGCCGTAGCCGACAGGGAAATCGAGGAATATTTCAATGCAAATAAAGACAGGTTCGGCAGGGAGAAGCTCAGACTGCGACAGATATTTTTTGCCGCGCCCAGGAACGATTTTCAGAAAAAGGACATAGAGGCCAGGGCCAATGAGATAATTCTGAGGATCAAAAATGGAGAGGATTTCTCAAAACTGGCCGGTGAGTTTTCTGAGGATTCGAGCAGACAGTTCGGCGGGGACCTGGGATACATCAGTCGCGGCGTCGCCATGAGAGAGGTTGAACATGCTGCCTTTTCATTGAAAACCGGCGAGGTCAGCGCCCCTTTCTGGAGTCCGGCCGGGCTGCATATTATAAAGCTGGAGGACAGAGTCGAAGGCGAGGTGCTTGATAAGGTAAAGGACAGGATTAAGGAAGTGCTTTTTGAAAGGGCCTTTGAATCGAAGTATCTTGACTGGAAGGCCGGACTGAAAGAAAAGGCGTATATAGAGATAAAATTGTAGTGTTGTACCCCTCTTTGTCAAAGAGGGGGTACAAACCCGGTAAATTTTTAAAGGAGCAATCATGTTAGAGGACAGCATAAAAATAGGTCTTACGTTCGACGACGTTCTGCTTGTACCTGCAAAATCCGATATCCTTCCGGCGGAGGTCGATGTCAGCACACAGCTTACGAGGAACATAAGAATAAATGTCCCTATTGTAAGCGCGGCCATGGACACCGTGACCGAGGCCAGGCTCGCTGTTTCCCTCGCAAGGGAGGGCGGCCTGGGAATAGTCCATCGCGCCATGTCCATTGATGCACAGGTGGTAGAAGTGGACAAGGTGAAAAAATCCGAAAGCGGCATGATCGTTGACCCCATAACTTTGGGGCCTGAAGAGAAAATATCCAAGGCCCTCGCCATAATGGAGAAATACAGGATATCGGGCGTTCCCATTACAAAAGGGAAAAAACTTGTCGGGATACTTACAAACAGGGACCTGAAATTCGAAACAAATTTGCATAAAAAGGCCTCGGAAGTCATGACCAGAAAAGGGCTTGTAACTGCCCATGAAGGCATAACGCTCGATGAGGCAAAAGAGATCCTGCATAAACACAAGATAGAAAAACTGCCTATTGTAAAAAAAGACTCCACCCTTATCGGGCTTATAACCATAAAGGACATCGAAAAGAGGGAGAAATATCCCAATGCCTGCAAAGATTCGTTGGGCAGGCTCAGGGTAGGCGCTGCGGTCGGCGTCGGGAAAGACGCGATCACGCGTGCATCAGCACTGATCAGGGCCGGTGTGGATCTTATTGCGATAGATACGGCGCACGGGCACTCCAAGAGGGTCATTTCCACAGTCAGGGCTTTGAGGGAAGCGTTCCCGGAAATTGAGATAATCGCCGGCAACGTCGCCTCTGCTGACGCGACGAGAGACCTTATAGCAGCGGGTGTGAGCGCAGTAAAGGTCGGCGTGGGTCCCGGTTCGATCTGTACGACGAGGATCGTTGCCGGAGCGGGTGTTCCGCAGCTCACCGCGATTAAAGAATGCTCGGAGGTTGCCGATGCCGCAGGCATCCCGATTATCGCGGACGGAGGCATCAAGTATTCCGGCGATATTACGAAGGCGATCGCGGCAGGGGCGAATTCGGTGATGATAGGGAGCCTCTTTGCCGGTACGGATGAAAGCCCCGGGGAGCTGGTCCTTTTCCAGGGAAGGACTTACAAGGTGTACAGGGGCATGGGTTCTTTAGGAGCGATGGAGGCGGGAAGTAAAGACAGATACGCACAGGAAGGCGTTGAATCCAAGAAACTCGTGCCCGAAGGCGTTGAAGGCCGTGTTCCGCATAAAGGACCGATTGCAGCAAGCATATACCAGCTTGTCGGCGGGCTTCGATCGGGAATGGGTTACTGCGGATGTGAAAGCATCGAGGAGCTCCGCAGGAATGCGCGCTTTGTAAGGATCACGCCATCAGGCCTCAGGGAAAGCCACGTGCATGACGTCATCATCACAAAGGAAGCGCCGAATTACCGGTTCGATTAAAGAGATTTGTCACCCTTGCATTTTTCTCTTGACAATCGGCATGGGTGATATGTTTTAATTGAGCATCCTAAAATTTTAATCGTAACAAGACATCTGCAACTTTTAAAAAAGGGAAGGGGACATATGAGGGGAAAGAAT
>QZJG01000010.1 GCA_003599275.1 Nitrospiraceae bacterium | reverse complement strand
GTTTTTTAAATTCATCCTCTGAACACAACGTTTCATGAGGGCGGGGCAACCCCGCCCCTACGTCGTCATCATCAAATATATCCCCCCTTACGCTTATATCGTCGGCATCTTCATCGTAAATACGGGAATCGAGCATTTCAGAGTCCTGCGTACCGATAGGAATGGGCTTCCCGTTTTCAATGGCGTGAAGGAATATATAATTTCGCAATATCTGTCTTTCAAGAGATTGCATGAAGGCCTTCCCGCCGCTTTCAAGACGTTTAAAGATATTTGTACGGCAAAAGCCCATGAGCCGTTTTCCGGCGCGTGAAAGGTCCTGAAGAATTTTGGCTTCATTTTGAGTTGGCGGTTCATGAGGAGTTTCCACAATGTAATTGCCCAGACCATACCTGGGCAGATTTAGCCCGTTTACCGTATCCACTATATCTGCGGCATAAAGTCGTGCATATTGATCATCCGGATTTTTGTCATCAATTTTAAATTTAATCGTTTGGGGCCGGCGAACAGGGAAATAGGAGCGGCTTCCATCCTCAAAGGTCAAATATCTGCGGCCTGTCCCGGTATCAGTTTTGGCATAGTTGTCCTGGATAAAACTTCGTGTGCGCCTGACCATGTAAAGCCGCATGAGTTCACGCCAGTCGTCGGCATATTCGCTTTTTTCAAATGCAGAGAGTGAACGGACCGGGCACTGATGTCTGCGTATGAATTCAGTCTCACCTAATTCACGGAGGTATCTTTCCGGGCGAATACCTAAATCCTTATCCTCCGAAACAAAAAGACGGAGCTGATTGGAAAGATCACGATAGGTTTTGTTATATGGCGTTGCTGAAAGCAAGATACATTTGCTTTCATTCTCCTGTATGTATTCATGGATCGCGTGATAACGTTTGCCTTCACGGTTTCGGAGATTATGACTTTCATCTATGAGAACTAACCGGTATCTTCGCAAATCCGGCAATTCATTAATAGCACGGGTAGTTGACAGGACCTTTGCCCTCATACGATATTTGTAAACATAATCCTCCCACATCTTAACAAGATTTTTCGGGCATATTATCAATGTTTCCAATCCAAAGTCGTCTTCAAAAATACGTGCAACAGCCGTTGCCATAAGAGTCTTACCCAGTCCTACGACATCCCCGATTAAAACCCCACCTCTTTTATTTAGATGATGTGCTGCGATTTTTACTGCCGCTGCCTGAAATTCAAAGAGTCTTTGTCCGAAATCACGCGGTATTCGGAATTGCAGGAGCCCCCCACGCGCCTCTTCTGCAAGATGATATGCCATTTTTACGTAGATATGATATGGCGGGATCAAATCTTCGCGCGCCCAGCTCTCTTCAATAATGCTCACTAATTCTTCTGAAATATCCAGACACCATTTATCATTCCACCGGTCTTCAAACCATAGGGCGAGCTTCTGGCAGGCATCATGATCAAGGACATCAATATTCAACTCTCCCTGATGTGAAAGCCCAGCGAATGTAAGGTTACTGCTGCCAAGGTAGCCGATTGTCGGATTGATAGGATCGGGACGAAATAGCAGATAAAGTTTTGCATGTAACTGATGTCTGAGAAATAATTTAACAACAACTTTCTTAGCCTTAATTTGAGCGGCAAGTCTGCGCAGTCCGGCCTCATCTTCATTGGTAGGGATGCCAAGGGTTAATTGATGGCGGAATTCTTCCGCCAGCTTCTTTTTTATGCGAAGTGCTGTTTGCTGATCGATCCCTTTATCCGATTTAACAAGACTCAACGCGGAGATAAGTTCGTCCTGCGGCAGCCTCTGCATTCCGACAAGAAGCCGGCAGCAATTGTCCTTGCCACCCGACCAGTTCTCAATGTACGAGTCAAGCTGCTTCCATCCCCGAAGATTAAAATAACCGACACAAAAGTCAGCACGATTGGAGACATGAATGGTTTCCTGTAAGGCGGGAAGCAACGTTTTTTCTATATTGTCGAAAATTCTGGGCATAACAACAATATCTAAACAAGAATCTTTCAGTGAATGCAGTATTATATACCAGACAGAGGAGAATGAAAATCTAATATATGGGATTGATGAATCTTGCAAAAACACCCATAACACTGCAAGTAATAGTTGAAAACTCTCCGGGATTTTCGGCAAACAGGTGTCCGTTAATCACGACGATTGTCGGACAGAATGCTGAAAGGTTATAATTCATGCATTGTGAAAACCGGACCGCTCGCAGCCATTGACATAGGAACAAACACCTTCAGACTACTGATAGCAAATGTTCGGTTTAATCCGCTCAAAAATACTTTTTCAATCAGGGAAATCTTCTCCGACAGGATAATCACAAGACTTGGAGAGGGTCTCGAAAGTGACGGCCTTCTCAAGAAGCAGGCGATAACAGGGGGTCTGGCGGCCCTCAGGAAATTCAGCGACAGTATCGACCGGCACAGGGTCTATAAAACATCGGCGGTTGCCACAAGCGCTCTCAGGGAGGCGAAAAACAGCGATGACTTTATCGGAAAGGCAAAAGGACTCACCGGGCTCGACATAAAAATAATCAGCGGCGAAGAAGAAGCCAGGCTGACTGCTTCAGGCATGTTGACAGACATCGCCGCCCCCGAAACCGCCCTCATGACCGACATAGGAGGCGGAAGCACGGAGCTTATATTCGCAAGACGCGGCAAACCCGTCATTGTTAAAAGCATAGACCTCGGTGTTGTTTATCTGGCAGGCAAGTATATGAGGCACGACCCTCCTTTGAAAGAAGATTTAACCGCCATGGACAGATGTGTTTCACTGAGACTCGGGAAAAGCATGAAACCATACCTGAAACTCATAACCCATGACTCAAAACCCGGAACTGTCTTTATCGGCACGGCGGGCACAATCACGACCCTTGCAGCCGTGATGAAAAAACTCGACAGGTTTGAACATAAAAAGGTCCACCGGACAAGACTGACACTGGAAAAGGTAAAGAGTATTTTTTCAGCTATCTCAGGCATTACTTCCGTTGAACGTGCAAAGTTCCTGCCCTTCGGACCCGAAAGGCTTGACATTATAGTGCCGGGAACACTTATACTTTTAAAGCTGATGGAGATTTCAGGTTTCCGGGAGATTATCGTCAGCGATTATGGCTTGAGAGAAGGGATTCTCATTGAGCTCCATAAGGAATTAAGCGGGACCGATGAAAGAGAAAGCTTTAAAACTCCGGATTGAAAAAGCCGTCATCAAAGATGCAAAGACCATACATGCCTTCGTCAACCAGTTTGCCCGCAAAGATGAGATGCTCCCTCGTTCCCTGAACGAAATATATGAGAACATACGCGACTTTTTTAAATGCCTTGATGACGGAAAGATCGTCGGGGTTGCAGCTCTCCATATTTTGTGGGAAGACCTTGCGGAAATCAGGTCCGTTGCCGTATCAACCGCTTACCAGGGAAAAGGCATCGGCAAAAAACTTGTAAAAAAATGCATTGTGGAAGCACAGGCGCTCGGCCTGGAGAAGGTATTTGCCCTGACCTATCAACCGGGGTTTTTCAGGGAGCTGGGTTTTCATGACGTCGATAAGAACGCCCTTCCGCAAAAGATCTGGGGAGAGTGCCTCAAATGTCACAAATTTCCGGAATGCAATGAGCTTGCGGTAATAAAGGAGCTTTGATCAATCGACCCGGCTTCACTCCGCGTTATTAAGTTGCACCCTTATGAACGCCTTCTTTCTCAGCTCCTGAATATGCCCGGCAAGTTTCCTTTGCAAATATCCCTCCGACAGGATATTCTCTATTTCATCCTTGACATCATAGAATTCCTTGTTACCGGACCGTTCAATATTTTTTATGTAATAGTCTTCGATTTCTTCTATGGGTATATGTACCAGGGGCCTTATCCTTCTGTCAATATATTCCTTCACCAGCGCATCGTCATCCGCAACGTCGCCGGAGCTCCCCAATCTCAACCGCCTGGCCTGTTCCAGAATCAGTATCCTGTTTATCATCTCGTCAAGGACCCGGTCTCCTTCCACTGAAGCGTCCGTTTTCCTCGCGGCCTCAAAGACCTCCCGGTATTCGCTCAGCAGGACCACTTCATCGTTTACAATCGCCACAATCCTTTCGAGGACCTCAGAGTAAGCCGCAGGGACAAGGGACAAGTCGATACGACTCGATTCCGGGGGACAAGGGACGAGTAACAAGTAACAGGTGACAACCAGTGAAATGATGACCGAAATGTTTTTTCCCACTCCCAAATTCAAACTCATAACTCTTTTCTCCTTACACGCTGAACGCTAACCGCAACACGCTAAATTTAAAACACATGTCCGAAACTGTAGTGAAGCTCCCCGGAGCTTTCACCGCTCTCCCTGTTCATCTTGTGTCCGTAGTCTATCCTGACCGGGCCTACGGGCGTCTTATATCTCAATCCGATCCCCGCCGTATATTTCAGCTCCGGCCTGATATCTTCGGCCAATTGCCACACATTCCCCGCATCGAGGAAGGGAACAAGACCAAAGCCTTTCCCGATGGGGACCCTGAATTCACTGTTTACTACGCAGAAGACGTTGCCGCCGGTAGGCGTGTCGTCAGCGCCCTTGGGGCCGAGGGTGTCGTTGCTGTAACCTCTGACGGTCGTCCTTCCGCCGAGAAAGAACCTTTCAACAAGGGGCAATTCCTTGATATTGTCATAACTGTAAGCCGCGCCTCCCCTCAGAGAGAAGGCAAAAACAACGCCCTTCCCCGCGGGAAAAAACCAGGAGCTCTGAAAAGTCCCCTTTATAAATTCGGTCTCGGATAACAGCGCCTTCGACGCAAGCTTTATCACTATGCCTTGCAGAAAACCCGTCGTGGGATCAAACGGGTCGTCACGGGTATCGTAAAACAATGCAGGAGAAATGCTGCCGATGCCGAGGGTGCCGCTGTCCTCTCTGCTCAGAATGACGCCGGGCTGGACGTCCTTGGTGTCGACAAAGGCATATTCATAATTCAGGTTCGCTTTCCAGCCTTTCCTTATCTCTTTCTCCACGCCAAAAAGCAGACTGAGCCTGTCTGTTTCGTAAAGCACATCTTTCGTATCGAGATTGACCGACCTGGTGTCCTCCTTTGATAACAGAACGCTGAAAGGCAAATCAGGCTGGTTAAACAGCCACGGCTCCCTGAATGAAAGGGTGAATCTCTGTTTGACCGAGCTTGCCTCCGCCCTGAAGCCCGCCTGCCTGTTGTAGCCGCCGATATTGCGGTAACTGAAATCGAGAGAAGTCCTGAACCGTTCATAGTCGCCGTAACCGAGGCTCACCTCCACTGAACCGGCCTTGCCTTCCCTTAAGGAAACCATCATGTCTCTCGCAAGCATGTGGTCCACTTCTCTCGGCGGCGTAAGCGTCTCAATAGACACCTCGTTGAAGATCCCGAGCCTGTAAAGCTTTTGCCTGGTCTTTAACAGCTCGTCGTAGTTGTAGGTCTCGCCTTCCTTTATGGTAAATTCCCGTTTTATGATCTTTGCCTTTGTCCTGTTGTTGCCAGTCAATATGATCTTGCCGATGACAGAAGGCCTGTTCTCGGTTATCCTGAAAGTGACTATGGCGTCTTCGTTATCGACCTTGCTTTCGACGTCTGCTTTCGCATCCGGATAACCACGCCTGCCGTACAGGGAAAGCACCCTGTATCTCGCGTCACTGATATCGATTACGTTGTAGGGCGAGCCCTTGAGAGACTGTAATTCATTATAAATCTCCTGCTCGCCGATTTCTTTATTACCGGCGATCCTTATCTCCCTGGTCTTCGTCTGGGGCCCCTCCTCTATGACAATCGTGACCTCCACCTCTCTGCCTTCCCTGGTAAAGTTTTTCTCTATCGCACTTATCCCGGCCTTAAGATAACCGAGTGCATTGTAAAATTTTAAAATCGACTCCTCACCTTCGGATAAAAGATTTTCGTTGTACGGCTTTCCTTCCTCAAAGTGCACGATACTCCTGAGGGCCTTGTGTGAGAAACTTGTCCCTTCAAAGTTTATCTTTTTCAGGAGGACCCGTTCCCCTTCATGTATGATAAAAGCAACTCTCGTTATGTCCTCTCCGGCCTCCACACCGGCGGCGATCTGTGAGTAATGGTATCCTTTGCTCAGATAAAGATTTCTCATGCGGTCTATCGCCTCCTGCACCGTCTCATCCGAGACCTCCCGCGTCTCAAGGAAAGGCGCCTCGCTTCCGAGCTTTTTTGAGCTGATGACGGAGTTGCCCTTAAACGACAATTCGAGCCTGGGGCCTTTCCTGACGGGTATGACGAGTTTTCCCCCGCTGAATTCGTAAGGTCCTATGACGGGATCATAGTAGTCCTCACGTAGCAGGTACTCTTCCAGCCTTTTCATGCCCTGCTCCACTTTGTCCCTGTCAAACACATCCCCTTCAGCTATTTTCAACCTTGACCTGAAATCGTCATCGATCTCAATCTTATTGATAATGAGCGGCTTTCCCTCGCGTATATGCACGTACATGTCTACGCCGGATTTCTTGCCGGCTGCGTCAACAACGATGACAACCTCCGCGCCGTGAAACCCCTTCCTGTTATACAGATCGAGCAGGGCCTTTTCAGCCTTGCCCAGATGTTCTTCCCTGAAATCCTCCCCTTCCCTGTAAGGCAGAATGTCCCTTATATTCTTGACGGAGATTTTTTTATTTCCCTGGACCTTCAGGCTCCTGATGACCGGTATTTCCCTGACAATGTATTTCAGTCGTATCCCGCCGTCGTATGTGTCGGCAACGGCCTGTATATCAAGGAAGATGCCCTTCTTAAAGGCCCTCCTGATGCCGGTTCTCAGGGCCTCCCCGTCAAAAACGTCTCCCGTCCTGAAACAGATCATGTCTATCAATTCTTCCTTCTCAATGCGGTCGAGGCCTTCCACCTCGATCGCCGTAATTACGGGGGCATTCGCAGCAAAAGTGATTGACGGCGCAATATGAAAAATCGAAATGGACAATATAATCAGTCTTATATATTTCATATTTATTACGAGTTCCTCACTTGCGTTCTTCTGCGCTTCCCGGCCCCGTCATTATTTAAATTCGAACCTGTATTTAAGGTCACCGCCGACGCTGCCTATCTCATCCCTGGACCCTACTATCGATATATTCCTGTCAAGACGGTACTCAAGTTTTATGATGTTTTCCTCGGTAGTGCCTAACGAGGTCGAATATATCACGAACAGCTTGTCCTCCAGCAGACGCTTCCCGATCGTCACCCTGGGACTGACCGCGCCCGCAGAGGTCACGTGCGGCTCAACCCTGAATTGTTCAAACCCGGTAATGCTCCGGAATTTTTCCTGCACCACGTCCTGAAGCCCCTCTGTGAGCACCGAGGCCGCCTCACCCGCTGCTATGCCGCCTTCAATGCCTCTTGCGTCCCTGCCCGCCTGTCCGAAAGTCAGCAGCGTAAGTATTTCCATTTCACTCAAAGGGGGATCGGAAAAAAGCGACATAGAGAACTTGTCTATCGTTCCATCCAGATGGAGCTTAACATAATATTCGCCGCTGTATGTCTCAGCCAATATATGGAAAACAGGGGTAATCCTGTTAGGGTCCGCAAAATCCACGCTGCTTCCTTCAAGGAGCTTGAATTCGTTGCCTCTGAAATATATAACGCCTTCGCTTGCTTCGATCCTGCCGACAAGTCCCGGCCTCGAAACGTTGCCGGTAAACGTGAGGGCCATCTTTACCTGTGTCTTTGCGATATTGTTATCTATGACAATATTGTCCGTTCCGGAAACATGTACGTTGAATTCGGTCTCTTTCAGAAAAGCGGGATAACGCGCCGTATCGTTGTTGAGGTCCCTGAGCCCGAGTATCCACCTGTTCCACTCGACTGCCTTCTCATACCTGGCCTTCTTTATGTCCAGATTTCCTGAAAGGGTGGAGCCTGCCGCAGACCTCTCATAGAAAAGCCTGCCGTCTACGGTGGCGCTCACCTTTTCCATCGGCCTTATGTTGACGCCCGTAACTATCGAGGAAATGAAGAGCCGCTTTACCGACAGCCTCTTGAGGTATCCGACCCCTGACACTTCTATGACGCCTCCCCCGAAGCCGGTCCTTACCGAATCAAAAACGATCCTGTCCTTTTTCAGAAAGAAGGTCCCGTTCAGGGGGCCTGCTTTGTAGGGATATTCTTTAAGTGATGCGATGACATCGACAACTTTTACATCACCTGTAACATCGGGCGTTTCCCAGGGGCCGGCGATATTAATGTTAAAACTGCTCCTTCCCCTCAACGACGCAATTTTGTCGGAGAACGCCCTCAGAGGGGCGACATTCATGTTGCCCTTTACCTTTACGTCAAACCGGTCGTTTAATTTCAGGACGCCTTCAGCAGTCAGCTCCGCGCTGTCGCCCGCCAGGGAAAATGACTTTATCGCAAACCCGCCGTCCGCAAAATCCAGGACAACGTCGTCGGTGTTTCTGAAATTATATCCGTAAAGCGTAAAATCCACCGAATGCAATCTCGTTGACAATGAGACCTTACCGCCGCCTTCGCCTTTAATCCCGATGTTCCCCTCAAGAGAAAGGGCGAGGTCTTTTGGGACATCTTTCATAAACTTCGCTAAAAGAAAATCATATTCCCCCCTGTGGAGGCTGACATCGGCGCTCCAGGGGACCTTGCCCGTGAGAGTTGCTTTTGCATCAGCAGTCACAATCCCGTTAAAAAAGGTCCCAGCCGCCGAGAGGTCTTTTTCTTTCAGCCTGCCGCTGATCGAGCCTTTCCCCGTCTGCATGCCGCCGAACGAGCTTTCGAGTATCTTAAGGGAAAATTTTATATCAGGCCTCTCGATTGCGCCGGAACCGCTGACATTGAGGCCGAAGCTTGCATCGAAAGGATATTTACCGAGCAGATTGATATCGCGTGTGTCCACTTTTTGCGACGAGGCGATGAGAGTAAATTTCCCGCCGGAAGACAGGGACCCTCGGCCCGTAAGCACGGACCCGCCCCTTTCCGCTGTGATCGAATGAAACTCCATACTTCCCGGCTGCAAAGTCGTTTTTATTTTTACCGCATCGAATTGCTGCCCGTATGCGACGCTGTCCCTGAAGACAAATTCTCCCGCAGCAGAAAAGTTTTTCGGATCTCCCTCAAATGAAATCGAGCCTGTCGCGTGACCGCTCACGGGGACATCTTTATATAGCGCCCGGACCAGGGGTTTGATGTCGGCGTCTTTTGCCGAGAGTTTCGCTTTGTAAAACGGACCGGTGAATGTAAAAAGCTCCTTCGCGTTTCTGAATTCGATTACGCCGGAGGCATCGTAGGATGTTTTGTCGTGTTTAACTCTCAGCCGGGAGACTGCCAGTGAACGGATTTTGTAGATTAGATCGGAAGACGCTGCGGTAAAGGCCAGACCATGAACGCTGCCCGGACCCATTTCGAGACTTCCCGCAATCATGGGCCCATCGATTGGCCCTGTCGCCTTACCTTTGAATCTTGCCGGGGCAACAAGCCTCGTGTAATGGGGCGCCGTCAGGTCCCCGACGTCACTGCTTTCGAGTACCAGGTTAAGGCCTATTGTTTCTTTTGCGAAATCCACGTTCCCGTCAAGAAAGAGAGACGAGGCTTGAGTAGAAAGGACGGAGTTGTCAAATCTGAGGATGTCGTCCTTCAGATGTATATTGGCCTTAATGGTATGCAATCTGCCGAACACGTCTCCGTCGGGCGCGGAAGTGTTAAGATAATTCAGGCCCGCGGCAATCTCCATTCCCTGTCCCTGATTCTGTCTTAACCGGAAACGCCCGCCGATCTCCCCTTTTGGAAACGGTGGCGCCCATTCTATGAATTTAAAAAATTCCGGACTGCCGACTCCGGACACGCCTGCAGTGACTTCATAATCTCCCTGGGGGACCACAAGAGAGGCGTCCCCTTTAAGTTCTCCATTATAGGTATGTGCCGTAAAATCGTTAAGAGTAAATTTTTTATCGCCGTATGTTATCCTGCCGGACGCATCATCTAAGGGGAAGGTGTCGATTACCGCGTCTTTGAGCTCCACTTTTCCCTCACCCGTCAACTCCGGGAATGTGCCTGTGATTCTGCCGTTTAAAGAGAGACTGCCGGTGATGTTTTCCTCAACCTTTAATATCTCCATCAATGTCTCGATGTAAAACCGGCTGTCGGTATTCAAGTCAACGGAGAACCTCGGTGTTTGTGAAGCGCCGTCCATCGTAATGCCAACCGAACCGTCAAAAGCGAAAACGCCCTCTTTCTCCGTCTTGAGACCTAACAAATTGCGAAGCGTATCCGCGTGTATCTCGGCGCTGCCGGAGAAACTGCCGTCTCTTATGCTGCCCTTCTCAAGGTGCACGATGCCCTTTGCCTGCAAAGAGGAACCGGAAGAACGCACTTCCATTTCCGCGACCTCGATCCCGTCATCTTTTATTTTTATCTTCCCGCTTAATCCGCCTTTTAATATTTCACTGGAAGAAGGCAACCCGAGCGCGACCTCTCCGATCCGGAAATCGGTAAAAACCCTGTTCTTCGTATTCATCTCGAGGAACACATCGTCACCTGAAACATTAAGTCCATCTTTGCCGGTGAAATTGAACTTGCCTTCCGTCAATTGGATATTCTTCAGGCTGATTTCGTATTCCATGTCCCTCTCTCCGGAAGCCGAAGCCTTAATATTGTCCCAAACCCTTTTCAGCGTGTCCTCATCGGCATTCAGATCGGGTTCCTTGACCGTCAGTTTCCTTATATTTATGTCCCTTGAAAGCAGGCCGAAAAGGTCCATGTACGCCCTGGTTTTGGTGACCCACAGGAGGCGGTTGCCGTCCCTGTCAAATACCTTCAGCCCCTTCGCCTGGATATAGAAAGGGAAAGGATTAATGACCGCGCTATCGATTATTATCCTCTCTCTCGTAGCGTTTTCGAGCACCGGAATAATGATCCTCTTTATGGAATTGGACAGATACGGCCCCCTCAGAAGGAAAAAGAACCCGCCCAACAAAAGGACAACCAGCGCCGTATATAATAATGGTTTTGTCTTTCTGCTCTTTACGCTGACCATGACTTCTATTTTAATCTAAATTTCAACACCGGACAGAGCTGCCCGGGAAAAGGAAAACTCCCCGTAAAATAATCTTTAATGCCGGAATACAAAAACCCCATTTTATTCAGAAGGTTATCAGGGAAATCTCCTGCTGTATATTACTTTACATAAAAGTAATACGTCAATTTGAGGAAAACGCAACTTTCCGGAGTCCTGCTCATTCAGTTCCGGATGCGCCCGCTATCAAAACCCATTTATAAATCCGGGGAGCTTAGGCTATAATGTATCGTAATTTTATGTGAGGGCGGTTAGCTCAGCTGGGAGAGCACCACGTTCGCAACGTGGGGGTCGAGGGTTCGAATCCCTTACCGTCCACTTTTCTTTATCATTTCCTCTTCTTGTCATGTTTCCGGTCGGATGGCCTGTTTTGTATTGCCTAATTGAAACTGAACTTTTATAATAGTCCGTTTCTTTCATTTCCGGTTTGTTATAATTTTGCATTTGACGCGGAGGTATAATGAGACTTGAAGGCAAAAAGGCAGTTATCACGGGCGCGGCCCAGGGCATCGGCAAATCTATCGCCCTCGGTATGGCAAGGGAAGGCGCCGATATTTGTGTGGCGGATGTAAATATCGAAAACTCGGAAAAGACCGCCCAGGAAATTTGCGCACTGGGCGTGAAAAGCATCGCGGTCAGACTTGACGTCTCAAAACAGGACGAAGTAGCAAAGGCCTTTGAGACGTCCGTAAAAGAATTCGGCAGAATCGACATACTCGTCAACAATGCAGGGATTACAAGAGACACGGTCCTGCTCCGTATGAAAGAAGAAGACTGGGACGCGGTAATAAACATCAACCTTAAAGGTTCATTCCTTTGCAGCAAAGAAGCGGTCAGGATAATGGCAAAGCAGCGCTACGGCAAGATCATAAGCATATCCTCGGTGGTCGCCTTCATGGGCAATCCGGGGCAGATAAACTACAGTTCATCCAAGGCCGGGCTTATCGGGCTTACAAAGACCATCGCCAAAGAATACGCGAGCCGCGGAATAAGGGCCAATGCCGTTGCGCCCGGCTTTATTCAGACTGCAATGACCGACGTGCTCACCGATGCAGTAAAGGATGAGATGCGCAAGGCCATCCCCCTTGGAGAATTCGGCACGCCTGAAGACGTTGCTAATGCCGTAATATTCCTCGCTTCCGCGGAAGCGGATTACATAACCGGGCAGGTAATCCATATAAACGGCGGGATGTATATGTAGCTCCTGTTTACCGGCAACAACCGGTTGCCGGCTGGACCAAACAGCAGAGAAGAAAAATTTATTGCAAATATGTATAATTTACATCTACGTAATCAGCATTAATCATTAATACCGGAGGTGCTTGATGTCAGTTGAAGCAAAAGTAAAGGAGATAATAGCAAAACAGCTTGGAGTCGATATGGGAAAAGTGACACTTGAAGCATCATTTGTCGATGACCTCGGCGCGGACTCGCTCGATACGGTTGAGCTGGTAATGGCTTTTGAAGAGTCATTTAATATTGAAATCCCTGACGAAGACGCTGAAAAAATATTGAAAGTCCAGGACGCCATTAAGTATATAGAAGAGAAATCGGGCAGTTAGACGGATTGATGAAACGAAGAGTCGTAATAACGGGGGCGGGAATGATAACCCCCCTTGCCACAGGGACGGAAAAATCCTGGAAAAGCCTCCTCGAAGGGCGTTCTGCCGTGAGGAAGATAACCCATTTTAATCCCGACGGTCTGCCCTGTCAGATAGCAGCAGAAGTCCCCGACTTCGAGATAGACAGGTTCATTGAACTCAAAGAGCAAAAAAAAATGGACAGGTTTATCCACTTCGGGCTTGCCGCTGCAACTTTGGCGATGGAAGACTCGGGGCTTAAGGTCACAAAAGAAAATGCCACGGGGATCGGGGTAATTGTCGGGGCCGGCATAGGCGGACTTTCCGCAATCGAGCACTATAACCAGACCCTCCTCGAAAAAGGACCGAAAAGAGTTTCGCCTTTCTTTATCCCGATGACGATAATCAATCTCACCTCCGGACAGATATCCATCCGTTTCGGTGTCAAAGGCCCCAATTCCGCCGTTGCGACCGCCTGCGCGACCGGCACACACTCGATAGGCGACGCCTTCAAGTTGATTCAGCACGGCACCGCGGATGCAATGATATGCGGAGGCACAGAGGCGGTAATAACTCCTCTCGGCATTGCAGGGTTTACTTCCATGAAGGCCCTCTCGACAAGAAATGATGAACCCGAAAAGGCGAGCAGGCCCTTCGACAGGGACAGGGACGGATTTGTCATGGGGGAAGGCGCCGGGATAGTTGTCCTTGAAGAGATGGAAAACGCGTTGAACAGGGGGGCCAGGATTTATGCTGAAATCATAGGGTATGGACTGAACTCCGACGCGTACCATATAACAAGCCCGGCCCCCGATGGTGAAGGCGCGGCAAGATGCATGGTGTCCGCATTGAAAGACGCGGGGATACGTCCTGAAGAAGTAGACTACATAAACGCCCACGGGACCTCTACAAAATACGGAGACGAGATAGAGACAACCGCCATCAAAAAGGTGTTTGACAGACACGCATACAGTCTTTGCGTCAGCTCAACAAAATCAATGATAGGACATCTCCTCGGCGCTTCAGGCGGGGTGGAGGCGGCAATCTGCGCGCTCAGCGTATACAACGGTATTGTGCCGCCTACCATTAATCTCGAAACCCCCGATCCTGAATGCGACCTCGATTATGTCCCTCACAAGGCAAGACCCCTTGATATAAATATTGCTATGTCCAACTCATTCGGATTCGGCGGGACCAATGCATGTATCCTCCTCAGAAAATTTAGCCGATCTTGAGAACATCATAGGCTACAAGTTCAAAAAGAAGGCCCTCATTAAAGAGGCCCTTACGCATAAATCGTATGCCCATGAAAAACGCAAAGACGTCCCGTTGTTTAATGAGCGCATGGAATTTTTGGGAGACTCCGTCCTCGAGCTGATTGTGAGCGAATATCTCTACAGCACTTATACTAAATATACCGAAGCAAATCTCTCCAAGGTCAAGGCCTACGCCGTACAGGAGTCGACATTGGCGGACATCTCAAAAAAAATCAGCCTCGGCACATACCTTCGTCTCGGCAAAGGTGAGGAAATGACCGGGGGCAGGAAAAAAGACTCCCTGCTTGCCGACGCCTTCGAGGCGCTTTTAGCTGCGATTTATCTTGACGGTGGATACAAGAAGGCAAAGGCCTTCAGCCTGGCGCATTTGGCGCACAGGATAGACGATCTTGCAGAAAAAGACTTCGTCTTCGATTTCAAGACAAAGCTCCAGGAAACATCCCAGGCGCAATACGGCGTGCTGCCGAAGTACGTCATTCACAAAGAAGAAGGTCCCGAGCACAAAAAGACCTTCGAGGTAAAGGTCTTCATAAATGATGACTTCATGGGCTCGGGAAAGGGAAAAACAAAAAAGGCCGCGGCGCAAAAGGCCGCGGAGGAAGGACTGCAAAGGATCAGTGAAAGGCATGAAACTGACATATAAAAAATCCGGCGTTGACATAAATAAGGGCGACAGCCTGGTGGACGTCATCAAACCGATGGCGCGCGCCACCTTCACTAAAAATGTGATAAATGAGATAGGTTCTTTCGGGGCCTTCTTTAAAATAGACAAAGCCGGCTATAGCGAGCCCGTTCTTGTCAGCGGCACCGACGGTGTAGGGACGAAGCTCAAGATCGCCTTCATGATGGACAAACACGACACGGTCGGGACAGACCTTGTCGCTATGAGCGTAAACGATATCCTCACAAGCGGGGCGCAGCCCCTCTTCTTTCTCGATTATTTTGCGACGGGGAAGCTTTCGACAAAAACCGCCGCTGCCGTTATCAGTGGGATTGCCGAAGGATGTAAAATGGCGGGCTGTTCGCTCATCGGCGGGGAGACCGCGGAAATGCCGGGATTTTACGGCAAGGGAGAATACGACCTTGCGGGCTTTGCGGTCGGCATCGTGGACAGAAAGAAAATTATAAACGGCTCCGGTATTAAAGCAGGAGACATTTTAATCGGTCTTTCATCGAGCGGGCTCCACAGCAACGGATATTCACTTGCGAGAAAACTCTTCTTCGATATCAAGAAATACAGCCCCAAAAAACAGATTAAAGAGCTCGGCTGTTCAATCGGGGAAGAGCTGCTGAAACCCACAAAGATTTATGTGAAGAGCGTTTTGAAGGTCGTCCGCAACTTCAATGTAAAAGGCATCGCTCATATAACAGGAGGAGGGATCACAGAAAACCTCCCGCGCATGGTGGCGGAAAATAAAAAATTGAAACTTGTAATTGAAAAAGGAAGCTGGCCTGTCCATCCGGTTTTTCATTTAATCCAAAATATGGGCAATGTGGAAGAAGCGGAGATGTACAAGACCTTCAATATGGGGATCGGTTTAATACTGGCAGTGAGCGCACCGGATGCAAAGAAGATTGCAGGGAAACTTAATCAACTCGGCGAAAATGCATTTATAATAGGACAGGTTGAAAAGGGCGATAGATGCGTGGTATTTATTTAAAGTGATCCGGCAGGAAAGGGATCACCTCTTTTTGTCCGCCAGAAGAAGGATGACCCCGGCCGCTATCGCTCCCACTCCCGCCCAGGTGGGAATGCTCACAGTCTCTTTCTCTTTGACTTTAATCTCCAGCGGGCCGAGTTTTGTTTCGTGTGTCTCCCTCGTGTAGGTCAATTGACCATAGACCAGCCCAAGCGTGCCGGCAACGACCAGCAATATTGCCACGATCCTGAGTTTACTCAATTGTCTTCACCTCCGAAAAATCCATGAGATTGTCACATTATTCAACGGACCTGAGGCATGACCCCGCCATTTCATCCATGCGGCCCGCCGACCTTCGCTTATTAATTTATCAGAGTCCTGCAAACGAAGCAACTTGATAAGCTAATTAAAAAAGAGATGGTAATTATAATCCCGCATTGATAAGATATTATGCAAATGGACTTTAAGCTCATCCTGCAAAAACTCCTGACGGCCTTTGAAAAAGACGGCATACGTTATGCCCTTATTGGCGGGTTTGCGATGGGATTGTGGGGAGGCTCAAGGTCAACCATTGATCTGGATTTTCTTGTGCATAGGGACGATATGCAAAAGGTCCACTGGATAATGATCGCGCTGGGCTACGAAATTCATCAGAAAACTGAAAATGTTTCACAATATACTTCTCCCTTAAAAGTTTTCGGCGGGATAGACTTTATCCATGCTTTCAGAGAAACAAGTGTTGAAATGCTTCAGCGGGCGGTAAAGAAAGATATTTTCAGCGGGATGTTGAATATTAAGACCCTGATACCCGAAGATATCATCGGGCTGAAACTTCAGGCTGTTTTTAATGATCCTTCAAGGGAAAAAATTGATATGGCAGACATAGAATTACTCATATCTGCAAACAAAAACAACCTCGACTGGAAACTGATAGAGCAGTATTGCAAAATATTCAAGATGGACGATATATGTAAAAAATTAAGAGGAGACCTGTAGATGACTCTTTCTGAAAACGCAGAAAAAGAGCTGATCGAACTCGGCAAGTCTGAAGAACTGAGGAAAGATATGGAAATGCTGCGCTCTCATTGGCAAACTCCTTTTATCAAAGACGGCATTGTAGACATAGACGCCTATATCGAATTCGTACAGCAGTTCAATGAATTCATCAACCATGAACCGAGACCCTTTGTGCCGATACTTGACAAAGATATGAGGCTCTGAGGGGAAAGACCTTCAGACGTGACCGGTCAACGTGACCGTGAAGAATAAACGGACACTGTGGACGGTTTCTCCAGTTTTGTTTATAATTATCCATGCTGACTCTCGGCGTTCTTGCCTCGGGAAGGGGCTCAAATTTTCAGTCCATCATCGACAGTATCGAATCAGGTTTTATCAGGGCGAAGATCTCCGTCCTGATAACCGATAACCCAAACGCATATGCCATTGAACGGGCCGGTAAGCATAACATCGAACCAATTGTACTGAAGCCGAAGGATTTCCCTGACAAAAATGCGTATTACTTCCGAATCGCAGAGGAGCTTGAAAAGAGAGGCGTTGGATTGGTCATATTGGCCGGTTTCATGAGGGTCGTCGGCAAGGCGCTCATCAATAAATACCGCAACCGCATCATGAACATCCACCCTGCCCTGCTTCCCTCATTCCCCGGACTTCACGGGCAAAAACAGGCAGTTGATTACGGGACCCAGATTTCAGGCTGTACCGTCCACTTTGTCGACGAAGGGATGGATACAGGTCCAATCATAATTCAGGCCGCAGTCCCTGCATATCATGATGATACCGAGGAAACCCTGTCGGAGAGAATATTGAAGCAGGAGCACAGAATATTCCCTTACGCGATTAAACTTTATTCCGAAGGAAGGCTTTCCGTAGATGGACGAAAGGTAATCATCAAAGGCAGCAGGGAAGACTCCGTCCTCATCAACCCTCCATATTCAAACCCTTCTCATTAAATGTTCAAAGGCATCTTCATAACAGGCACTGACACAGGGGTCGGTAAGACTTTTGTAACAATCGGTTTGCTGAGGGCCATAAAAAAATTGGGGTACACTGTTTGCCCGATGAAGCCTGTGGAAACGGGATGCGGGACACTGAATGGACGGCTTGTTCCCGCAGACGCGCTTAAACTGGTTTGTGCCGCTGAAGCAGACGAGCCCCTTAATCTTATTAATCCTTACCGCTTCAGACAACCGCTTGCCCCGGCAGTAGCGGCTGAACTTGAGAGGGTTGTAATCAACAAAGAAAAGATATTATCTGCATACAGGCAACTTTCAAAAAGATACGACATTACAATTGTCGAAGGCGCGGGGGGGATCATGGTCCCCATATATAAGAAGTATCTTTTCATTGACCTGATAAAAGATTTGGGACTGCCGCTTATAATCGTGGCAAGCCCCGGTCTCGGGACAATCAACCATACACTGCTTACAATCGATGCCGCTAAAAAGAATGGAATAAAAGTGACCGGCGTGATAATCAACCATTCCATTAAAATCAGAGATGACGTCTCTGTTAAGACAAATCCCGAAGTGATAGAGAAGCTCGGAGGAACGCCTGTCTTGGGTGTGGTGCCTTATTCGGGGAAACCCGATTCGCTGCAGCTCCGGAAAATATTCAACCGGATTGCGGAGAAAATAACCAGCCTCTATCTCCGCATCTCTTTATAAGCATTCATCAGGCCGTTGGTGGATGCGTCGTGCGAAGTGATCTTTTTATCATCTCCGAGTTCGGGCAGGATATTGTTCGCAAGCTGTTTGCCAAGCTCGACCCCCCACTGGTCAAAGCTGAATATGTTCCATATCACGCCCTGTACAAAAATCTTGTGCTCATACATAGCAATGAGGCTGCCGAGCGTCCGGGGCGTGATCTTTTTGACTAATATTGAATTGGTCGGCTTATTGCCTTTGAATACCTTGAAGGACGCAAGCCTCCGGATATCTTCTTCACTTTTACCTGAGGCCCTCAATTCTGCAATCACTTCTTCTTTTGTCTTACCTTTCATCAATGCCTCTGTCTGGGCAAAGAAATTTGACAGCAGTATGGCATGATGGTCATCGATGGGATTATGGCTTAGTGCCGGAGCTATGAAATCACAGGGGACCAGTTTCGTGCCCTGATGGATTAGTTGATAAAAGGCATGTTGCCCGTTGGTCCCCGGTTCTCCCCATAGGACCGGGCCTGTCTGATAAGTGACCTCGCTTCCGTCCCTGCCGACATACTTGCCGTTGCTCTCCATATCGCCCTGCTGGAAATAGGCCGGGAACCTGTGCATGTACTGGTCGTAAGGGAGTATCGCTTCAGTCTCCGCTCCGAAGAAGTTGTTGTACCATATCCCTGTCAGCGCAAGTATGACGGGAATATTCTTCTCAAAAGGCGTTTCCCTGAAGTGCCTGTCCATCGCATGGGCGCCCTCAAGAAGAGCGGTAAAATTCTCAAAGCCGATAGAACATGCGATCGAAAGCCCTATGGCCGACCACAGGGAATATCTGCCCCCGACCCAGTCCCAAAAGCGGAACATATTGTCGGGATCGATGCCGAACCTCGTCACTTCTTCATAGTTGGTCGAGATCGCGACAAAATGGCGTTTGACATATGCCTCATTTTTTGCCGAATCGAGAAACCACTTTCGCGCAGTACGGGCATTGGTCATGGTCTCCTGCGTAGTGAAGGTCTTTGATGCGATAATGAAAAGGGTCGTCTCCGGAGAAAGGTTTTTCAATGTCCCGGCCATATGCGTCCCGTCTATGTTGGAGACAAAGCGGGTTTTTATGTGCGGCGCGCAATACGGCTTCAGCGCCTCCGTCACCATAACAGGACCGAGGTCGGAGCCGCCGATGCCGATATTAACAATGTCGGTCATGGCCTTGCCCGTATGACCCTTCCACTCGCCTGAGATTATCTTGTCCGAAAAATATTCCATCTGCCGCAATACGAAATTTACGTCCGGCATCACGTCTTTGCCGTCAACATAAACCGGCGTCTGCGAGCTATTCCTTAATGCGGTGTGAAGCACGGCGCGGCCTTCGGTCTCATTTATCTTATCGCCGGAAAACATCTTCTCGATGGCGTCCTGCAGTTTTACCTCTTGCGCAAGTTCGAGGAGAAGGCCACGGGTCTCTTCATTAATAATGTTCTTTGAATAATCGACGAGCATGTCTTCGTGCCTCAGGGAGAATTTCGAAAACCTCTCAGGGTCTTCACTGAACATGTCCCGCATATGCCTTTCCTTCATGAGCTCATAGTGCCTCACGAGTTTTTGCCAGGCTGACGTCTTGACGGGGTTGATGTTATTGAGCATAAGGTCGTCTCCTTGGGCGATTCGACATATAAATTTATAGCACGGCTTCATTATAAAAAACAAGAAAACCGGACCGCTAAAGTTTTTTATTTCCGAATCCGATAACACAATCAGTAAAAGTTTTTTTTAATTATCAACAATGTGTAAAGGAGAAAGAAAAATGAAAAGAAGCAGGATGAAGCTACTTGTTTTCATCGCAGTATTGACTATTATATTGACCGCAATCACTGCGTGGGGTGAGGTCGTCATGCTGCACGGCTCGACCACTGTACAAAAGAGGATCATGGAGCCCGGCAAAGAAGCCCTTGAGAAAGCAACAGGCATAAAAGTCGAGCTTGTCGGCAACGGCACGGGAAACGGCCTTGAAGATCTGGTGAACGGCAAATGCGACGCAGGGATGGCCTCGGAAGAGTTAGCCGATGCAGTCGCAAGCATGAAAGCCGCAACTGGAAAGGATGCGCCGGCCGACCTTAAACCGAATGTAATCACATCCGACGTGATAAAGGTGATCATCCACCCTTCAAACCCGGTCACAAAGCTTTCAAAGGAACAATTAAAAGGTCTGCACTCGGGAAAGATAGCCAACTGGAAAGAGGTCGGAGGCCCTGACCTGCCGGTAATCGTCGTTACATCGCATCTCGGCTCCGCGACAAAGAAGGTGTTCCAGAAGACCATAATGGACGGAGAGCCTTATGTTATCGGAGCGATAGAAGTCGAGACTACCAGAAAAGAGATCGACAATGTCGCGATGTTCCCCGAAGGCATCGGCGCAGTAAGCGCAGGGTTTATTAATCTCCCCGGGAATGAGGGAAAGGTAAAGATAGTCGAGACACAGGAGATCAGCAGGCCGCTCATGCTGATTACAAAAGGGGAGCCCTCGCCTGCTGTCAAAAAGGTCCTGGATTTTTTCACCGGGGAAGGCAAGAAGTATATAAAGGATTAACAAAGCAGGGACACATCCCGATTCCAGAAATCGGGATGTGTCCCCCCATACGGCTCAAGACTTTTGCATGAAGCCTCACATAATAAATATGGTTAATACATGAAAATCAGAAACAAGATGTTCCTCAACGTAGGGGTAACGCTGGCAGGGTTCGTCTTCATAATAGGCTTCAGCCTCATAGGCATGAAGTTTGTTCAGGGCAATCTCTCCCGGCTTACCGAAAGCTCGACACCTTACCAGATAAAAACCCTTGAGCTGCAAAGGGCATTCCAGGAGCACACCTCCAATCTCCTGAAGGTGACTTCTTCCTCATCGCTTGAAGACTTCAACACTTCAAAGTCGGAAGCGGAGAAATCACTGAATGAGGCAAAAAAGGCATTTACAGAGCTTGCGGCATTCAAGGGTGAAAAAAAGGAAAAGGGTGATTTGGGGGAGCTTCCAGCCATTACAAATGACATTATCCGGATAACCGAAGAAAAGATCAGGGCGGAGGATGAGGCAAACGCGGCAGCCGGTCTGATGGAGGCAAAGCTGAATGACATATCAAAAAAACTGGACGTTATGGACGCCTCGATAAAGAAATTACAGAAAGGCTCGATGGAGCAGCTCACGGCATCCAACAGCAGGGTCAAGAGAACAACCCAGAAGATGAAAAACGTTCAGACCGTGGTGGCCGCCATCAAGGACCTCAAGCAGGCCATATTCGAGATAGTCGCTGCGGAAAGCAGGACAGAGCTCACGATCGCCCAGAGCCGTTATAACGGTTTCCAGCGCTGGGTCGCACAGAGCGAGCTTGCCAAGTCCGATAAGGAGACAACCGTTGTCAAAGAGCTTGTTTCCGGAATATCTGACATTACAAAACACGTCACCGGAGCAGGCGGGCTGATTGAATTAAAGGACTCTTTTCTTAAAAAACCCGATGATGAAGCAAAAAACAAACTATTGCAAGCGCGGACCGTAATTTCGCAGAAATTGGCCCAATTGACTACCATAGTCGCAGAGATAGATGAGAAATCATCAGACGTCTTCACTGCGGAAAACAAAAAACTGGACGATTCATTAAACAGCTCGGACACATCCTCAATCGTCCTGACTATGAACAGTGACTTTGTCGGTATCAGCTCCGAAATACAGCACCATATTCATAAAGCCCTTATGGCGAAAACATCGTCGGAGCTTGACAGGCTGACCGGGCATTTAAGGATGCAATTCAACGAAGCCGACTCGTTAGTAAAAAAACTGACGGATGTGCTTTCAGCCCTCCAGCGAAACGATGACATCAAGCTGCTTAAGAGCGCCATGGTCTCCCTGGGCGAGGTGAGGAACCTGCTGCTGCCGCACAACGGAGTCATGGACAAACTCAGGAACGTCGTGAGCGTTAATGAGCAGGTCGCAAGCTTAAACGCCAGGCTCAAAACCATTATGGCGGCCCAGCGTGAAAAAGGTAAAATAGGTATAACGTCCGCGCAGGCGGAGCAGGAGAAAAGCGTAAAATCCGTAAACAACGTCGTGAGAATATATATTGTAAGCATTGCAGTAGCAGGGCTTGTCATCCTCGGATTTGTGACGATCTTCGGCAAGACGCTTTCAAAATCAATTACATCCCCGATCCATGAGCTTGTCGAGCTTGCCGGGGAATTCGGCGACGGCAATTTCAGCCGCAGGATGTCAGCAGAGCGGAAAGACGAATTCGGCGAAGTCGCGGGCCATTTCAATAATGCCTCGGAAAAACTGACTAACATAATACAGGAAATTGCGACGATAATAAACAATCTCGCCATGAAATCCATCATGCTTCAGTCTTCCGCTGAAAGTATCGCAAAAGGCTCAATCGAACAAACCAGTCATACGGAGCAGTCCGCGGCCTCGATGACGGAGATGTCTCAATCCATAGCCGAAGTCGCGAAGACCGCTGTAGATACCTCGGACAGTTCAAAAGAGACCGCCGAGCTTGCAAGAAAAGGCAAGGAAGCGGTGGCCATGACCGTAAGCGGAATGACGAATATCTCATCGGCCGTAAACGACGCCTCCGTCCTTGCGGAGTCCCTCGGTGAGAGCTCCAAGGAGATAGGCAAGGTAATAGTAGTCATCAATGAAATAGCCCAGCAGATCAATCTCCTTGCGCTGAATGCGGCCATAGAGGCAGCGCGCGCAGGCGAGTACGGGAGGGGGTTTGCCGTGGTGGCGGATGAAGTTAAGAACCTCTCCGAGCGCACAGTAGGCTCCACTCAGGAGATTGTAGGCATAGTCAAAAAAATCCAGGATTCCGTAGCAAAATCCATAGGTGCCATGAAACACGGGAAGTCGGAGGTGGAGTCGGGCATGAATTTAGCGGAGTCGGCAAAGTCTTCACTCGATATGATAGTGACTGCCTCCGACAAAGAGGCAGACATGATACAGAGAATAGCAGCGGCCTCAGAGGAGCAGTCTTCCGCCTCCGAACATGTGTCGCAGAGCATGGAAGTCATAGCCCGTATTACAAAAGAAATGAACGGCTCCATCTCGGAGATCAAGCAGACCTCGGACGAGCTCTACAAACATGCCGAAGACCTGAGCGCGGCGGCTTCGTGGTTCAAGAGGGCCTGATTTTACCCTTTAATCTTCTCCTGCCATGACCTGGCTTTTGCGAGTATTTCCACTTCATTCATTGTGGTGAGCCTGCCGTCCCCGACAACAATCTTTCCGTTGACCATCACGGTCTCGATATCGGAAGGGCGCAGACAGTAAGTAATGTGAGAATAAATGTCATAGAGCGGAGTCAAATGCGGCTGCGAAAGGTTTGCGACAACCAGATCGGCTTTTTTACCTGCCCTGATGGAGCCGGCTTTGTCACCGAGACCTGAATTTTCCGCCCCGTTTCGCGTTGCCATCAAGAGCGTTGTCCTGCTGTCAACGACAGTCGGGTCTCCGGAAACGGCTTTGTGTACCTTTGCGGCGGTGGACATTTCACCTAATATGTTCAGGTCGTTATTGCTTGCAGCGCCGTCTGTGCCGAAGGAGACTTTTACGCCGGCCCTGAGCATTTTTGCCACGGGAGCAAACCCTGAGGCAAGCTTCAGGTTGCTTTCAATGCAATGAGACACACCGACTTTCCTTTTCGCCAACAAGTCAATTTCATTTTCGGTAAGCCATACGCAATGCGCCGCGGACAAACGCTCCGTCAACATGCCGATGCTTTCAAAGTACTCGACCGGCGTCTTGCCGTAGCGTTTTTGACATTCGGCGACTTCAAACTGCGTCTCGGCAAGATGCGTGTGTATCGGGACATTGTATTTTTCGGAAAGCGCATTGGCGCGTTTGTAATTATCAGGGCCGCAGGTATAAACAGCGTGAGGGGCAATGCAGGGAGAGACAAGCTCGCTGTTCTTCCAGTTATTGATAAGATTCTCGGCGTTGACGAAATAGTCCTCCGCGGCTTTGGCATAGCCTGTAAAAGGAAAATCGATTACGCCCGCGCCAAGCACGCCTCTCATTCCGATCTTTTCGATTGTCCTTCCGGCTGCGTTCTGGTAAAAATACATATCACTGTAAGTGGTGACGCCGGCCTTCAGCATTTCAAGACACGCAAGCTCCACCGCGTCGCTTACAAACTCTTCATTCATCCATTTCCCTTCCGCGGGCCAGATGTGGTTTTGCAGCCATTCCATGAGAGGAAGGTCATCGGCCAGTCCCCGGAAATATACCATCGCGGCGTGAGTATGGGTGTTTATCAGGCCCGGGAATACGACCCTGTCCTTTCCATCCGATATGTTGTCTGATGTGTATTTCTTCGAGATGCCGGAGAAAGCTCCCGCGTCAATTATATCACTGCCGGCAACTGCGACCGCTCCGTCTCTTATGACGGAAAGGTCGCCTTCCATAGTGAGAAGGTAGTCGGCACGAATGATGCAGTCAACTTGTTGCATTGGTTTTCTTTTAAATGACGCTCTTTAAACTCCTAACTCTTAATTCACGCCATCTTGATCAAAACTTCCGCGATCTGCACGGCATTGGTCGCTGCGCCTTTTCTCAGGTTATCGGCGGAGATCCACATGTTGATGCCGTTTTCCACGGTGTTGTCTTCCCTTATCCTTCCAGCATAGACCTCGTCTCTTCCTGCGCAAATGGTGGGAAGGGGATAAACATTTTTCTCAGGCGCATCATACACGATTATGCCCGGGGCTGTCGAAAGCAGAGACCTTACTTCATTAGCGGTGAGCTTTTTTTCAGTCTCGATGTTCAACGCCTCGGAATGTCCCCTGAACACGGGGACCCTTACGGTGGTTGGGGAGACCCTGATGGATGGATCGCCCATTATCTTTTGGGTCTCGTTGACCATTTTGATCTCTTCCTTCGTATAGCCGTCGTCCATAAACTTGTCTATGTGCGGCAGGCAGTTGAAGGCTATCTGGTGCGGATAGACAACAGCCTTAAGCTCTTTAAAATTCAGGAAGTCGGCGGTCTGGTGAAGCAGCTCGTCCATCGCCTTCTTTCCGGTGCCCGAAACCGCCTGGAAAGTCGTCACGACAACCCTCTTTATCTTCGCGGCGTCGTGGATCGGCTTCAGGACAACGACCATCTGTATTGTCGAACAGTTAGGGTTTGCGATTATCCCTTTGTGCCATTTCAGGTCATGCGGGTTTACCTCCGGCACCACCAGCGGAACACCGGGGTCCATCCTCCATGCGCTCGAATTGTCGACGACTATGCATCCTGCCCTCGCGGCGAAAGGGGCATAATGAAGGCTCCTCTCCGCGCCCGCTGAAAACAGGGCGATGTCTATTCCATCAAAAACCTTTTCAGTAAGTATCTCGACGGTCACTGTCTTATCGTGGAAATTGAGGGTCTTGCCCTCCGAGCGCTCTGAAGCAAAGAGCCTCAGTTTTTCCATTGGGAAATTTCTCTCCTCTAAAACCGAGACCATTTCGTTTCCAACCGCGCCTGTCGCTCCGACAACGGCGATCACGTACTTGTCTTTTTTCTTAAGCATCTTTCAGGGGTCCTTTCATCCGGTGATTAAACGCCATTAATTTATCACATTCCGGAGATAAAATTCCATGTCGTCTTTTTCATTGACAGGCATTTTTCATAGTGGTATCCTCATAGCAAAATTTAATGAGGAGGAAAAACCATGAAGAGACGCAAAGAAATTTTGTTCACATTAATTATCACCATACTTTTCGGCATGACTGCCTGGGCAGTCGAGAAGACTTATCAGGAGCCAAAGGTGGAATATTCCGCTGACGAGTATATGGAAACAGAGGGCTCGACCATGAAGTCCAAAATCTTCCGCTCGCCACAGAAGGAAAGAAGAGAGCAGGTTATGGAAGGAATGAAACAGGTCATGATCAGCCGCATGGACAAGAAAGTGATTTGGATATTGATGCCGGACCAGAAGATGTATATGGAGATGATGATGCAGGAGGGAAAGGCAAAAGAGGAAACCGTGGACCTCAGGGATTATAAAATTGAACAGTCCGTTATCGGCCAGGAGGTTGTAAACGGCATAAATACGACCAAGAGCAAGGTCACCATGACAGATCCGAAGCGGACCAGATTTGAAGGATTCATGTGGAACACAAAAGACGGCATAATGGTAAAGATGGACACGTCAGCAAAAGCGGAAGGAACAAAGATGCGCATGAAGACAGAACTCAAGAATCTCAAAATTGAAAAACAGGACCCCAAACTCTTCGAGGTCCCCGCAGGTTACAAAAAAATGTCCATGCCTGCCATGCCGGGGATGGGCGGCGGGTATTAGAGTTCATGACACAGGGCTGAGAGTAAGAGGACCCCGAAAATCAATATCATTCTTTTTGACGAAACAGATTATTATCAGAATAAAGATACGATCAGATTGTCCGGTTACAGGTTTGATCATATTTCGGAAATATTAAAATCAAAAAAGAATGATCTCCTGCAAGTAGGGCTGATAAACGGTAAGCTGGGGACCGGGAAAGTCATAGAGATAACCGGACAATACACTGACATTTCAGTGACCCTGGATAAAGACCCTCCTTTGCCGGCCTCCCTTACTTTATTATTGGCTCTGCCGAGGCCGAAGATTTTAAAAAGGACTTTAAAGCATATAACTGTTTTAGGCGTAAAAAAAATATTTTTAATAAATTCATTCCGGGTAGACAAAAGCTACTGGCAAACTCCTGTCCTTGACAAGGAAAAGATTAAAGATATCTTCCTGAACAGTCTGGAACAGTCCTGTGACACTGTCCTGCCTGAGCTTTTCATGAAACCTCTGTTTAAACCTTTTGTTGAAGACGAATTGCCGGACATAATAAAAAACACAATCCCTGTCATCGCTCATCCGAAAGCCGCTAATACGCTTGTTGATATTTCGGGAAAACACTTTACCCTGGCAGTCGGGCCTGAAGGCGGATTTATTCCTTACGAAATAAAAAAATTAAAGGAATGCGGCTTTGAAGAATATAATTTCGGAGAAAGGATTTTACCTGTTGAAACCGCAGTGCCCGGTATTATCTCAATATTGACCCGGTCGATTCATTCTTGCGTTGATGTCCCGTAAGCCCGGGCAGGCGCTACTCCGTTACATACTTTGCAACAAGGTCTCCGACTTCCGAAGTGGTAAGCCCCATCTGTCCTGCTGCGAGGCTCTTTATGTGCTTCGCCGTGACCAGCTTTACGGCATCCTCTATTTCCCTGCCTGATTTTATTTCGCCAAGATGTTCAAGCATTAACCCTCCTGCACAGATTGCGGCGAGCGGGTTTATCATATTTTTGCCCTTGTACTTTGGCGCGGAGCCTCCTATCGGCTCGAACATGGAGACGCCATGAGGATTTATGTTCCCTCCGGCAGCAATGCCCATCCCGCCCTGGATCATGGCGCCGAGGTCAGTGATAATATCGCCGAACATATTGTCGGTCACGATGACGTCGAACCATTCGGGGTTCTTCACAAACCACATGGTTATAGCGTCCACGTGCGCGTAATCGGGTTTTATGTCCGGGTACTCCTTTGCCACTTCATAGAACGTCCTTTCCCAGAGATCAAATGCAAAGGTGAGGACATTCGTCTTTCCGCAAAGGGTGAGCTTGTTCATCTTTCCCCGCTTCCTGCAATATTCAAAGGCAAAGCGTATGCAGCGCTCAACGCCTTTTCTTGTATTGATCGATTCCTGCACCGCCACTTCATCGGGCGTCCCCTTTTTCAGCACGCCTCCTGCGCCGGCGTACAGGCCCTCGGTATTCTCTCTGACCACGACGAAATCGATATGCTCCGGACCTTTGTCCCTGAGAGGACACTCCACACCGGGATATAGCTTGACCGGCCGCAGATTTATGTATTGATCGAGCTCGAATCTCAGTCTGAGCAAAATTCCTTTTTCGAGTATTCCCGGCTTAACGTCCGGGTGTCCGATAGCGCCGAGATACATGGCGTCATATTTCCCGAGTTCATCAATTGCGCCGTCCGGCAGCGTCTCACCGGTCTTTAAATATCTCTCACCGCCGAAATCAAAATAATTCAGATTGAGCTTAAAACCGGCCTTCCCGGAAATCGCGTTGAGGACCTTGACCCCTTCCGCTATAACTTCCGGTCCTGTCCCGTCTCCGGGTATTACAGCAATGTTGTATGTTCTGGACATATGCCTTCCTTTCTCTTTTCTTAAGTCCCGATTTACCTCTTAAATGAAAAACCTTCCTCAAAAAGCTTTAAATTTTAACATAAACTCTGAAATAAAATTAACATGTATTTAATCGTATTATTAATCGTCTAACAGGCTGCTGAAAAAGTATTTTGGCTATCATTGCGGACCCTTCGCGGCTCATTTTGAGCGAAGCGAAGAATCTCGTCTTTACGCTCCGGGTAAACTCCGTGAAGCAATCCGCTTCTGCATTAATCAATATGTTTGAGATTGCTTCGTCACTAACGTTCCTCGCAATGACACTGAAAACCGACTTTTTCAGCAGCCTGTTAATGATGGAAGGCACGCTTCAGAATGTCATTCCCGCATGTTTTTAATCGGGAATGACTGAATACGGATTTAATGATACAATATAACCGATGTCAGAAAAACATATACGGCAGAAATATTTTGTCTCCAGAGAGCTACGCCTCTCGATAGCTCTCATAATCCTCTGGTCCCTTCTCGTCACGGCATTCTTTACTTATTTTGCACGGGAGCTCAGCGAGAAGATAGGCCACGGCGCCCTGTTGTTCGCGGTCGTTATGGCCGGATACCTTCTCATCGTGATCGTGTTGACCCTGCTGTTTTCACACCGCCTGATAGGGCCTTTCCAGAGACTGAAGACAGAGATAAGACTTATAGTGGCGGGCGAGTACCGGAGGAAACTTAATGTAAGAAGGAATGACGACCTCTATATCAGATCGTTCATTGTAGAGGTCAACAAGATACTCGATGAGTTTGAAAAGCTGCATAACTACCGGGAAGATGTAATGAAAAACGTCGATTCGGAGCTGTTAAACATGATCTCGATCATCGAGGAAAGGGAGCCTTCGAGGGAAAGGCTCAGAGAAGCGGTCCTGTCATTCCGTAAAAAAATAAAGTCCCCGGAAGAATAGCCGTTACCTTATATACGCCTCTGTGACGTACCTGCGCATCATCCTGTGGCTGTTGAAATAGTAGGCGTTCTTGCCGATGGCGTTTTGCATCATCCTGATCCAGGTCTTCCGGTCGTTGTAATAAAGCGGGATTATAATCTTCTCAAGTTTATAATAAAGGTCTTCAGCGTCTATCCTGTTCATATTGTTGTCCGGCCTTATCTCCGTAGGCGCGGGGCCTATCGACCATCCTGTAAAGCCTTCTATATGCCCTTCGATCCACCACCCGTCAAGCACGCTGAAATTCATTACTCCGTTGTGCGCCGCCTTCATCCCGCTTGTGCCCGAGGCCTCAAGAGGTCTTAGCGGGGTATTCAGCCAGATATCCACGCCGGAGACGAGTTTTAAAGCAACTTCCATATTGTAATTTTGTACAAAGACAATCTTGATTTTACCTTGCAACTGCCGGGCGTAGGAAAATATCTTTTCGATCAACTGCTTGCCGACCGTATCTCTCGGATGTGCCTTGCCCGCATATACGATCTGTATCTTGCCCGTGCCTATCTTCTCAAGCCGCTTTAAATCCGTAAATAAGAGGTCGGCCCTTTTATAAGCGGTCGCCCTTCTCGCAAAGCCTATTGTCAGGGTGTCGGAATCCATCCCGGCTTCCGAGACGGAGTTGACATAATAAATCAGTTTTTTCTTTGCCTCCATGTGGGCTTCCCACAGTTCTTCATCGGGTATCGCGCCGACCCTCACAAATATTTCCGGCTCGTTGGCCCAGCCGACAAGATATTTGTCGAATATTTTTTTCATACTGTCACAGGTCCATGTATAAGAATGCACGCCGTTCGTAATCGCATTTATCTGATAGCCGGGGAACATGGACTTGGAAACCTCTCCGTGTTTCTTTGCCACACCGTTTACGTACTTGCTCAGGTTGAACCCAAGCATAGTCATGTTGATGCTGCCTTCCCCTGCCAACTTTTTCAGGATTTTTTCAGGGAAATAATCGCCGAGGACCCTGTTATAAAGGTCATATGAAAATTTGTCGTGCCCCGCCTCGACCGGTGTGTGGGTCGTAAATACACACAGGTCTTTAACCGCTTCGGTGTCCCATATCTGGGATTCATCCCAGACGGATTCTATGTCTTTTTTAAATTTATGGAGCAGCTCAAGGGTCAAAAACGCGGCGTGACCTTCATTCATGTGATACTTCTTTATCTTGAAGCCGAGTTTCCTGAGCATCCTTACGCCCCCGATGCCGAGGATCGCCTCCTGCTTTAATCTGTAGGTGTCCTCCCCTCCGTAGAGATGGTCCGTCAGGGTCCTGTCTTCGGGACTATTTTCGGGTAAATCGGTGTCAAGGTAAATCACCGGTATGCTGCTTCCCTCCCTCGGGCTCACGACAAAATAAACCCATGACTGGATAAAGACCTTCCTGCCTTCCATAATGACGTAGACTTTCTCTGTCGTCTTTTGAAGCAGTTTTGAAGGCTCCCATTCCGCCGGGCGTTCGACCTGATGCCCTGCGCCGTCGATCTCCTGGCGAAAGTACCCTTTACGGCTGATAAGAGTGACCGGCACGAAAGGCAGGATAAGGTCAGCCGCAGACTTGACCGTATCACCGGCCAGTACCCCCAGGCCCCCGGAGTAAGTAGGGATATCGTCCCGCAGGCCGATTTCCATCGAGAAGTAAGCGATCTTTGGTTCAGTGATATGTTTTTCTAATATTGACACAAGAAGTATTATATCAGATTTATCTGTCTCATTAAGCTCTGCAAACTGCTTTTTGTTTTGTCATCAAGCGTGTCTGATATTATTTCGGCATATTCCGCCGTTTCTTTAATTGGCCCTGAAATTGATATCAAGTTTCCATTTAATCTGGTAAAATACCTGCACAAATGAAGGGCTATATATTAATAATAGGCACCCTTATTGTTGTGATCTCCGCCCTTATAACCCTCAGCGTGTTTTTCCAGGAGTCTCTGCAGATGGAGATAGCAGAGCAGTTCAGCAAGCAGCAGCTTCTGCTTTCCCAAACCATAGCCGACAATATTTCAGCATACCTTTCTTTCATAAAACAGGACGTTCTCCACATAGCCAGTATGCTGTCCAGGCTTGAAATGCCCGAGATGATATACGATGAATTGCAAAGGAAGGTAATTATAAGGACCGACATAGGTATTATAGACGCACGTGGCGATGTTGTTTTTTTCAAGGGAGACATGAAAGCATTGAAGCCGTCGATCCCGAATTTACTGGAACAGGCAAGGAAGACAAACCCCGGCTCCGTAACAACAATAGAGAGCCCCCCTACGGTTTATGCCGTGTCCCCCGTATATAAACAGGACAGATTTGATGGCGCTGCGCTGCTGGCTGTCAATATAAACGACATAGCCAATCATTTCGTCAGCAGAATAAAGACGGGAAGCAGGGGGTATGCATGGATAATGGATAAGGGCGGTAATCTCCTTTATCATCCGACACAGTCCCGGATGGTGGGAAGGAACCTTTATCAAACAGACGAGACGTGTTTTAAATGCCACGAGAGCTTTAACCTTGAAAAAACAATAATAGAAGGCACGGCAAAGGATTTCGGCAGATACATCGCTCCGACAGGAGAAGACAAGATCATCGCCTTTTCTACTGCAAATGTAGACAACATATCATGGATAATCGCGGCCTCCGCCCCGTACTCGGAGGTAACTTATGCCACCAAAAAGAGCATGACGCTATATTCATATCTTATACTCTCTATTTTTACAACTACGGCAATCATCTCCATTTGGCTGATAATATTCAACAAGAAGAGGATAAAAGCGGAAGAAACGGCAAAGAGGAAGGAAGAGCTGGAGAAATATGCAGTCGAGCTTGAAACAAAAGTCATAAAGAGGACATCCGAGCTCGCAAGCGAAAAAGAAAAACTCGATACCATTGTCAGCGCCATGGGGGGGGGCCTTTTGCTTATAGACACGAATGGGAAAATTTTATGGTCCAACAAAAAAATACAGGAGATGGTAGGGCACGATGTTACAGGGCTTACATGCGAAGATTTATGCGCTGATTGTTCATCTGCATTTGACATCTCCAATAAAGACATTAATACCGCTGTCCTCTCTGACCTTTTCAGACAGAAAGGAAGGTATTTCCAGGTAACAAACGCCCCCGTAAAAAGAGAAGGCGGAGAGGTGTACGGATACATAAGGCTGATACAGGATGTGACGGAGATGAAGAAGATGGAAGAACAAATCGTCCATTCGGAAAAACTTTCGTCCTTAGGGAGGCTTTCTGCGGGCATTGCTCATGAGATAGGTAATCCGCTGACATCCATATTCTCCTTTGTCCAGATACTGAAAGAGATAGAAAAGGACGAGTTCAAGAAAGAAAACCTTGAGACCATTTATTTTCATATAAACAGGATATCGGATATTCTGAAACAACTTTCGGGATTCACCAAAATGCCTACCGGAGAAAGCAGGGAGTGCCTGATAAATGAAATCATAGAAACATCCGTCAATATCATCCACTTTGACAAGAAGGCCAGGGGCATTTCCATTATAAAAGACCTTTCACCGGCATTGTGCAATACAACCTGTATCTGTGAAGACAAACAGATGTCGCAGGTTTTTATAAATCTTGCACTGAACGCCGTTGACGCCATGCCCGAGGGCGGGACGCTCACTATCAGGAGCTTTGCCAAAGAGGACAGTATGGTCATCCAATTTGAAGACACCGGCGTCGGGATTCCCAAGGAGGAGATACCGAGGATATTTGATCCCTTTTATACCACCAAGGAAAAAGGCACCGGGCTCGGCCTTGCGGTCAGTTACAGCATCATCAAAAAAATGAACGGCACGGTAACGGTTGAAAGCGAAGTCGGCAGAGGCACTACCTTCACCATTGCCATACCTTTCAGGAAATAAGCCTTCGTGTCCTGATAATTGCCGAACACGGAAACCGGATGATAATTTATTGAACAGGCTGCAAAATGATGTTAAAATACGCGCCATATGAAGCCGAAGATCCTGATAGTCGATGATGAACCTGATATATGCAGGGCGCTGGAATTCCTGCTGACAAGAGAGGGCTACTCGGTCAGCTCCGTCAACAGCGGTGAAGACGCCCTTGAAAAAATTACACAGGGCTCTTTTGATGTAGTCCTGACGGACCTCAAAATGGGCAAGACGGACGGTATGACCGTGATGGAAAAGACCAGGGAGCATAGTCCCGGTACGGCTGTGATAATGATGACGGCATATGCATCCATTGAGTCTGCCGTAGAGGCGATGAAAAGAGGCGCCACCGACTATATAGTCAAGCCCTTCCTCAATGAAGAGATAAAGCTCGCAATAAAAAAGCTCCTTGAGCAAAAGAGATTGATCACGGAAAACATCGCCCTTAAACAGCAGATAAGCCAGCGCATGACCTACAGGGAATTTGTTGCGAATTCCGAATCCATGCTGAAAATTCTTGACACCCTCGAGAAGGTAATTCCTACAAAAAGCAATATCCTCCTGCTCGGCGAGAGCGGGACGGGAAAGGGGCTTGTAGCGGAGCTTATCCACAACAACAGTCAGAGGAGAGACAAACCCTTTATTTCCATTAATTGCTCTGCGATACCGGAGGGCCTCCTCGAAGCAGAGCTCTTCGGATATAAGAAAGGGGCCTTCACCGGAGCGGTATCGGACAAAATAGGGCTTGTCCCTCTTGCGCATCATGGGACGCTTTTCCTGGATGAAATAGGAGATATGCCGGTAAATCTCCAGTCAAAGCTGCTTAAGGTCATAGAATCCGGAGAGGTATATCCGCTCGGAAATTCAACGCCGAGAATCGTTGACATAAGGCTGATATCCGCAACGAACGCAGATATAGAATCAAAAATAAAAGAGGGCAAATTCAGGGAAGACCTTTACTGGAGGTTGAATGTTATCGAGATCAAGATACCTCCGTTAAGAGAGAGAAAGGAAGATATGGAGATGCTGTCCATGCATCTTGTAAATAAATTTGCAAAAGAGCACGGGAAACAGGTCAAAGGAATTGCTAAAGAGGCTTTGCCACTGCTGATCATGCATTCCTGGCCGGGTAATGTCAGGGAGCTCTCAAATGTGATAGAGAGGGCTGTGGCCCTCACTGAAGGGGAGCATATAACCCCGGCCGACCTCCCGGAAAAAATCAGGAATGCCGGACACACTGCAGAGTCCTCTACGCTGAAAGCTTATCTTGGCGATTACGAAAAAAATCTTCTCCTGAAAATATATGAAGCACATAACAAAAATAAAGAAGAGACTGCCAGGGCTTTAGAGATCGATCTCGCGACTCTTTACAGGAAGTTCAAGAAATACGGGATTGAGGAGTGAAAAAACCCTTTTATATCGGCGCTGTTTTGGGCGGGGTTTTGGGCCTTGTAACGGCGTTAAGCATGGACATACTCCTGGGTCAGGGCATGGGCATCGGATGGAGCGAGGCGGTCGCCCATGATCTGAACCGGTTATTCAATACAAGTTTCTCCAATCATCATTTCGTTGTAATACTGGGCGTCCTCCTTGCAATAGGCCTTATCGGGCTTTTCGGGGCCTTTATCGGCGGGGTATTTTTTTCAGCAATAAACCGTTTTTTCGGGATGCTGACAAGGGAAAAATAAACGTAAGGCGCGGGCCGTCCTTCCCGCGCCTTCCCCTACCCCTTATGGCACTTGCCGCAATCCGTTACATTTGACGCAGTGTTCCCGTTATGACATGACCCGCAAAACCTGCCGTTATACATGGCATCCATTTTCATCCTGCTGCCGCCTTTTCTCATGGCAAAAAGATTTTTGTGGCATTCATCGCATTTGAATGCGGATTTATGAAACTCATGGCTGAATTTGACGGCGCCTGTGCCCTTGTTCTTATAAGTCAAATCCACAGCCGGCGCAGGCGTCTTTTCATGACATTTCTTACACTCGTAAGAGGAGAACGCATTTTTCCCGTTATGGCACGAACCGCAGGACTCTCCCTGATAAATCCCTTCCATTGTCACCTTTGTTTTGTCCCTGCTCATGGGGAAAACGCCCGAGTGGCAATCACCGCATATTAAAGATGCCGCATGCTTTGCATGGCTGAACTTTACAAATGAATCCCCTTTTCCCAGGATCAATAAACCTTCCGGCCCGGAAGCCGGGCTCTTTACCGGCCCTTTTTTCTCATGGACTGCATGGCCCTTGACGCCCGCATGACAGCGCGCGCACTGGGTGTTTGAGGCAAATGCCATCTGCCCGTTGTGACACGAGCCGCAATATTTGCCTTTGTAAAGCGAGTCCATATTGAAATCGTTTTTTTGCTGGGCCTTTAATGCAACTGCGTCGAAAAGACCGCTGTGGCACATCCCGCAGGACAATCCCCTGTCTTCTGCATGGAGCTTGTGGCTGAAGATTACGGACTTCACCGGCTTGGTGTAGACGATGTCGCCGCCGTGAGAGATGGCGCCGGAAGCAAATAGCCTCCCGTAACCGGATACGAATACAAGAAGCGACAATACAAATAAAATTTTTTTCATGCTTGCTCTCCTTACCCTTTCATATAAAATACATTCGGTTTTGCGCCGACCTCGGGGCGCAGGACCCATACCGGTTTTTCAATCTGGTGGACCAGTCCGTAAACGTTACTGCCCGGGTCCGAGAGGTCGCCGAAGACGCGGACGCCTGCCGGACATGCGGCTGCGCATGCAGTAAGACTTTCCCCTTTTGAAAGCCGGGTATCAAAGCAGAAATTGCATTTGTCGATAGAGTGCCTCTCTTCGTTGAAGTATCTTGCGTTATACGGGCAAGCCATAACACATACCTTGCAGCCGATGCATTTTGTGTAATCCATCATCACGATGCCTGTTTGTTTGTCCTTGTAAGTTGCCTTTACCGGACAGGCCCTGACGCAGGGAGGGTTGTTGCACTGGTTGCATAGCACGGGGATGAACTCCCGCTTTTGCCCTACGGCGTCCGGGACTTCTCTTTGAAGTATCGCAGTGCGGTAACCGTAGTCAGGGACGTCGTTTGTTATAATGCATGCCTCAAGGCACCTCTCGCAATCGATGCAGCGGTCCTGCCTTATCACCATACTGTAATGAGGTTTATACGGATACTTGCCGGCAGTCTCCCGTGATGATGCAAAGACTTTATTCATATGCGGGACAGCAGACAGAATGGTCCCGCCCGCAAAGACGCCTGTTATGATAAGGCCCATTCTGAGAAACTCCCGGCGTTCAATCATCGGGACCTGAGCGGAATTTTCTTTCTTCAGATTTTCAGTATCAAGTTTTGGAAATTTCATTTTTTCACCTCCTCAGTGGACCTCGCTTTTATGCCCTTTGAATATTCTTTCGCCGATGAGAAAGCTCACTGCCACAATGCCCATACCGCCCAGGACGATCATAATTTCATAAAGAGAGGGGCTGTAGGGGAGCAATGACGGACTGTCAATAACGCCGAGCTCATGATGTGACGGCACAATCTGACCGACTACCACCAGGTCATACCTCATTATAAAGATGCCGGTTATCATCAGGGCCGAAGCAATAAACATCATGTTGATATTTTTGCCCCTGGAGCGCAGCAGCAGGAAAAACGGCGCAACCATCCCTGCCAGCACCTCAAAAACCCAGAAGTTAAGTGAATACGGGCCGCTGAGCATGGCCTTGATGGCTTCAACCTTTCCCGGCGCAGCGACAAGCCCTGTAATAATCTTCCAGGCTGTAAAGAATATAATTACTGCAACCATAAGCGTGCATAACCTGGCGACAGCCTCCAGCGATCTCTCCATCGGTTTGTCCATCATTTCATTATTGACCTTGTATCCCAGATACGTGAAGAATATAATCGCGGCACATCCGGATGCCATTGCCGAGGCGATAAAATATATGGGCATATAAGGGCCGTACCAGTATTCCCTGCCGTGAAGCATCCCGAAGATCGCTCCGAGGTTGCTGTGCGCCGCAATCCCCGATAGAAGCCCTAACAGCCCTGAATACATCGCGTATTTATGGCTGCCCAACAGGAGCAGGATGAATTCGACGATCATGAAAACCATGTATGCGCCGTATAACGTCCCCATCCACCATATGTTAGATGTCAGGTTTGGAGAAATGGCATTGTAGACGGCCATCCTGAGCGGGTTCTCAACATCAAAGAAGATGACGGTAAACCCGGCAAGGATGGTGACAATTGCAAGAAAGACGGTCCGTTTCGCGATCGGCATGAAGTCCCTCACTCCGAATACGTGTCCTATGGAAGACACAATACAGAGCCCCGTGGATGTCACAACAAAAAAGATATATGTCGAGATCAATATTCCCCATGATATCTCGCGCGTGACCCCGTAGGCGTGACGATAACCCATGTTCATCGCATATACTCCTGACATAGCTGAAGTAAAAATAAGAATTCCGCTTAAGATCAAAAGCACATAAAATGACCTGCTGCCAGAGAGAAATTCCAGGATATTGGAATACCACGTTGTTGCAACAGTAGAATCAAAAGACCTGGTAACGTCCTTTACTATTTCAGATACCCTTAACGATTTAGAATCATCAGGCATGTTCCTTCCTCCTTTCGTCGGCGTGCAGCGGCCCGGCAACAATGCGCTGCACGCCGTATAATTAGCGCTTTGCCGCCGCTTCCGCCGGGACTTCATGGCGGGCTTTTACCGTGTCAGCTACGCTGCCGACCAACCATCCCACAATACCCGTTCCAAGAATGAAAGCTATCGCGGCTGTCAATACCCCGATAATCATGAATGCTGCAACTATCAACCGGGCCAATACAGTTGCATGTACGGGCGCTCCCAACATGCTTCCGGCAATTTTAAGCCCTATCACGCCTCCGACCATAGAGCCGGGGAACAACCCGACCAGTGCGAATAAGATAAGCCCGATCCCTGTTCCAACGTATAAGCCTTTCTTTGCCATTTCTTTTGTTTCCATTTCCGCTTCCTCCTTTTTTATTCATCGCTCAGCGTGTAGCGTGTATTTCTATTTTTGTACGCTGCTCCATGTACGATTATTATTTTTCTTCAGGCCGAAGTATCTTTAATTCTTTTCTTGTTTCTTTATACGGCGCGCTGTCCATAATCACGATTGCGCCATATCTGTTCTGAAAATTAATAAGCTCTTCCAGTGTCTCAATATCAACGACCCATTGTTTTTCTTTCTCTTTTTTATCGCATACAATTACACCTCCTTCTTCTCTGTGATTAGCGCCTCCTTCAAGCCACATCTTGTACCACACCTTCTTTTTGGCAGCTTCAAGCGTCTTAACGGTCCTGAAATCCAGCGGCGTCAACTCATCTTCTCTTGCCTCATCACACGGCTTTTTGTTTCCCCTTAAAGATACCGTTGTCCTGCTTGCGACAAATTTCATATGACTCTCCTTCTATGAGATGATTCTATTTATGCTGTGATGCCAAATCGGTGACTTCATCCTTTTCATGTCTTATTGCATCAATCACGTATCCAGCCAGCCATCCCGCAAGCGAACTGCCTGCCACAAAGACCAACCCGGCGGTCATTACCCCCAGGACCATAAATATTCCAACTACAATCCTCGGCATCAACTGTGCGCCTACTGGTATTCCGAATATACTCCCGGCAACGCTGAGACCAACCGCCCCACCAATGAATGAACCCGGTAGCAGGCCAATTAATGCAAACAGTACGAGCCCTGCGCCTGCGCCCACATATAAACCCTTTTTTGCAGTTTCTCCTGTTTTCATCTTTCCCACCCTCCTTTCGTTGTTCTGCTGTTTACAAATGCATATCCTATGCCTGCAGTTAACTTGTTGAAATTGATAACTTTATTGCTGCCGGGAATTTGCAGGGATGCAAAAATATTAATTTTTCTTTGCGGAATTACAAAAAGAAAAGAAGGACGGTTCTAATAAATAAATTTGCGGGGCTCTTTATAGGGATGGCATCGGGTGCAGAGGGTTTTTGCTTTATCCTGACCGACGGTCCACACATGAGATTTGTGACAGTCAAGGCAGTCAAGACCTTTCTTCATATGCAACCCATGCTGTCCGACAGCGGTTTCATTCTGATGACATTCGCTGACGCATGCAGCGGGCTTTGGTTTTATTTCTCCATGCGGCTTGTGACACTGATGACAGAGGAGCCCCGACATCGGCGCTGTTTTCGGCATGTCGGTATGACATCCGACACATCTGTCTTTAGGGACCATTGAAGGGGTTTTCTCCGAATAAGAATGGCACTTGAGGCACGAGAATGCCTCCATGCCGAGTCCGTGGACCCCTTTGTCCTGGTGGCAATCCCGGCATGCGTTTTCATTTGGATGAAAATCATGCAGCGCGCCTTTATGGCACGTCTTGCAGACGACCTTTTGTATAAATACATGTCTCGCGTGACCGTAGGATTTATTCAGGGTCAAAGACCCCTGAATTGCTTCATTCATATGACATTCCTTGCATGAAGTCCAGGGCTTTTCTCTTCCGTGGGTTTGAGAGAACGTCTTGCTGTTGCCCCTTACAACATAAGCCGCAAGAAGCTGGTTCTGTTCGAGTATGCTCAACTGATGGCACTTCTGACAGATTATCCCTCTGTGCCTGCCTTCATACCACTCCGTAAAGGCCTCTTTCATCAGATGACATGACATGCAGAATTGAGGATCTTCCTGTGTGTGCCTGTAATATTTGTAGCCGACAATAACGCCGAGAACAGCGATAATGAGAATCATGACAAGGGCAATCCCTTTCAGGTGCTCTAAAACCTTCCCTGTCAGCTCCGCAAATTTGTTGAAAAAATCCTTCCTCATATTTTCAACCCGTTAATCCTGTCCCTGTTTACAGCCTGCTGCTTACGTCCTTTATCTCTTCAAGTTTTCTCATCGCAGCCCCCGAATCAATCGCAGCGGACACAATACCGACAGCCTCAGAAAAGTTTTCTGCCTTGCCACCTGCTCTCAGCGCTGCCGCCGAATTCATAATGACAATGTCCCTTCGGGGCCCTTTTTTACCTTCAAGTATGTCCATCGCGATCTTCGCGTTTTCCTGTGCGGTACCGCCCATCAGTGCGCTTTTATCTGCCCGTTCAAAACCGAAGTCCTCAGGGGCAATGAAATAAGTATCAATCCTGTCATCCTTCAATTCGGAAATTTTTGTTTTGTCCGTGTTCGTTATTTCGTCAAGGCCGTCTTCACCATGCACTACAAAGGCATGTTTGACCCCGAGATTTGCAAGCACTCTGGCCAACGTCTCCGTGAGTTTATCATCAAAAACTCCCATTACCTGCCGTTCAGCCCCTGCGGGATTTGTTAAAGGTCCGAGGATGTTAAAAACGGTGCGTATTCCCATTTCCCTTCTCGGCCCTATGGCGTATTTCATCGCGGGATGAAACAGCGGCGCAAACATAAACCCGAAACCCGTAGACTCCAGACATCTCTCAACCTTCTGCGGCTCAAGGTCTATCCTGATGCCGAGCGCTTCAAGTACATCGGCGCTGCCGCAACTGCTCGATACGGAACGGTTGCCGTGCTTTGCCACCGGCACGCCGCATGCGGCGACAATAATGGCGGCAGTGGTGGAAATATTGAACGTATGCGACATGTCTCCTCCTGTGCCGCAGGTATCGACCGTATAAACGGGCGCCTTTATCTTTGTGACTTTTTCCCTCATGACTTTTGCCGCGCCGGTTATCTCTTCGACCGTCTCGCCTTTTATCCTGAGCGCTGTAAGAAATGACGCTATCTGCGCGGCTGTCGCCTGCCCTTCCATAATGTCCCGCATGGAGTCTTTCATCTCATCTTCAGACAGGTCCCTGCCGTTTATCAAAAGACTGATTGCCTCTTTAATCATTGTCCCTCCGACCTGACCGGATATGCCGGAACAAGTCCGGCATGACACTTTCAGGTTTCAGCATGAAGTTGGAAAATTGCTTAATTTTATCACAGGTGCGGGAGAAAAAAGAAAGAAAAGCGGCGAGGGAAATAGCGAAAATAAAATTGCACAGATAGACATGGACATATTTTCCAGTTGGAAGAGAAAGGTTTCCGTCTATTTTTTTATAAGAGCATCAATGGCCTGAGTGAAGTCATTAAAAGACCTCTGCTGCACTCTCTTTCCGTTTATAAACAGCGTCGGCGTCCCGGTCACTCCGGAATTTCTTGCAAGCGCCATGTCCTGCTGGATCATCTGATCGTATTTGGCGCTTGCAAAATCTGCTGAAAATTTTTCCACGTTCAGGCCGATCTGAGCGGCAAACTCTTTATAAATGCCTTCATTGAGTTTGTTGAAGTTCTGAAAGATGAGGTCATGCATTTCCCAGAACTTGCCCTGTTCTTTTGCAGCCTCGGTGGCTTTTGCCGCACTCATTGCATGCTGATGGAAGGGCAGCGGATAGTGTTTGAAGACAAGCCTGACTTCCTTTGGATAAGCCTTGAGGACCTCGCTGAGGGTCTGCTGTAACTGCGCGCAATAGGGGCACTGAAAATCGGAAAACTCAACGATGGTAACAGGGGCACTTTTATTACCCTTCACCGGTGAATGGGCGACAGGCAGGTTATGTACCTTGTTCAAATCAACCGCCGGCCTTGCAGGTGAAGGCTGGGCCTGGACCGTCGATATCTTTTTTTCGAGCTCGGATATCTTCGCAAGAATTTCTTTTTGCCCGCTCTGAATGTCTGCCTGTGAATCCTTTATCCCGGCCTGGGCATTCCTGATGTCTGTAAGCGTATTCTGTAAATTTGCCTGTGAGTCCCCGATGCCTTTCAAAGCTTGCATCTCCGGGGAGGCTGTTCCGGTATCTTTCGGCGCTTCCTTATTAGTACAGCCAACAGCCATAAACATAGCGCTCAGCAGGTATAAGGCGATAAATATTTTTTTCATATCATGTCCTCCTCTTGAATTATCTGTATGCCCCGGGAGATCCCGTGCACTGCAATTTATCATTTTTGCCCTTTCATGTCAATAAGTTCCGCTTTAAGTTGACACATTTTTTTTGAGGCAGTATACTTTAAACTACCCTAGGGGAGGCATCAGAGCCTGAGAGTTTCCAAAGCATCGGGAAGACCCTCTGAACCTGAACCGGATAATACCAGCGCAGGAAAGGGAATGGCAGTAATTATTAATACCGTATTCCCGAAGAGATGCCTCCGCAGGGGATACGGTTTTTTATTTCAATTTAAATTACGGGAATAAAACCATGAAAACTGACACTTCATATATCAGGGAAATCCTTTCCAAATCTCTTGAGATGCAGGTCCTGAATCTCACAGAGGTCTCTGCGCTTCTCGATCTGCGGGACAAAGAATTATGGGACGAGATATTGGATACGGCACGCAGGGTAAAGGAAAAAGTATACGGCAGAAGAATAGTCCTTTTCGCCCCTCTTTATCTGTCGAATGAGTGTGTGAATGATTGCGGCTATTGCGGTTTCAGAACAGGCAACCGGGATGCAAGGAGAAAGACACTGAGTGTGAATGAAGCAGTGGAAGAAGCTTCCTTACTTGCAAAGCGGGGATACAAAAGGCTGCTCCTCGTGACCAGTGAACATGCAAAGATGGCAGGCATCGATTACCTGGAAAAAGTTATTGATGCAATCTATAAAAATACGGACATCCGGATCCTTCATGCAAACACGGCTCCGATGAGTGTGGAGGATTTCAGGAGGCTCAGGGGTTCCGGCATCGGCGTATATCAGTGCTTTCAGGAGACCTATCACATCCCGACTTACAGATCAATGCATCCCTCAGGGCCGAAATCGGATTATGCGTCAAGATTAGAAGTCATGGACAAGGCGATCGAGGCAGGGTTTGAAGACGTCGGCATGGGTGTGCTTCTCGGCCTTTATGACTGGCGGTGGGAAGTCGCCGCTCTGATCTCGCATTGCAGAAGGCTGATCAGCAAATACGGATTCGGGCCCCATACGCTTTCCGTTCCCAGGCTTCAGCCTGCGCAGGGGGCAAATTTGCCTGATACATGCCGTAGAGTTTCCGATGAAGACCTGAAAAAGATAGTTGCGATTTACCGGCTGGCCCTTCCGTATGCCGGAGTTGTGGTTTCTACGAGAGAGCCCGCTGAATTGAGAGATGAATTATTGTCCATCGGGGCCTCCCAGATATCCGCCGGATCAAGGACCAGCCCCCGGGGTTATATAAAGGAAGGCGACACAGAACAGTTTGAGATAGGAGATTCGAGGAGCCTTGAAGAAGTCATCGGCAAGATTGCGGACCTGGGGCTTGTGCCGAGTCTCTGCACCGCCTGCTACAGAGAGAAAAGAAGCGGGGAGAGATTCAGACACCTTGCCGAGAAGGGGGCGATTAAAAACTTCTGTCAGGAGAATGCGCTTCTCTCTCTCAGGGAATACATGGAAGACTGCGCTTCGGATGAAGTGAAGGGGCGGTTGAAGAAGCTGCTGGATGGGGAGATCGCGAAAAGCGCGAACGGACTCGCTGAGAAAATTAAACTTATTGAAGCAGGAAAAAGAGACATTCATATTTGATGATAAAGCCCGGAATGACGCAACAAGCAATGTGGAGCAAATGAGAATATGAGGCTTAAATTAAACGGTACGGATTCGGAAGTCCAGGACAACTTGACTGTTGTCGATTTGTTGAAGTCTTTGCATATTGAGCCGGCGCGGGTCGCTGTTGAGGTCAATATGCAAATCATAAAGAAATGTAATTTCAATGAGTATGTCCTTAAAGACGGTGATATGGTTGAGGTTGTGAATTTTGTCGGAGGAGGATGAACGACAGTAGTTAATAGTTAGCAGCAAGTAGTTAAGGGGAATTAGGATGAAGTTGCGCTTCCCTTAACTACCAACTACTTGCTACCGACTACTTGTACCAGGAGGAACATATGAACGACAAGCTAATAATCAAGGGAATTGAATTCAAGTCCCGACTGTGGGTCGGTACAGGAAAGTATAAGAACTTCGAGGAGACGAGAAAGGCCATTGAAGCATCAGGCGCAGATGTTGTTACTGTCGCGGTAAGAAGGACAAATATATTCGACAGAAAGTCCGAGAACCTCTTTGATTACATCGACCCAAAAAAATACAAAATACTTCCCAATACCGCAGGCTGTTACACAATGGAGGACGCATTGAGATATGCGCGGCTAGCGAGAGAGGCGGGCGTTTCAGACCTTATCAAGCTGGAAGTCATAGGCGATGAAAAAACACTGTTCCCCGACACCTGCGCCACGCTGAAGGCGACAGAGATTCTTGCAAAAGAAGGATTCATTGTCCTTCCTTATATCAATGACGACCCTGTTATGGCGCTGAGGCTTGTGGATGCCGGAGCTGCCGCTGTCATGCCGCTTGCCGCGCCGATCGGATCGGGGCTTGGAATACGGAACCCTTACAATATAAAAATAATACTTGAACAGGCAAAGGTGCCTATCGTAGTTGATGCCGGAGTGGGGACTGCCTCGGATGTTGCGATTGCAATGGAGCTCGGATGCGATGCCGTATTGCTCAACACCGCCATAGCCGGTGCGAAAGACCCGATCGCCATGGCAGAGGCGATGAAACACGCCGTTATGGCCGGACGTCTTGCATATAAGGCGGGAAGGATACAGAAGAAACTCTATGCGACTGCAAGCAGCCCGATAGAGGGCATGCTGTGAAGCAAGCCAGAAGTCAGAAGTCAGTAGTAAGAAGTAAGAAAACAAAACACAGACTCCAGGCTTTGGGCTTTAGACTTTATCTGATTACTGATAGAAAACAGTTTAAAGAAACTTCTAACTTCTCACTTCCCACTTCTCACTTAATAACAGCCAGCAGGCAGGCATTAAAAGGCGGGGTCAAAGCAATACAATTGAGAGAGAAAGATTTGGGGACCCGTGAATTATTGAAACTTGCATATAAGATGAGAGAGCTGACTAAAACGTATAACGCGAAACTTTTTATCAATGACAGATTCGACATTGCCCTTGCGGTCGGCGCGGATGGAGTCCATCTCACGCAAAACAGTGTTACTCCGGACATAGTGAAAAGGGTTGCGGGGAGAAAACTCCTGGTCGGCGCTTCAACTCATTCTTTAAAAGAGGCGAAAGCGGCTGAGAAGGCAGGGGCCGATTTTTTGACCCTCGGCCCGGTTTACCGGACGCCGTCAAAATTGAAATACGGCAAACCGCTCGGTATAGACGTTCTGAAGAATGTTTGCAGCAAAGTAAAAATCCCCGTCTTCGCAGTCGGCGGAATAAAAAGCCAAAGAGTGAAAGAAGTGATGGAGGCAGGGGCTTATGGAGCTGCAATGATATCGGAGATTTTGGGAGCGGATGATATTAAGGGAAAAGCGGAAGAAATAAATGATGACTGGATTCCCGTCTGCGCGGGAATGACCTAAAAGGAGAAAATTATGACTAAAGCATTACAGCATACGCGAATCGAGCTTGCGAGGAAGGGAATTATTACTGATGAAGTGAAACAGGTTGCGTTTGATGAGAACATCGGGCCGGAGCAACTTGCACAGGACATTGCATCAGGTCTCACGGTCATTGCAAGGAACACTTTTCATGACATAAAACCTCTCGGCATCGGGAGAGGATTGAAGACAAAGATAAACGCCAACATCGGCACGTCAAGGGACAAGATATCTCTCGACGACGAAATGCAAAAGCTCGATGCGCTGGTGAAATACGGTGCCGACGCAGTTATGGACCTTTCAACAGGCGGTCCGATAAATGACATCAGGAAGCTGCTCCTCAGAAAATCACCTGTCGCAGTCGGGACTGTTCCCATTTACGAGGCGGTCGCAAAGGCTGCGGAGGACAAGGGATCGATCGCAAAGATGAGCGCGGACGAACTTTTTGCCGCTATTGAAAATCATGCGAAACAGGGTGTTGATTTTGTGACCGTTCACTGCGGGCTGACGAGGAAAACTATTCAGACCCTTCGTGAAGACGGGCGCATACTCGACATTGTCAGCAGGGGCGGGGCCTTCCTTGTCGAATGGATGATTTACAATAACAGGGAGAATCCTCTTTATGAGCAATATGACAGGCTTCTTGAGATGGCCGGAAAATATGACCTTACATTGAGCCTCGGCGACGGAGCTCGCCCCGGCTGTCTTGCCGATGCAACGGACCGGACCCAGATTGACGAGCTTCTGACGCTCAGTGAATTGCGTGACAGGGCTGTTGCGGCAGGCGTTCAGGTAATTATTGAAGGTCCCGGACACGTGCCGCTTAATCAGGTGGAGCTTAATATAAAGTTGCAGAAGGAGCTATGCAAAGGCGCGCCTTTTTATGTCCTCGGTCCCCTCGTTACCGACATCGCGATGGGCTACGACCATATTGCAGCGGCCATCGGCGGGGCCATCGCCGGAGCGGCCGGCGCCGACTTCCTCTGCTATGTTACGCCGTCCGAGCACATCAGGCTTCCCAATATCGAAGACGTTATTGAAGGGGTCATCGCGTCAAAAATCGCTGCACATGCGGCGGACGTTGCAAAGGGCGTCAAAGGCGCTATTGAAATGGACATTGAGATGGCCAAAAGGAGAAAGGCGCTGGACTGGAACGGTCAGATCGCCCTGTCTCTGAATCCCGACAAGGTCAGACAGTGGCGCGCCGAAGTCCCGCCGACAGAGTCGCATGTGTGCAGCATGTGCGGAGAGTTCTGCGCCATAAAGACGGTAGAAGAGGCATTGCGCAGAAAATAAGCTTCAGGAAAGAAGGACAATAATGACCCGCTTATTCCTCCCGGCGGAGATGCTTTCAGAAGAAAAAATAGTTATCACCGGAGAGCAGGCAAGATACCTATCGCTGGTGCTCAGGATAAGGCCCGGCAACCGGCTCATAATATTCGACGGCTCCACTTACAAATATATCTGCAAGGTCCTGCATGTCCACAAGAAAGAAATAACGGCCGTGATGGTCAATAAAGAACCTTACACCGCTGAATCTCCCCTTTCGATCACCCTTGCGCAGGGTCTTCCCAAAAGCGACAGGATGGATCTCATCATACAGAAATCAACGGAGCTGGGCGTCAAAAAGATCGTCCCCCTGATTACCGGGCGTTCCCAGGTCAGGCATACGGCAAAAACGGACAGGTGGAGAAAGATAGCTCTTGCAGCATCACAACAATGCGGTAGGGAGAAGATAACCGGGATTGACGATCCGGTTGAATTTGAAAAATTTCTGTACAACCCACCCTTCCCCCTTTTTTCGGGGATCATCTTCTCTGAAGAACAGAAAGAACAAAACCTGAAAAGGATATTGGCCGGTCTCAAAGACGTTGAAAACATCGTCCTCCTTATTGGTCCCGAAGGCGGTTTTTCAGAAGAAGAAACAGAAGCGGCTGTGGGGAAAGGATTCATAACGGCATCACTCGGGCCCCGGATACTCCGCACCGAAACAGCGCCGCTATCTGCCATCAGCATCATCCAGTACGAACTGGGCGACATGGGGTAAAAGAGGGGACTCAACTCCCGGACTGCCATTCGATTCCTCCCAATTCCATCGAACAGAAAAGCTGCAAGGCATTTCTTGACTAAGTACAAAATCGCGCTATAATAAAGGTAGAAGATGATGTTGCGATACCCTGAAACGGATTAAGCTAAGAACCGGGCAAATCGGTCAACAAATGGGAGTTTAGGGTGGCAATAGAGCTTTCCTCTCAAGTGCAGAGGGAACAAAAAAACTACTCAATCCCCCAGAAGAAAGATAAGGTTTTTACCTTACAGGGTATCGCAAATTTTTATTACTCACCTTTGATCCAGAAAAGGCCGTTCCATTCACCCTTTCTTCATGAAACCCAAACCATACGTAGACCATAGGAAATACGCCTCGATAAGAAACAAAACGGTAAGAGTTTGAAGAAATTCAGCGGAGGATCCTGACAAATTGTCCGTCAACTTTAAAACATCCTCTTGGCTCTTCCCCTGGGGAAAAGGAAAGAATGGTGCCGAAGGCGGGACTCGAACCCGCATGGATTGCTCCACACGCCCCTCAAACGTGCGTGTCTACCAGTTCCACCACTTCGGCATTCATGAAATTGTCGGCGACTGTAATTATAAACCAGAAGAGGAATTCAATACAACCCTGACACCCCGGCTAATTGCCGGGCTATTGACTCACTCATAAAAAAATGTCCTCTATGACTGCCACTCCCGCTTGTCGGGAGTCCTTCCGCAAGAAAAATTCCGGACCCGCCTACCGGCAGGCAAGCCGGAATGACACAGACAAGGCATTGGTTTTGCGTGGATCAACAATGTTAACTACTTAAGAAGAGATCCAATAAAGTTTATAAAATCCCCCGGAGGATTTATGATCTCGATTCCCATCCCTTTCCTGGATTCGCCGTTAACATCCTGGGATGCTTTTATATTTCTGACAACCTTGCCCGATATGCAAAGCGCATCCGAATTGGGCAGATGCAGCCTTATGTCTATGGTGTTGCCGGGGTCAACCCCTTTGCAGGTCGTAATGAACAGGCCGTTCTCGGACAGGTCGCTGGTTATGGCCGTATTCTCGGACGTCGAGTGAAATTTAACTTCCAGCCTCTTTGCGACCCTGACGTCCTTTCTTTTCTCATTCAAAGGCATAGGTAAACATACTGGAAACAGCGTTAATTAGTCAAGAGAAATTTTCCATGCCGGCCCGACGGTCATCCCAAAATCGAAGACCTCACCAGGTCAAGCAGGAGAGAGGGGAAAACGCCTAACAGTATAACCATGACCGCAGTCACTGCGAGTGCAAAGTTCATGGAATTTGACGTGGTAAGCACAACCTCTTCCTTCGGGTCTTTCATGTACATATACATGACCACCCTGAGATAGAAGAACGCGGATATTACGCTGAACATGACAGCTATGACGGCAAGAGACGTATGGCCCGCCCTGATCGCCTCCATAAAGACATAGAACTTCCCGATAAACCCTGCCGTAGGCGGGATCCCCGTAAGGGAGAACATGAAGATAAGCATCAGCGCGGACGCCAGGGGATGGCCCTTTGCAAGTCCCATGTAGTCTTCAAGGTTCTCACCCTGAAACCCTTCCCTTCGCAGCATGATTACTACCGCAAACGCCCCCATATTCATAAGGGCATAAATCATCAGATAATTAACGGTGCTTGTAAGCCCGCCGGGCGTACCGGAGATAACACCGAGGAGCATATATCCGGCGTGAGCAATGGAACTGTAGGCGAGCATTCTTTTTATATTTGTCTGGGCCAGGGCGATGATGCTTCCAACGGCCATTGTAATAACGGCCACGGGTATCAGTATGCTGCTCCACTGTACCTGCAGACCTCCAAAGGCGTCAAACAGCACCCTTCCCATGACCGCAAATCCGGCTGCTTTCGGCCCGACGGACATAAAGGCGGTTATGGACGTAGGCGCTCCTTCATAAACATCAGGCGCCCACATGTGAAACGGGACGAGCGCAATCTTGAACCCGAAGGCGACGATAAAAAATATGACGCCTAAAAAAACTATGGGGCTGCCTGTGATATTAAGCGTCTGAAGCGCAACGGCTATCTCCTTGAGATTGGTGGTCCCCGTAAGGCCGTAAGTGAGAGAAATGCCGTACAGGAGAAAGGCAGAGGAGAAGGCGCCCAGGAAAAAATATTTCAGCGCGGCCTCGTTGGAGCGCGGCTGCTTTCTGACAAAACCGGCAAGTATGTATGTAGAGAGCGCCATCAATTCAAGACCGAGATACAATACGATCAGGTCCGCAGCAGAAGCCATAATCATCATGCCTGTAGTAGCAAAAAAGAGGAGCGCGTAATATTCGCCCAGCGAAGCCTTTTCGACCGCCATATATTTGAGGGAAATGCAGATCGTCAGGATGACGTTCAGATAAAATATCAGCTTGAAGAAATTGGAATAGCCGTCCAGCACAAACATATTCGCAAAGACGCTCTGAGGTTCGGTAAGACCATAAAGCTTGCAGGTGCCGTAAAATGCGACGAGGGCGCCCGCTATCCCGACAAGGGCGATGACCTCTTTTTTCTTTACGATGAGATCGAGCAGCAGCAGGACCAGGGCGACGCTCATCATTGTGAGCTCCGGCAATACAGGGATGAGATCAAAAAGTTTGCTTGTAGTGTCCATCAGAAACTCTCCATGATATGTCGTGCAAGCAGGCCGTCTTTTCCGGCATAAGCGCTCGTGTTCATATTTTCGATTAAATGCTCCACTGACGAGTGCATATAACTGAGGCAGACGTCGGGATAAAATCCTATCCAGAAAATAAGCGCGATCAGAGGGACCAGTGTAATCACCTCTCTCAGGTTTAAATCCCGGACGTGGTGATGGCCTGAAGTCCAGTCGGGATTGGTCTTCTCAAAAAAGACCCTCTGATAAAGCCACAGCATGTACCCGGCCCCGAGTATGACTCCTGTTGCCGCAAGCACTCCCATGACCTTTTGGGCCTTAAACGCCCCGAACAATATTAAAAACTCACCGATAAAACCGTTCATCCCGGGCAGTCCTATGGAGGCAAAGGTGAGTATCATGAAAAATCCCGCGTACCAGGGAGTCAGACCCGCAAACCCTCCGTAATCGGAAATCTGCCTCGTATGCGTCCTCTCATAAATAATTCCTATCATCAAAAACAGCGCGCCGGTGATGACGCCGTGGTTCAGCATCTGGAGTATCCCGCCTTCCACTCCCTGTGAATTCATGGCAAAGATGCCGAGCGTCACAAACCCCATGTGACTTACGCTCGAATAAGCGATAAGACGTTTAAGGTCTTTCTGCGCGAGGCATACAAGCGCACCGTATATGATCCCGACAACGGACAGTATAAGGATCGGCTTCATGAAAAACCTCGTTGCGTCAGGGAACATCGGTATCGAAAACCTCAGGAAGCCGTAGGCCCCCATCTTAAGCAGCACCCCCGCAAGGACCACGCTTCCGGCTGTAGGCGCTTCCGTATGCGCGTCAGGCAGCCATGTATGAAAGGGGAACATCGGGACCTTTACCGCAAAGGCAGCAAAGAATGCCATAAACAGCCATAACTGCAATTGCAGCGGATACCGGACAGAGCTCAGCGTCAGGATATCGAGAGTATTGCCGCCCTTGAAGTACAGGACCACAATACCGACAAGCATGAGCACACTTCCCGCAAGCGTATAGAGGAAAAACTTTATTGCGGCATATACCCTCTGCTGGCCGCCCCACACCCCTATCAGAAGGAACATGGGAATCAGCATCGCCTCCCAGAAAATATAGAAGAGAAAGAAATCCAGGGCGACAAAAACGCCTAACATGCCTGCCTCCAGAATAAGGATGGCGATGTGAAATTCCTTTGCCTTGGTCTCAATCGCCTTCCACGAAACAAGCACGCACAGGACACTCAGCAGAGTTGTGAGAAATATGAAAAGTATGCTGATGCCGTCAATTCCTATAAAATAATTGATCCCCCATGAAGGTATCCATTCATGTTTCTCCACAAACTGCATCTTGTATGACGTCTTGTCGAAATTCGATAAAAGCGGCAGGGAAATGATGAAAGCGGCGACCGTCACGATAAGTGTAGTGAGCCTTATCAAAGTCGCATTCCTCATGAATAGCAGAAGCAGCGCGCCCGCCACGGGCAGGAACACCGTATACGTGAGAATCGGATAACTCAGTTGATTATAAATCACATGTTCCATTCAGTTACCTCAAAAAAAAGACCACATCCGCAGATTACGCAGATTGGCACAGATTTAATAAAGAAAGTTTGTCTTCTACTCTGTGTTATCTGTGAAATCTGTGGATAAAATTTATTCTTCATTCTCTGTGTCTTCAGTGGTTAATTCCTATCCCATGAAAATCATGTACCCTATTATCGCTATCGCCCCTGCTGCCATGACAAGTCCGTAATTGGACAATAACCCCGTCTGTATCTTTCTTAAACTGCTGCCGAAGGCCCCTATCAGGTTGGGTACGCCGTTTACAATGCCTTCAATTATTCCTTTATCGACGAACCCGAGAATTACCTTGTCCGACAATTTAAGAACAGGCTGGACAAAGGCCTTGCTGTAAAGCTCATCAATCCAGTACTTATTGTACAGCAGGCCGTAAACGGGTAAAAACTTCGAGCCCAGCTCGCCGGGCAAATAAGGTTTCTTCACGTACATAACATATGCCAGATACCATCCCGCCAACGCAACAAATATGGATGCGCCCATGACCATCAGCTCTTCGGCATGGGTGCCTTCGCCATGAGGATGACCAAGCACAGGACCAAGGAACTCCCCGATTTTGTCTCCGTGCTCCATAAGCAGCGGCGGGATCCCCACCCACCCTGCAGCAACTGCCCCAACAGCAAGCGCCATTAAAGGAACGGTTATTACTTTGGGTGACTCATGCAGATGATGCTCCTGTTCATGCGTGCCCCGGAACTTGCCGTGGAATGTCATGAAAATAAGTCTCCATGAATAGAATGCCGTCATAAGGGCCGCAACAGTAGCCAGCAGCCAGAGGAACTTCCCGAGTTCTCCGCTTGAATAGGCCCTCCAGAGTATCTCGTCCTTGCTGAAGAAGCCCGCGAATCCGGGGACGCCTGTAATGCTCAGTGTAGCTAATATAAAAACCGTATAAGTCACGGGCATGTATTTTTTCAATCCGCCCATCTTCTGCATATTCTGCTCATTGCTAAGCGCATGGATGACGCTTCCCGATCCAAGGAAAAGCAACGCCTTGAAATACGCATGGGTATAAAGATGAAAGACACCCGCAGAGTAAGCGCCTACTCCAAGGGCCAAAAACATGTACCCAAGCTGGCTCACGGTTGAATATGCTATGACGCGTTTAATATCGTTTTGCACAAGTCCAATGGAGGCGGCAAATATCGCTGTCACTCCCCCCACGATTGCCACTGTGTTCATTGCCGTGTGAGAGAGGCTGAAAAGGGGATTGCAGCGGGCCACCATAAACACGCCCGCAGTGACCATCGTCGCCGCATGTATAAGCGCCGAGACCGGCGTCGGGCCTTCCATCGCATCAGGCAGCCATACATGAAGCGGCATCTGGGCTGATTTACCCACGGCGCCGCAGAAGAGCAGCAGACATATCAGTGTGATAAGGCTGACATCGCTGCCGAAGATATTTATGGTCTGCCCCATAACACTGTTTGCATTTCTGAATACCTCAACATATTCGAGGCTTCCGTATGTAAGAAAGACAAGTATGACACCAAGGCCGAAACCGAAGTCGCCGAACCTGTTGACGATGAACGCCTTTTTGCCTGCGTCGGCAGCGGACTTCTTGTGGAACCAGAAGCCGATAAGGAAATACGAGCAGAGGCCGACCGCCTCCCATCCGAAATAAAGGAGGAGGAAATTGTTCGCCATAACAAGGACGAGCATCGAGAATACAAAGAGGCTCAGATAAGAGAAGAAGCGGTAATATCCCCCGTCTCCATGCATGTAGCCTATTGAATAGATGAAAATAAGAGTGCTGATGGACGTTACGACGATCAGCATTATTGCGGTAAGCTGGTCTATGAGAAATCCGACAGAGACATGGAAATTACCGGAGACGATCCATTCGTAGATGTTTATATTTATGACATTCCCTGCGCGCACGTCCATAAAGGCCCCGACTGCGAGGATGAAAGAGCCGAACACCGCCGGCACCGCTATCCAGTGCGCCTTGTCTTTTATAACGTTCCTGCCGAGCAGGATGTTGATGATGAAAGAAAGTAACGGCAGTAATGGAATCAAAGTGTATTTCAGCATATGCTATACCTTAATTAGCTCCCGGATGAATTACTTGTCATTGCGAGCACCCGAAGGGGGCGTGGCAATCTCTCTTTTCACGTGAGATTGCTTCGTCGCTATTTTTTCCTCGCAAAGACATCATGGAACTCATCTCATACCTTGTCACGTGTTTTAAACCTTTCTACCCTTTCAGTAAATTTATCTCATCCACCCTGATAGTGGGATGATTTCTGTAATACGCTATCAGTATTGCCAGCCCAATCGCTGCCTCGGCAGCCGCAACCGTAATGACGAAGAATACGAGTATCTGTCCCCTCATGGACTGCAGATAGTGACTGAAGGCCACAAGGCTTATGTTGACAGAATTCAGCATAAGCTCAATGGAAATAAATATCATTATCAAATTGCGCCTCGAAAGAAAACCGAACACGCCTATACTGAACACTACCGCGCTCAAGATTATATACCAGTTTAACGGGACCAATCAAAACCTCCTATTCCAGTCTCTTCTTTGCCAAAACTACCGCACCTATTATGGCCACGAGCAATATCAGCGACGCTATCTCAAAGGGCATCAGGAAATCCGTATATAATACCTTTCCTATCGTCATTATGCTGCCTTCCGACCTTATCGCCTCCACTGTGTACGGCCCCGGCGGAGGAAGTACTGTGATATTGCCGGTTATCAGGACAAGAAAAACGCCCAGCGCCGCTGCAGCCCCGAGACCGAAGGGCCACTGCTTCTGGAACCTCTTTTCAGTCTCCTCTCCGCGCAGATTAAGCAGCATGATGACAAAGAGGAACAGAACGAGAATGGCCCCCGCATATACGATAATCTGGATGGCGGCCAGAAACTCGGCATTCAGCAAAAGATAGAGACCCGCTATGTGGAGAAACATTACCAGCATCCACAGGACGCTGTGGACCGGGTTCTTCCTTGTCACCACAAGCAGAGACAATATGGTAATCATCCCCGCAAAATACGCGAAGAAACCCTGAGATAAAGTCATGGCCCCACCTTCTCTTCCGCGTGTAAAACAGAGGGGGCGCCGAAGTCTTCGGATTTCGGCCTCCAGAATTTCTCGAAATATTTTTTGCCTTTTTCGCCCGCCATATATTTGTCCCAGTTTTCAAGGAGGCGTTCCTTCGTATAATAGAATTCTTCTCTCGTGTAGCCTGAATATTCAAAGTGCTCGGTAAGTGCGACCGCGCCGAAAGGGCATGCCTCCACGCACAGGGCGCAGAAGACGCACCGCAGCACCTCGACCTCATATCTGTCCACGACCTTTTTGTGGTCGTCGCCCTCGCTTGTATAAATATAGATGCACTGCGAAGGGCACATGGCCGCACAGAGGCCGCAGCCTACACACTTGGCCTTGCCCGTCTCGGGATCTCTCACAAGGGCATGGAGTCCCCGCGAGCCGGGGAATGGCTCTCTCTTCTCGGCAGGGTATTGCCTTGTGACCGCCGGAGTGAATAAATGCTTCAGCGTAAGGGCGAGCCCTTTAAGGATTTCGATGAACAGTATTTTTTTAACTAATTCCAGTGTCGTCATTTTTAAAGATTCCTTAATCCACCATAAAGCCAAAAGCTACCTGCTTTTCTTCTTTATTCTTTCACCTTAATTTTATGGAGGAGGCGGCGGTTCCTCCCATGGTGTAAGTCTCTCACAATGCGGTTCAAATTTAGAAAAGTATTCAATATGCTCAGCATCGTTACAGTTATTACATGGTCCAAGATTTTCTCCTGTTATGTCATCGTAAACAGTCTTGCTGCCATTGAAAATCACTGTCCTTAAACGGCCCCCAAAAAAATCATACAGTATTGTCTTGGCCCAATCACCTGTTTTAACGGGTAAATTACGATAGCTATCTTCACACCAAATAGTCATAACAGTATCAGGTTCGAAAATGTAAATGGGATGCACGTTCTGATAATCAAAAACATAAACCTGATTTTCGGGTAAAGGCTCATAACGATACTCACCATTGATCTTTAAATAACTAAAGGCAACCTTCTGCCAACCAGGATAAACAATTACAAGAGATTCAAACTCTCTGTAAGTCACCGAACAATTATTATTAATCGCGGGTAATACCTGTGCTGCCACTGCAAATTCATTATTATAAGGGTAGATGCCTTCATTGCCAAGCTTTCCCTTGAAAATAAGAGTTAATTTTATCTCCTGAGCATTTGGCGGAATAGGGTTGTTGAAATTGAAAGTAAATGCTGAAGAGCTTATGTATGATGATCCGATGCTTTCATTCAATGGTTTCTCGTCTGAAGTCCCATAAATAAATTCTCCACCTCCTGGCAGCTTATATTGATAGGAGACTATTAAATTTCCAGGCCCCATGGCATCCTTATTTGTAGAATTTTGAATGTATGGCATCTTAATCCCTATGATATTACAGAAACTATCATAAAAAAGCTCCGATATCCCTGCCACCATTTTCCCCCTGAAAAAATAATCCAAAAGCCCTGCCGAGTAGCCTACGGCGCGAGGGATGAGTTTCTGGGCGTAGTCAGAATAAACTCGTTTATCAAGCTTTAACCCTAAATGCCTGAGGGGAGAGGGAAGATATTTATAAAACAATCTGCCAGCTGCAAGATGATTTATGTTTTCACCATCTTTAAACTTGCCAAGATATGTTCTCTTCTCCCCTGTATTGTCAATTATCTCTTCATATTCATATATGCTTGACCAATTAGGATAGGGAAAGTCAGCAGTTAACATAGTATCAGGGCTCAGAAAATTGGCATTCGTATATTCGGAAAGGCCTATGGTTCTTTGAAAATAATTTTGAGAATAATAGGTAGTTATAATAGGATTTGTCCCATTATATTGTTTGGTGTCAAAAAGATTAGCAACAGGGACAGGCGCAAGAGGGTTAGGATTCCCAATTGCTGATGAATCAAAATAAATTGGAGTGAACTGTGAAATATCTGCAATAGTCTTTATAGTTTCTTTAACCCATTTCTCATAATTATAAAATATGTAGTGCCCGTCGTCTCTCGTATGCTCAGGAACTGACAAGTCCTCGACTAAATGCATGAGTTGCCCAAGCCCTCTGAAAGTATCTGTAAAATTTTTCTCTCTATCTGTTTTATTAGTTGATGTTAGAGCGTTATAGAAATACTCCCTTACATCAAACCAGGAGTAGTGCCCTCCAGGACTTTGTGTACCAATGGGTTCTTGAGACCATTGAATAGAGGACTCACCAGCAAGAAACTCTGTACCCCATATGCCGCTGAAACCCTGTCCGGTTAAAGGATTGTGGAAGTGGTTGACGGACCGAAGGTAAGGCATCCACCAGTATGGTATGTCCTCGTATTCGCCACCGAACTGCACCCATTCCCAAACTTTTTTTGTTTTATTTGATGTAAACTCTTCTTCTATCCCATTTGAAAAATTCAATTGATTTTTCAAATATGCATCAAGTGAAAAACCATTCAGAGTATTTGCAGTGATGTACTCATTTATTTTCTTATGTGTATCCGTTTCCAAAGCAACGGCGAAAATAGGGAATTGGCACAATATAAGTAATAAAATAAATACATACCATTTTTCCGTATAGTTAAAATGCACTACTCTCTCCATACTTTATTGTTTTCTAACCACTGATCTTCTTTTTTAATCATTTCATGTAAAAGCGGCCACTCATTATCATCGTCTGTTGGTGAAATCATATTGGCTTTATTCCTATCCTCCCATGTCTTGAGTATCGGAAGCTCCACAATGCCAAAGGTAACTCTGATCAATTCTACCTTTCGCTGAACCAATGCCTCTAACTCGCCCGTGTTTCCGATCCCCTTTGAGAAAAATAACTCTTCACTCACTGCATTAAGTCCACGAGGAGTCACTTGATAGTTGGGATAACTACCATAGCCGGGCTTGTATATAATAAACTCCGCATAATCTTCTATTGAATTGGGCTGAATTAAAGTGGTATAAGGCGAAAAATAAAATTCTCCATTTTTATCCGTTAAAGTTTCTTTGACTTTTATTACAGATGTATATCCGCCACCAGGTCCGCTTATCAAGGAATGTTTCTTATAAACAACCACGACCACTGCTCCCTCTATCGGTTCTTTTGTCTCTGCACCTATAACTTTACCTCTAAATTCCGGCTTGTAATAGATAAGCCAGCCAGCGAAACTCACAGATGATAGTAGAAAAATACCAATAAATATCCCAGTACTTGATATAAAAAGTTTCTTAATTGAGAGCCAGTTATTCATTCTTTAGAAATATTTTTATACCTAAAAATCCTGTATCAGCCAAATACCACTATTATCATCTCTTACAAAAATCACTTCATATGAATATATTGTTCCATTTTCATTAGTTATAAGTTTATATTCTGCTATATTATTCTTTACGGAAATAATATTAAACTCCGTTTGTGTTGCCACAATGGATGGCAACTGATCCACTAAAGCATTAAACATCTCCTGATAGGATGCTCTGGTGTCAGAGGATATATAGGTCAAAGCAGTCGTTGTGTCTCTAATGCTTAGACGATCCATCACCCCCTCCCATTTAGCACTTAGCAACGCATAAAGTTCTGTTGTATTCAAAACGACTATTGCAATTGTGTCTGAATAACTGGTCCCCTTGTCATCTGTAACAGTTATTGTCGGATAATAGACACCTTCTATATTATATGTGAAGCTTATGTTGTCAAATGAGGCCCCTGAGTAGTCAATTACTGCATCTCCTTCATAATCCATCTGATATGTTGATACCGCATTAGGAATACTTGTTGAAACTGAGAAATAGGTTGTAAGCGATGGGATGCCCGATTCGATATTTGCATCAAGTCTTACATAAGGCGTTGTTGTTACCGCGCTGACTGTTATAGCTGTTGATGCAGTGTTACCTGCTGTATCTGTTGCAGTAACTATTATTGTATTTGAACCTTCATTTAACGGTACATGATTAAGTGCAAACTGATTGCCAAGATCAGTTGCTACTATTCCATTAGCTACGACCCCTGTCTCATTGCCGGTTATATTGGTAACCGTGCCCCTGACTAAAACATCAGGTCTGTTTATTGTGCTGCCGTTCACAGGAGAAATTATGGTTAATGTAACAGGCGGGGTTGTAAAATTAACATCATTGCCATAAAAAGTATCATATGGATTAATAACTACAACCCTGCATTTATAAGAAGTATCGGGCAAAAGTCCGGCTATACCGGCTGACACAGTGATAGCGTTCGTTCCATTCCCTATTGATTGCGGCGCTGTGCTGATGTCATAAGATGCACCTGTTCCACATTCAAAGTAAACCGTAGTATCTGAGCCATTAGGGTTGACTGTTGCGCTTAATGTAGCCGAGTTGCCGTTTGTGCTGATTCCAGAATCGGTTATTACGGTTGGTTGAACAACTAAGGTTGCGGCATTCGCCTCATTGCTATAAGCAGAATCCCCGAAAGAATTATACGCCCTTACCCTATAGTAGTAAGCTGTTCCTGCTGTTAATCCTGTATCAGGATATGCAGTTACATCCGCTCCTACTGATGCAATCTGGGTGTATGTTCCGCCAATGCCGGCCTTCCGCTCAATCTTAAAGCCTGCTTCATTATTAGAGTTATCAGTCCATGAAAGATTTATTTGGCTTGAAGATACAACAATGGCAGTAAGCCCTGCAGGCGCATTTGGAGAAACAAAACCCTTTGCAATAGTAAGGCTTGCATCTGATATTTTTGTAACTTTACCTGTGTAACCTGATTTTACTGCAAAAGATGACAGCCTAACATTTAAATCCCATGCGCAATCCTTTGATGATGTGCTGTTAAAAACTACATCATCTCCATATTGAGGCGCTGTGTTGGCCAACCAGTTCTGAGAATTTGATGCACGATTGTCAGTCCCCCCACCAGTCCATATAACAGTAGCAGCATTGGCATTAGCGGATAAGACAATACTGAATAGAAACAAACCAGTCAGACCTATCTTTTTAAAAAATTCGTTAACTGTCATAGTTTCCCTACTTCCATAATATCTTCACCAACCCCGTCACCACGATATTCGCTAATGACAGAGGTATAAATATTTTCCATCCGAGGTCCATGAGCTGGTCATACCTGTATCTGGGAAGGGTCGCCCTTATCCAGAAGTAGAAAAAGATGCAGCCGTAGACCTTAAGCAAAAACCAGACAATGCCGGGCACATGTGCGAATATCCCGAAATCGGGTCCGCTCCAGCCGCCTAAAAAGCATATCGTCCCCAGCGCCGACATGGCGAACATGCCCGCATATTCCGCCATAAAGAAAAGACCAAAGCGCATCCCGCTGTATTCAGTGACATATCCTGCCACAAGTTCCGTCTCCGCCTCCGGCAGGTCAAAGGGCGCCCTGTTCGTCTCGGCAATGGCGGACATGACGAATACAAAACATGCCAGGGGCTGATACAGGATAAACCATGCATCGGACTGGGCCCTTACAATATCACTCAGGTTGGCGCTTCCCGCTAACATCAGAACTCCGACAAGACTAAGTCCCATCGATATCTCATAACTGATGACCTGCGCCGATGAACGCAGGCCCCCCAGGAACGAATACTTTGAATTGGAGGCCCATCCCGCAAGTATAACGCTGTATGCGCCGATGGAAGAGAGCGCCAGCATATACAAAATACCGATGTTCAGGTTTGCAATGGAGAACCCTTCCCACAACGGCACAACTGCGAGAGAGGAAATGGCCGCGATCACCCCGATAACGGGTGACAGATAGAACACCGCCCTGTCGGCGCTTGAAGGGATTATGTCTTCCTTGAAAAAGAGTTTTATCCCGTCGGCGATAGGCTGGAGCAGCCCATGCCAGCCGACCCTCATGGGGCCGAGCCGCGCCTGCATGTGGCCGATGACCTTTCTCTCGAAATAGACCACATACGCCACATGAAGCATAAGTACGTTTACCACGATGAACGTCTTTATGAAAATCCAGAACATGTCGGTTGCAGTCATAATTTTACCTGAATAAATATATCAGAGCTTCCTGATTTTTACCTCGCAGCCATCGAGACCGGGCGCCTTTGTCACTTTATCGATATTGAAAGTCAATAAACTGAATACCCCGTTCCCCCTGAAATTATTGCTGTAATAAACCCTGTTGTCCCTTATCGATTCGTCAACGGAGACAAAGGCCTCCCTGCTGCCCGCCAGAGTGAAAAACTGCACCCTGTCTCCTTCCTTCAGTCCAAGTTTTTCCACGGCCTTTGCACTCATTTTCAGCACAGGCTCGGGATATATCCTCATAAGCGCAGGAGACTTTCCCGAAAGCGTGCCCGAATGAAACAGGGGCCTCTCTACGGCAAGATAAAAATCTTCTTTAAAGTCGCGTGCGGCGTAAACGGCCTCAGGCATTTTGCTTATCTCCCCTCTCAGCGGCTCTCCATTGTATGGCCAGAGACAATTGCCTTTGCCTATCTCCTGATAGGTCAATTCCCTGTATAGAGGGGAAACTCTTGCCATTTCCTCCATGACATCCTCCGGCCCTGAGTAATCCATACGGTATCCCATCTTGCCTGAGATCTCGGAGATTATCCTCCAGTCCTCCATCCCGTATGACGCCTCCACGGCCTTTCTCTGCAGTTGTATCCTACGTTCGAGATTTGTATATGTGCCTGTTTTCTCCGTCCATCCAAGAGCGGGCAGGACCACGTCCGCCAGCTCCGCGGTCTCGGTAAGGAAAATGTCCTGTACCACAAGAAAGTCGAGGCCTTTCAGTGCTTCCCTTGCATAAAGCCCGCCGGGAAGATTGAACGCGGGGTTTTCACCCATGATATACAATGCCTTTATTTTTTTGTCCCTGGTTCCCTCGATCATCTCGAAAATGGTAAGCCCGTCTTCGCCCGGGATACTGCCGTTCCAGGCCGCCTCAAATTTCTTCCTGAAGTCATATAAATCAAGCGGCCTCCCACCCGGAAGCATGTCCGGCACGCAACCGGCATCGATAAGTCCCTGCTCATTGGGCCTCTCGGAAAGGAGATAAAGCCTCGCTTCTAATAAATATGTAATACCGGCTGCGGCAAAGAGCGTCCTGTGTCCGTCGGAGCGCTGCACCAGCTCCGGACCAAATACTATGGATGTGGAAGCGCTGGTCAAAAGTATCTCCTTCAGTTTTTCAAAGCCCTCTACATCCGCTTTAACACCTGTCCTTTCGGAAAGCCTCGCTATCCCTTCGTCCATAGCAGATTTTTCACCGCGCACGCCTTTTGCCTGATAAATGTCCGACAGTAGCGCCTCAAGTACCCCGGCCTCTTTGAAAACATCCGTCATTATCCGAAGGGTGCTGAATCTCTCAAGGCCCTTTGCATTGCCAAGAACAATGATATTGGCCCCGCGTCTTGCAGCCTCCCTGACCGAGAGGCCGAGTATCGGATTAATGGCCGTCGGATCGCCGCCCATGACCAGGACCGTTTCGGAATTTTTGATGCCGTCTATGATATTGGCCGTTATGCCCTGTCCAAGGAGGTCTTCAAAATATTTCTGCGCTGCCGCATATCCCATCCTCGATATCGAATCTATGCTGTTTGAGCCGCATGCCATGCGAATAAATTTCTGAAATACGTAGTTGTCTTCATTTGAACACCTCGGGGAAGCAATGCCTGCGATGGCAGGGCCCCCGTAGGCCTTCCTTGTCGCGGACAATCTTTCAGCGACAAGCTCCAGTGCCTCGCTCCAGGTGCTTTCTTCGAGCCTGCCGTTTTTTCTCACGAGGGGGGTCCTGAGTCTTTCAGAACTGTTAATGTATTCATAGCCGAAACGTCCCCTCGCACAGAGCAGACCGTTGTTCAGTCCCAGTCCGGGTTTGGGAATTACGCGCTTTATGGAATCGTCCCTTACCTGCACAGCGAGGGAACAGCCTACGCCGCAATACGAGCAGACCGTCTCCACCTCCCTGTCTATCTGCCAGGGCCTGAAGCTGTGAATGTACAGACGGCTCAGTATCGCCCCCACCGGGCAGGCCGTAAGACAGTTGCCGCAGTACTCACAGTTAAAAGAGGCCGACGAAAAAGGCTCCATCCTCGAATGGCCGCCCCTCCCTACAATGGAAATAGCGGACGCGCCCTGAACATCATTACACATCCTTACACACCTTGTGCAGAGTACGCACCGCTCCATGTTCCTCGCTAATATCTGGTCCTTGTGGCTCTCAGGTACCTTCCTCTTTTCTTCTTTGTACCTGCCGACAGTCGGTCCGTATTTATTGACGAGGTCCTGCAGCTCGCATTCACCTGCCTTGTCGCAGTATGGGCAGTCGAGCGGGTGATTGATGAGCAGAAATTCCAGTATCCCTCGTCTCACGGCAGAGATGGCCTCGGATTCCGTCCGCACCACCATACCATCGGCAGCCATCAATGTGCAGGAGGTCTGGAGCTTCGGCATCCTCTCGACCTCTACAACACAAAGCCTGCAGCCGCCGTAGGGCTTGAGCGCTTCGTGATAGCACAGGGTCGGGATTTTTATGCCCGCCTTCCTGGCAGCCTCAAGTACGGTCACAGGCTTGTCCAGGGTTATCTCTTTTTCGTTGATGGTTACAGTTATCATTTTTTATTTCAACGTCTTATCGATTGCCTGTCATTCCGACTTGTTCGGAATCCTCTATGAGAAGATTCCCGGCAAGCGGGAATGACAAAAAAGCGGCTCTAATTGTTAAATTTGCAATTGCCGTCTCTTATATGCTCCTCAAATTCATTCCTGAAATGCTTCAGCATTCCCATAACAACTCCCGCGGCCCCGTCGCCTAAGGGACAAAAGGTCTTGCCATAAATATTCCCCGCCACCCCGGAAAGGAGCTCGATGTCTCCCTGTCTGCCTTTTCCATTCTCTATCCGTTCAAGGACCTTCCTGAGCCAGACTGTGCCTTCCCTGCAGGGGACGCACTTGCCGCAGGACTCGTGTTCAAAAAATTTCAGCGCCCTGTACGTTATCCTGACCATACAAACGGACTCATCCATGACTATTACAGCGCCTGAGCCTAACATGCTGCCGGCCTTGAGCATGGCGACAAAGTCCATGGGGCAATCTATTTTGTCGGCAGGGAGGACCGGCGTTGAGATGCCGCCCGGAATCACGGCCTTTAATTTCCTGCCGTTTTTGATTCCGCCTGCATGGTTGTAAATTATGTCTTTGAGGCTGGTCCCCATCGGGAGTTCATAAACGCCGGGTCTTTCAACACAGCCGCTTACGCAGAATAATTTCGGGCCCGGACAATCGCTGCTGCCTATCTTGGAGTACGCCTCTCCTCCCATGTCGATTATGCAGGGAATATTGGAAAGGGTCTCGACATTGTTGACGATAGTCGGCATGGCCCATGCCCCGACATTCACAGGAAAGGGCGGCTTGTTTCTCGGCTGCCCCTTCTTGCCCTCGATTGATTCTATCAGGGCGGTCTCTTCTCCGCAGATGTATGCTCCGGCCCCCTGATAAACCGCAAGATGAAACCTTGTCCCCTTTCCCATGATATTATCGCCGAGACAGTTTTTTTCGTACGCCTGTTTTATGGCATTATTTAAAACATCTTTGGCATGAGGATACTCCCCCCTGAGATATACATAGCCGTATTCGGAGCCGAGCGCATATCCCGATATCGCCATGCCTTCAATCAGAAGGTGGGGGTTCTTTTCGAGAATGGGCCTGTCCTTGAATGTGCCGGGCTCGCCTTCATCGGCATTGCACAATAAATATTTGGGGAATTTGGGGTCGGCCGCCGCAAAATTCCATTTCATCGCGGTCGGAAAACCCGCGCCCCCCCTGCCCCTCAGCCCGGACTTCTTCACCTCTTCGATTACGTCCTTCGGCTTGAGACCCAATGCCCTGGACAGGCTCTTATATCCGCCGGCTTTTAGGTACTCCTCAATATCAGCGGAGTTGGGGTTGTCGATGTTTTTTAATAAAACTTTTTCCATGTCCGTTTCTGTCTGTCATTCCGCACTTGATGCGGAATCCAGTTATTTTTTTCTGGATTCCCGTTTTCACGGGAATGACAAAAGATCATTCCTTTATTTATATCCTTCCAATATCTCCTCTATCCTCTGTTCCCTCAGATCATCATAAAAGTCCGTATTCACCAGCATCGCAGGAGCAGTGCCGCACGCGCCGATACATTCCATTATCACGAGGGAAAATCTGCCGTCAGGAGATGTGCCGTTGGGCTGAACGCCGTACCTGGCGCCGATAAAATCCACCAGCCTTTCCGCTCCCAGGATCATGCAGGACACATTTGTGCAAATCTGGATGACATGACGTCCGACCGGATTATGCCGGAACATGGCATAAAAAGATGCCGTCCCCCTTACTTCCGCTTCAGGCAGGTTCAGCGTCCTTGAAACGACCAGCATGGCCTCCTGACTCAGCCAGCCGAACTCCCTCTGGGCAATATAAAGCGAAGGCAGAAGGGCGCTCTTACGGTCCGGGAACTTCGCCCTTATTTCTTCAATTTCTTTTAAGACTGTTTCGTTGAACATATTTTTAAAAATCTCCCCATCCCCTCTTTTTCAAAGAGGGGCTAATATATCCCCCTTTGTAAAAGGGGGACCAAAGGGGATTTTGTCAATCTTTCATTTTTCTTACCTGTCGCATTCTCCAAGCACTATATCTATACTCCCGATGTTCGCTATTACGTCGGCAACAAGCTCACCTTCACAGATCTTCGGCAATGCCGACACATGCACAAAGGACGGAGACCTTATCCTCATTCGATAAGGTTTTCCCGTCCCGTCGCTTACAAAGTAAAAACCCAGCTCCCCCTTCGGCACTTCCGTTGCGACATAGATCTCGCCTTCGGGCGCGGTCTGGGGTCCTTTGGTTATCAGCACAAAATGATGGATGAGATGCTCCATGTCGGAAAGGACCCTGTCTTTTGCCGGAAGGGTAAACTTTGGGGCATCGGCCATTATCGGGCCTGAGGGAAGTTTTTCAATACATTGCCTGATGATCGAATTGGACTGGCGGAACTCGTCCATCCTCACGCGGTAACGGTCATATATATCGCCGTTCTTTCCGGTCGGGACTTCCCATTTCACCTTGTCGTAAGCCCCGTAAGGCATCGCCTTTCTCACGTCATATGAAACTCCTGAGCCTCTTAGCGCGGGACCGCTCAACCCCCAGTTGATCGCGTCTTCCGCAGAAATTACCCCTATCCCTTTTGTGCGGCGCAGCCAGATACGGTTTTTGTCAATGA
>QZJG01000044.1 GCA_003599275.1 Nitrospiraceae bacterium | reverse complement strand
CTGGAGTGCATTAACTAAAATGCAGGTAGCGGTATGAGGCCGAGCAGCTTATCACTTAAAAACTGCTTTAGGCTGTCCAAACAAACCAGGCCACCTCTGTTTATAAGCGAAGACCCAATTGGCTTTGAGGGGGGTATTAACCTCTATGCTTACGCCTCGAATAATCCGCTTTTACTAATTGACCCGTTGGGATTGGAAGAAAATCTTTTTATGTTTTGGTTTGGAAAAAGTTTTTCTGATCATATAGCTAAGCAAGCGTGGGAGACCGGCAAAACACCTAACGTTTTTGAAACCGTAACATACGCATACACGGAGGCTTTAAAAGAACAATACAATGTTCAAGGTTATGAAGAACCTCTACCAAAAAGTTTAGATGAATTTAAGCCATGGAAACCATGGCCTATGGAAGATTTGATAGACCCTTATATGGATAATAATATTGACAAAAAGTGTTCTAACTAATTCGATAGAGATTGACCACATAATGCAAAATCAAACATCGTTTAAGTCTTTATCTGAGAAAGAACAAGAAACCGTACCTTATGCAGTACGGAGTCTCATACTTGGTTTCTTAAGCTGTGTTATGCTGGGAATATTTTCTGCGATTCCAGCCATTATATTTGGTCATTTAGCCCTATCGAAATTCAAACGAGACCCTGAGAAATATAAAGGCAGAAACCTTGCAGTTTCAGGTTTAATTTTGGGATATATTGGGATTGTTCTTTCAATAGTAGTCGCCGTTTCAATATTAATGATAATTAAAAAAGGCAAGTAATGATTTCAGAAATAAGTTCAAAAAGAGCCGAGCTTTTAGAATTACGCATACGATACTTCAAAAAATCCTGAAAAGGGGGGACATGACAATTTACGCTGAAACCTTACAAGCTCGTGAAGATATAGGCTTTTTGCCCATTGGACTGGACGAGCCTTACAGGGTCTTTTGTGTTTTGGGATGAATCCCGAACTACAGAGAGATAATAATAAATCATTAATGAGTCAAGGGATTAACAACTATTATGGAGTCGAAATGTTTAAAGTGTTCGCTGTTGGCAGTATAAATTCCATGTATACCATTATCTATGATTGTGGCCACAAGCAGATAATCGAAGATGGACTGAGACTTTGGGCGGTATTTTTCTATCAACGCGGCTATAGTGTCAATAGTTTTAGGAAGGGGAGCGATGATTTGAATATTGTCATTCCCGTTGTAAAATTCAATAAGCTCTTTTGCTTTCATGGGAGACAAAGGATGCTCGACCCTTCTTTTATCCGTGATAACGGCATAGAGTTCAATAATGTTTTGGACGGCAATGGCCGTTTTTATTTCTCCGGTTACAGCTTTTTCAACGATAAATTTACATGCGGCATGGAATTGGGAATCCTTGTTGTTGGCATCAGACAAGGATATTCGTATCAATCAAATTTACGGTCAAGATATTCCCCGTAAAGCTTGTCCCGGTAAAGGGCTTGCCTGCTTATATGACCGAGATGAAAGGTTGGAATTCTCAAGGGAGGAGTTTTCTTCTTTGCTTTTTGTAATGGTTTTGTTTTCTTTTTCAGATACACGGCAAAGTCGATCAGCTCTTCAACTTTTTCGGGAGGAAGGGCTTCTAAAATGTTCATTATCTTTTTATGTTGCGCAGCTTGCATCGGCATTGTTTAATCCTTTGCTTATGATTTACTTAAAATTAACAAAAATATTGAGTTTAGTCAATCAATTACATAAATACCTTTAAGGGGGGACAAAGATATGCATCCCAAACTACGACAATCTGAACCGGCTGAAGTCGATTGAGTATGACGAGGGGACAATGATTGTATATGGTTACGACGAGGTAGGCAACGGAATGCCGGATGTATGAGAAACTACCTACCATCCTCATTCATACAATTCCCTTTGAAGCTGGCTCCGTCCCGGGACAGGCTTGTTAATATTTTTCTATTATTCGTGCCAGGGCTTTTAAGTCAAGGTTGTCTATGAACTCCTCGGCTAATGAAGGGCTTGTGTGTATTTCAAAGCATATGACTTTAACGTCCGTGGATTTTACTTTCGACTTGAACGAGTGGGCCGGTTTCCCATTCTTGCCGAAGATCACCGTCGGATCTCCTGAATAAACGATTGTAATTGGTTTAATCCAGTTATTCGGGTCCGGCGGGAAAGTCTTTATAAAATATAACTGGATGCCTTCTTTTTTCATGATGGTCACACCGGCAGGCGGGGCCTTGGTCGTATCGATCGGAAAATGAAACAGCAGGTTGGGATTGACTATTACATCGACGATTATCTCGTCTTTGAAATAGGGATTGTCCAGGGCGGCTATGACTGAAAAGTTGTTTTCGGCCATCAGCTTTTCAACCTTGTCATTAAAGTCCCCCGTAATGCCTTCCTCGATCTTTGCATATTCATCCGACGAGACATCAAACTGGAGCCAGAGCTGGCATCTTAACTGTATAGGTATGTATGGGTCCTCAGTTACGTCCCTTCTGAAACCGGAAGATAGCTTTGGATCGAGCATTTTATTGTGCCAGTTCTGCTTCATTTTGTAAGAGGCATCTAATAATAGTTTCTGGATTTCTCCAGTAACGGTCATATCCCAGTCTCTTTCCTCGCGCGTAGGCTCTCTCATATTCTGTGCCGTTGCCTGAAAAGGACTGAAGAAGCTGGATGAAAAAAGAATGACGGCAATTGCCTTCCAAAAATGATACATGGCTCTCCTTCTGTTAATTTTATTCTCTTATACCCATCATCCGGACAATATTTTTTCTGGATTCTACCCTTGCAGTTTTCGTCCTGCCTTCAAAAGTATAACATGGAACAGACGGGTCTGAGAATTGACAATTTTCCCTACGGCGTATTATCTTTTTAAACTGTCTCGGAAAGTATAAAAAGGACCCTGAACTCCGGGAATAATATCCGGGACCATCGGTAATGCCGGATCTCAGGGTCTCAGAGAAACATCAATAAAAGGAAATGAAAACATGATAAAACTTTTCACGGTGAAAAATTCAACGATTATAATCTCCTGTCTGTTTGCATGCATTTTCATCAGTGCAGCTTATGCCCATGCGCAGACTTATCAGAATTATGACTTCATTCCCGGCAGCGAACTCGTTTTTGAAGACTGGTTTGAAAACGATAAGACGGGAGAATGGGCCCCGCACTGGGAACTGGAACACGGACAGGGGGCGGTCAATAATAATTCCGGTCATAAGATGCTGGTCATGACCGAAAACTTTTCCGCATCCCCGCTTATGAAAAATAAAAGCTATCTCAGCACTAATTTCTCCATTGAATTTGATGCATGGGTGAATGATATGTGGCTGAGCTGGCCGTTCTATCTGAACTTTTACGAAGACAGCGGGGAGTATGTGGATGTTCATTTCTCGCTCGATAAAGTTTGGTTTTCGGGTCTGAATGATAAATCACTGAGCGCCGACTGGGGCGCCGCGCCCAATAAGCTTTATCATTTCGCCATAGCATACAAAGACGGCCAGATGAAAGTATATGTAGGGGAGAAAAGATACCTCACCATTCCCAAACTCGGCATAAAACCGACGAGGTTCGCTTTCGCTGCCGGAGCTGATGCGGAAAATGTCAAGGCGTTCACAAATGTCCGCATTGCAAACGGCGCACAGATGAATATGCTGAATGCCCTCATGACAGATGGAAAATTCATCACCTACGGAATAACCTTTGATGTGAACAAGGCCACCCTGAAACCCGAAAGCATGGGGACACTCAATGAGGTGGCCCGGATGATGAAGGACAAACCCGACCTGAAACTTGAAGTAGGAGGGCACACCGATAGCGACGGCCCGGACGAGAGTAACCTCACGCTTTCGCGGCAGCGGGCCGAGGCGGTTGTGAAACAACTCATATCCATGGGTATTGACCCTGCCCGTTTAAAAGCTGAAGGATATGGCGAGAAACAGCCTGTTGCAGACAACAACACCTTCGAGGGCAAAGCCAAAAACCGACGGGTGGAGTTCAGGAAAATTTAAAAGGTAAGAGAACAGTGAGCAGCCCATCCTCTTTCGTACAATTCCCTTTGAGGCGGGCCTTCCCCCAGTCCGAATCTCTCGTGAAGTGAACGTGCGAAGAGGTAGTCCAGATGCCCGATGGAACCGGGGTGATATCCGAAGACCTTGTCCCAGACGTCCCATCTCTCCATGCACAGGTAAATGAGATTCTCGCCGGGGACCTTTCCCCTCAGAAGTCCGTAGAGAAATTTATACATGCCGACACGCAGCGGCTTTACGTACCGCATCTTTGCATCGTCCCCGAGCACCATCTCCGCACAGGTGAGCCTGTTGCCGGGATAGTTGTTTTCCATTTTCTTTTTCATTTCGGGATTAAAGCGAAGGCTGCCCATGGATATCCATGCGACACTTGCCGGTGTAACAGCTTCAAAAACCCGGTCCACAAGCGTCCCATATCCCTCTTCCCACCCCTTGTGGAAAACCATCGGATCGAAATGCAAACCGATAAGATAACCGGCGTCCGCCGCTTTATGCATGGCCTCAAGACGCTCTTCAAGCGAAGCGGTCCTGTGCTCCTCGGTTTTTATGATATGGGACGTATTTAAAGACCATGAGACGACAGTTTTCCCTCCGTGGTCAATGTTCAGTATCGTATCAACGCAGCCTGATTTTGTCTTTAGCTCAAGTACGGCATTTTTGAGAGTCGCGAATTCCCGTATGAGTTTCGCGGCCTGTCCCGTTTCATATTCCAGGGCAAGGCTGTCTCCAAGCTCCCACGTCCCGATGCGGAAGAGCCTCCATGGTCCGGCATTGATCTTTTCCTTGACCTCATCCATAAGGGCGGGGACATCTGCCACGGTCCTGGTCGCGCCGTTGTTCATATAGTTTTGGAGGAAACAGTAGGAGCATTCAAAGGGACAGTTATGGACGGACCTCAATACGTGTACATGGCAGCAGATATATTTTTTGCTGAATGTGGCGCATGTGCCCATGGCCTCGCCGCGTTTCAGAATGGGCCGGACCTCTGTTTTTCCGTCCCTGTAATGAATCTTAACTTTCATCATGCCGTTTAAAGCTCATCCAGCATCCCCTTGACTGCTTCCTTCATCGCATCTGAATTCAGCACGTCCAGCAGGTCTTTCAGCTTTTCAATGTCCTGAACATGAAGGGTGATATCGAGGTTTTTATTTTCGAGGGTCCTGTCCCAGTCGAGTGAAATGTTCTTCGGCAAATACAGTTGGGCTACTTTCCCTTCGATCCTTTTATTGGTTTCCGACAGGACGGGGAAACGCTTCTTATGGATAAAACTCCGCAGCCTCTCCGTCCTTTCCCTGTGGCCCAGGGGAGACCCCATGATCTCATGGACCTCAGGCTCTGAAAGAAAGTCCCCCATCCCCTTGTCATGAGATATTAAATAATCTTTCAGGCTTGAGGCCATCTCATCCAGTATGGAGGCGGTCAATTGCAGCATCGCCTTCCACGACATCAACTGTGAGAGGACATCTTCAGGATAATGGGTAAGATTGAGTATCTGTTTCAGAGAGAATTTCTTTTCGTGACAGAAGCGTCTTAATTCTTCAGGTAAATTATTTATGCGCCCGCAGTCTTTCAGAAAGTCGTTGTAAGGCCTGAAACCTAAAGGGACGCAGAGTGATTCCAGCACCCAGGATTCCGGCGCACCCAGAGACAGGGCGAAACAGATAAACATGACTTTATTTATAACGCTCTGGTCAATCTCATTTCTTTTGTCGCACTGTATAAGCGATATAATGTCCGTGACCGGCGTCGCGTCCGTCAGGACTATCGCGCTGATGCCGGGCTGCCGAAGTCCCGCAAAATATATCCTCTTTGCCCCGTCAATGAGGTGGACCTGTCCGCTCATGTCCCTGCAAACAATAATGGGATGGATTGTACCCAGACGCCTGTAAGAGCTTTCTTCGGGAACGGACCCGGGGGCGGACAATCCAAAAAGGAACCTCCCGGGCGAAAAACGACTTTTCTCTATGAGGATTTCATTAATGATGATATTCTGCACAGACATTGCGGTAAAGCTACTCCGCTTTGTCAGCGGGAGCATCGGGGAGACGGCCTCCGCTTAAATCGACTTCCTCGGCGACCTCTTCCGATATCCAGTGTTTCCCGCCCCGATAGGAAACCTGAAACCACTTAACATTGCGGTCATCCACATATTCCCCGAAGGCCGGAAGCTGGCTGTCTTTTGACAGCCTTACTACTGTTGTCGAATCAAGCTCCGGCTTTTCCCTGACATTGGCGATATCGACCTTGACGGATACAAGTTTGAAGGAGGCCTGCCCGGCGTCAACAGTTTTGACTTCTGTGCTGTCGGCAGGCCTTTCGGAAACAGCGGCCGTTGACGGCGGCTGGGCAGATTTGCCGGTGTCCGTCCTTTGAGGTCCTGCCTTTTGAGGTACTGAGGGGGTTTTTGCTTTTATATGCTGCATGGAAAGATATACCGCTCCGATAATTAGAAAGGCAGAGACAACAACGGCTGAGAGAGCGGTCAATCCGGACCGGCGGTACGGTTTCATTTCGCTGTGGTCCAGGCTTTTCGCCGCATGATTTATATGCCTCGAAAGGAGGACGTTGCTCTCCTCAAGGTAGGCAGCCATTAATGCGCGGGATATCAGCATGTTTATCAGCCGGGGAACGCCCTTTGAAAGCCTGTTAGCCATCCCTGCAGCCTTCCTGTCTATCTGCAGATTTTGCTTGCCTGCCTTGATGGTCCTGTAATTGATGTAATCGAGCGTCTCAGCGGGATTGAAATGCCTCAGATGTATACGTGTCGTTATCCTCTGATTAAGCTGCCGCAGCCTGACGGAGGTCAGCTTTGCCTCAAGCTCGGGCTGTCCTAACAGTATTATCTGCAGGAGCTTGTCCTTGTCGGTCTCAAGGTTTGAAAGAAGCCTCAGCTCCTCAAGCGTATCGTCGGGAAGGTTTTGGGCCTCGTCCACAATTATGATGACCCGTTTTCCCTCAGAGGACCTCTCTATCATGAAGTCCCTGAATGCCTTGATGATTTCATTTTTGTTTTTGCGCTTCAGGCCTATCTTCAGGTCCTCAAGCACAGAAACCAGAAATTCCTCCGGGGACAATCTCGGCGTCAGAATGATCGCTATCTCAGCCCTTGTTTTCCATTTCTCAAGGAACACATTGAGGAGGGTCGTCTTCCCGCTTCCGGGGTCCCCGATTACCGTTGTAAAGCCCTCTTTCTGCTCTATCGAGTAATCCAGGAGCAGAAGCCCCTCGTTATGGGTTGTGGAAGGATAAAAATATGCGGGGTCCGGTGTTAATTTGAAAGGGTCTTCCCTGAGGCCGAAAAAGTTCAAAAAGTCCATGGCTATTTGCCTATCCCCGAGATGAGGTCGTATATCGGGGCCATCAGGCCGAGTATGATCACGAGAAAAATCGCCCCTATGAGACCGATGATTATCGGCTCTATCATCTTGCCCATTTTCTGTGAAATGTCATCGAGCCTCCGGAGAAAATACTCGGACAGGTAATTGAGCTGCTCTGTGAGATTCCCGGTTGTTTCACCTATGGTAATCATCCTTACCACAAGATTGGGAAACAGTGAGGGATGTTCTTTTAACCCGTCACTGATCCTGCCCCCGATCAGGATGCTTTCTTTTATGTCGGCGAGGGCCTTTCTGAAAAGAGAATGGTCTATTACCTGCATCATGATATCGAAAGACCTGTCGATAGTAACGCCCGCCGAAACCAGTATCCTCAACTGTTCCGAAAATAAGGCAAGCAGCTTGTTGGACACGAGGAGCTTCACGACAGGGACCTTCAACTGGGCCGCATCGAGATAATATTTTACAGCTTCCTTTCGGGAAAGTATGTTAAAGACAGCATATATGGCGAACGGAGCGATGATGAAGGCATACCAGTATTTCTGGCTGAAGCTGCTCGCGGCCATGAGCGCAATCGTCAGCACCGGCAGCTTGACATCCATGGTAGTAAAAAGCTCGGTCATTTTGGGAAGCACATAAACAAGCCAGAACAAAAGGGCACCCGCCGTTCCCAAAAGGGCAAACGCCGGGTACATCAGCGCCCTGATTATAGCGTTTTTCAGGTCCTCCATCCGCTGAAGGTGGATGGCTACGTCGGAGAGGCTTTCATCCAGTCGCCCCGTCTCTTCCCCGACCGCGATCAGGTTTACAAAGATTTGGGGGAACACGTCCCTGTGGGCTGAAAGGGCAGCTGAAAAACTCGAACCCAGCTCAATGGTCCTTTTAACATCAAGGAGTCTCGCCTTAAACCGCTCGTTGTCGGTCGTTGCAGCGATATCGCCCAGAGAGGTCACAAGCGGCACCCCCGCCCTCAGCATCACTGAAAGGTTGCTCGAGAATTCAATTACGGAAGCGGTCTTTATTCCCCACGATCTGGACTTTTTGAGATAAATGTCGGAAAGGCCGCCGGACTTCCGTATCTTTAAAATATGATAGCCGGATGATGAAATATTATTGTAAGCCAGATCAATGTCGCCGTCCTCTACGGTGCCCCTTATTACCTCGCCGTCGCTGTTTATCGCCTTGTAAGCAAAAATCGGCATTAATCTATCAGCCTCACAACCTCATCTATGCTCGTAATATGCTGTTTGACCTTTTGCAGGCCTGCCATTTTCAATGTGACCATGCCGTTCTTTAGTGCCGTCTCTTTTATCTTTGTCAGAGACGCCCCCACCGCGACAAGCTCTTTGATCTCATCGTTGACAATCAGGATCTCGCCCACAACCGTCCTGCCTGCATAGCCCGTATGATTGCACATGCTGCAGCCCTTTGCCCTGTATGCTGTTTTCAGCTCAGTGCCCGCGTCATCCCGGAGGCCTAACAATTGCAGCTCGTCGTTTGACACCGGGTGTTCTTCTTTGCAGTGATTGCAGAGCTTTCTGACAAGCCTCTGTGCGATCACGGCCATAAGCGAGGAAGACAGCATGAACCTGTCGATGTTGAAATCAATAAGCCTGGGAATGGACGTGACCGCGTCATTTGTATGGAGCGTGGACAAAACGAGATGTCCCGTGATCGACGCCCTCACGGCAATCCTTGCGGTCTCTTCATCTCTTATCTCGCCAAGCAGCATGACATCGGGGTCCTGCCTCATAAAAGTCTTTCCTGCAATGGCAAAATCATATCCCGCCTTCAGATTGACCGCTGTCTGCTTAACAAAGCTCAGCTTATACTCAACGGGGTCTTCAACGGTAAGGACGTTCCTTTCAATCAGGTCCACCTCCCTGAGCGCAGCGTACAGGGTTGTTGTCTTTCCGCTGCCGGTGGGGCCTGTGATCAGGATGATCCCGTAAGGCTTCTGGAAAAGCATGCGCAGATTTTTTGTGTTTCCGGGGTCAAACCCGAGCGAATCTATTCTGAGCAGCTGCCCTGTCCCCGCCAGCACCCTTATAACAACGTTCTCGCCGTAAATGGTCGGCATCGTTGATATGCGCATCTCATATTTTGTATTTAAAAAGGTCATTGAAAAAGAGCCGTCCTGGGGCAGCCTCTGCTCCGATATATCAAGCATGGACATCACCTTGATCTTCGATATAATGCCGGGCTGCGCGGCCTTTGGAATATAGAAACCATATTGCTGGACCCCGTCCACCCTGTAAAATACGTTAATTGTCTCAATGGCAGGGCTTATATGAATATCAGTGGCCTTCCGCCTTATTCCTTCAAATATGAGATTCTGCGCCAGCTCGGCTACTGTGACTACAGGGAGCGCCGCTGAAGACCTGATTTCATTGATCGCCGCGTTGATGTTCTGCTGTATGGGGTTTTCGAGAAAGAAGTAAGACCGCTCCAGTGTTTCGTAAAACCCTTTGTTGTCGATCATAAAGACAACAGGCTTCATGCCCGTGAGCCTCGACGCCGTGTCGATTGCAGTTATGTTTGAAGGGTTGGTGACGCCTATTTCTATGGCGCCGTTGTTCAAACGCAAGGGGATAAACCCCGCCTTTTCAGCGACTGCTTTGGGTACAAGACGGATGGCATCTTCAGAGACTATATATTCGGACAGGTCAATGAAGGGGATCCCGGCCTGATCAGCGAGGGTCCTGGCGATCTCGCTGGATGATACGAAGGCGAGTTTAACGAGGGTCTCCCCCAGGAGAGAGCCTGTTATTTTTTGCTGGGCGAGCGCGAGTTTCAGTCTCTCTCCGGTCAAAAGCCCCTTTTCTATCAGGACCTCGCCGAGTTTCATTTTCGTCTGGTTCTGCATTTTAATTATGTCAGCCGGCTCAGCTCGTCAATCTCGGTATCAGCATTATCACAAGCTCCGTCTGTTCTTCGGATTTGTCCACGCTCTTAAAAAACCACCCAATGCCGGGGATATCGCCAATTAACGGTATCCTGTTCTCATCGGCGCTGTCTCTCTTACTTATAAGTCCCCCTATGACGACGACCTGGTCTCCAAGCACCTTGATGGTAGTGCTCATCTCCCTCAGGTCTACGGTGGGGAGTTTTATCTCCACTGAATTGCCCGATGCCCCTATGGTCTTTGCCTCGAGGCTTATGAGGTTGGTGACTATCGGGGTTATTGTCAGTGTTATCTCTCCGTCGCTGCTGATATACGGCACAAGGCCGAACATGATGCCGGAGAGCACGCTGTTTGTTTCCACGGAAAAAGTGGTCGTCGGCGCCGAGCCCGCAGACGTGGTTGTGGTGGTTTCAACCTTCGATATGAAGCTTGTGTTCCTGCCGACGCTCAAAAGGGCGGTCTGGCCGTTCATAATATTTATTCTCGGGTTTGAGAGCGTCTTTACATCTCCCTGCTCCTTCAATGCCTTCAGCAGAAGCGACAGATTGTCGCTTCCAGTGACGCTGAACTGAAAGGCGGGCCCGCTGCTGTCGACTATAGAGGAAAACCCCGTAGTTCCCGTATTGACTGTCGCACTCAGGCCGACCCCCTTGATAACGGCATTCCAGTCGATCCCGTACTTCAACCCCTCCGACAATTGCACCTCAACGATGCGCGCCTCTATGAGGACCTGTCTGTTCAAAACCTCTTTTAATCTGGTCAGGTAATCTCTGACCTTATTAAGGTCTTTCCTGGCCGCCGTAACCATAATGGTGCCGGCCATCCTGTTGATGATATAATTCGGCTGCACTGTTTTGTCGGCCTTCTCTGCTTTAAGAAACGTGCCCAGTGTCTTGTCCATGGCGTCCCAGAATTGAAACGATGGGGCGTCCGAAGCGGACTTGATCGATACATCGCCGCTGACGGCAGCGGCCCCTGTCCCTACAGAAGAAGTCCCGCTGAGGATGTCGCCGCCTACGTTCATACTGTATTCCTGTATCACATTGGGATGGCCGATCTCGAATATCTCGGTGCCGGTCGCCTTAACAGTGAGTATATCGTCTCTGATGGAGTAAAAATAATCTACGGAGTCGAAAATGATATTGAGGGCGTCTTCAACGCTGATTTTATTTAATGTCATGGTGACCGGCAGTTCGGGATTTACATCCCGTTCCATGACGATATTGAGGCTTGCGGTCTCTGCGATAATATAGAGCACGTCTCTCAGCGGCATGTTTCTCGCTGCTATAGACACAGTCCTGGTTTGAAGAGGCGAGCTGCCCTCCCGGACCGGAACGAACTCAGGCGCCTTCGGCCCGGGGAGCCCCGGCGGGACATCTTGCGGCTTCGTCTCCGGGGCAGACAGCAGGCTTTCAGTTTTCTTATCAGCTTCTTTTGTCTGCTGGGTGGATGCGCAGGAGACAAAAAGCAGGGCACAGAATACAGGGCACATGGCACTGAAAAAAAGTCGGCGCATATGTTTCATTTTTCCCTCTCCATAATTAACCACTGGGTTGTTTTGTTTTTCAATAAAACCCTGCCGGGCTCAATCCTGGCTATCTTCATGCCGTTGACGATGTCTCCTTCCTTGACAGGGATGCCGTTTATGACCGCTGTCTTCCTGTCGCCGCTTATTACCGTGAGGGACAGATTTGCTTCAACCCGGTCTTCCCGCGCAGGCAAAACCCCGGCCTTTGCAGCCGGGACCTCCTCTCCGGCGCCATGACCGTTAAAGTCTATGGGACTTTTCAATTCACCGCTTATGAGGACGGGCCCCTTTTCTTTTATCGAAAGGTCTGTCGGAGTGAAGCCCAGCATGCTGTTTTCGGTCTCTGAAAAAGCCCCGCTGAAAGGCACATATCCTGCCGCAGCCGCAAGTACCAGGATGAAGGCGAAAGGAAAGGCAAGCAATATCTTCGTTTTATTTTCCATGCTCCTTCATCCTCCTGCGGTGATGAGCGGCGCAACGAATTCTCCCTGTATGTTGAGAATTACCCCGCCTGCCTGTTCTTTTGATACGGAGATGCTCCGGACACTGTACCGGGGCAGCCTGAAGGATTCTACATAGCCGACAATGTCCGTGATCGCTTTGTAGTTTTGCACGGGGGACTTGATTTCAACCGGAAGCTTTTTAACGCCGTCCGCTTCTTCAAAGGCGGCTGCGGTAATTGTCGCCTCTTTAAAATTATTTTTCATCTCATCGAGGGCCTTCAGCACCAGGCTTTCAGGATTTATATCGATCGAAGTTATGCCGAATTTATCTCTTAAATATCCGGTCAGCGAATCCATATCATGTATCTGTTTTTTGATCTCTTCTTTCCTGGTCCCGATGTTTTTCATCGTATCGAGCGTGACGGACAGGTGTCTGTCATAACGGTGGATTATTACCAGGACTGAAATAGCGATACCGAGGATGGCGCCGCCTGCAATATACAGGGGGAAACCGGTTTTCAGGTAATGAAAATATTTCATTGCGCAGTATTATAACTCATCTCAATTGTAAAGGTTTTTTTCTCGAGATTGACCGTTTTATTTTCAATTTTGATTTCCGGTATCCTGCCGAGCGCCCCGGTAAAATCGGTCATCAGACCCTGCATTCCGGAATAAGTATCGACCGAAGCCGAGCCGTCCAGGTTTACTGAAAAAGAATTCTCCTCCTTTGCCGTGACCTTTATCGAATCAAGTCTTAATTGACCCATATCTGTTCCTGCAAGCCCGATGAGGAGTTTCCGGAAATCGGGAACAGGTTTATTTAAAAAATCAACAAGGGGCATGAACTCCGTCATCTTCGCATTCTTCGCGATGAATTCCGCATAGATACTATCGAGGTCCGCCCGGCCTCTCTTTTCCGGACTTATCAACGCCCTCTTTTCAATTACGTCCCCTGACACGAAAATTATAAACCCGATGCAGAGTGCGGCCAACGCCATAAAGACCCTGAATGACCATACCATATAGTTTTTAAGGACATATACGTTTTTGAAATCCCGGCAGAGGATATTGGCTTTGGGGGACGCAAGAAAAGAGGCCACTGGCAGGACAAACTGATTAAACGTCTCCCTGTCGCATCCTGAATAGTCAGCCGCCGAAAGACAGGCCAGCGGTGATGTAGGCATGGTATTGACATCAAACGGTCCCGACAGGTCACCCATGAGGAAAACCGATGAAGGGCTGGTCCTGAAATTCTGGAAGCAATAGCTGATGGTCATATTGATATTCTGGATGTCAAAATCCGAGAACTCGGCCTCAAAGGATTCATAATTTCTTATGAAATGGACCGCGCCCTTTTTTGTGAAAAAGACGGTCCGCCCCTTGCCGGCCCCGAACAGTCCCATTTGGGCCTCGCCGGTCGTTGCATTATCAAACAGGGCGGCAGCGGAAAATACGGATGGATATACCGCCTTCACAAGTTTACCGTTATTGTAGAATCTGTCCGCAACAGCTTTAAGCGCTTCTTTGGTTACTGCGTAGTAGAAGACCTCCAGTACCTTTTTATTTTCAATGACCTTCTCTCCTATGACGGTGTATATGAAAGAGAAATCCTTCTGAGCTGCGGTCTTCCTTATTTCCGACTCCACAATTTTCTCAAGGTACTGCTGTTTTACTACGGGGGTGGATATGACGTCCTGGTAGGATTCCCTGAATTCACACGTCACAATGAATTCTTTGGTCTTTTCCCTCCGGAGATAATTATCGAAGTCCCCGTCGGTAACTGTTTCCGTTTTTTCAACAGAGATGCTCCTGCCTTTTAACGAGGCGTGGACGATCCTGACGACGTCACCTTCAAAGCTGACCGCTGCGGCCTTTCCCAAACAGTATCTCCTCGGCATCAAGAATGCATCATTTTAACACAACAAATGAGATTATTATAAATATTTCGGCCATATCAGATGCGGTCTTGAGGGAGCCCGTTCGGGACGACTCAGCTTGATTTGGGAAAAGTCGCTGAGTTAACTTATCTACTGCAATGGAAAACGATAATGATGTTTGCAAGGTTTGTAACAGGCCGGATGGAGAGTGCATCTGCTGTAACGGATGCGGCCATATCTGCGACCTTGACAGAGGGGAATTGTATTGCCCCATCTGCTTCCCCGGGGAAAATAAAGATGGATGAATATTTTATGCGCCTTGCCCTCAAAGAGGCGGAGAAGGCGTTGGCCGAAAACGAAGTGCCTGTGGGAGCAGTGCTCGTCATTAATAATGAAGTGGTTGCCTCGACACATAACAAAAAAGAATCCACCAATGATCCAACGGCGCATGCGGAATTAAGCGCTATACGGGAAGCTGCGGCAAAGACCGGAAACTGGCGGCTCACTGAAGCAACGCTGTACGTAACCAAAGAACCGTGCGTGATGTGCGCCGGGGCCATGGTAAATGCGCGGCTTGGAAGACTCGTTTACGGCTGCAGGGATGAAAGGTTTGGAGCTGTAACAAGCCGGTATCAGTTAGCGTATGATCATTCGCTCAATCACAGGGTAAATGTAAAATCAGGGATACTTGAAAAGGAGTGTGCAGACATTCTGAAGAGGTTTTTTGTACAATTAAGGACCGCTCAGTAGAGTAATGAGTTCTGGGTTAAGCAGAATAAACTGTTTCTTAACTCATAACTCTTGACTCTAAACTCTGAAAATGGAGAGGTGCCAGAGCGGTTGAATGGGGCGGTCTCGAAAACCGTTGTGGGGGCAACCTCACCCAGGGTTCGAATCCCTGCCTCTCCGCCATGCTTTTCAGTGTCCTGCCGCAGGGCATTAATGGACCCACGGGACATTCCGGCTTGACAGTGTCTCCGGGGGCTCCTTGACTTTAGCTCCTGAATTCAACTAAATTATTCTCTATGCGTAAGCCGCTTATATCCGCAAACTGGAAGATGAACAAGACCATCGGGGAAACCGAGGAGTTTATCCGTGCATTCCTCCCGTTGGTCAAAGACGTCACTGACGTCGATATAATTATAGCCCCGCCTTTTACTTCTTTAAGCGCGGCATCGGGACTCCTCACGGGCACCGGCGTCAAACTCGCCGCGCAAAACGTATTTTACGAGGAGAAAGGCGCATTTACCGGGGAGATTTCTCCCGCAATGCTCCTTGCGTCAGGATGTTCCTGTGTAATCATAGGGCATTCGGAAAGAAGGCAATATTTTCATGAGACCGATGAAGTTGTAAATAAAAAGATCGGGACCGCCCGGAAAAACGGGCTTGAAGTAATCCTCTGCATAGGGGAATCTCTGAAAGAAAGAGAAGAAAACAGGACCTTCGGGGTATTGGACGGGCAGCTTTCAGGTTCTCTTAAGGATTTGACCCTCGATGGGATTACCATTGCATATGAGCCTATCTGGGCCATAGGCACAGGCAGGACCGCCACAAAAGAGCAGGCCAATGAGGCGCATTCTTTCATAAGAGGCTGGCTGAGAAAAAATAAAGAGAGCGCTGATTCCATAAGGATACTTTATGGAGGCAGTGTGACCCCGGAGAATGTTGCATCACTTATGTCCGAGCCTGATGTTGATGGCGGCCTTGTCGGGGGCGCAAGCCTTAAGCCCGACAGTTTTGCAAAAATAGTGACAGGCGCCAGGTAATCGGGAATTTAACCACGGGAAGGGAAATTAAAATATGTTTACATTTTTAGTCATTCTTCATTTAATAGTATGTCTTTTTCTGATTTTTGTAATCCTTATCCAGAGCAGCAAAGGCGCTGAGATGGGAGCGGCCTTCGGCGGTTCGAGTCAGACCCTTTTCGGAAGCAGGGGGGCCGCTACAGTGCTGAGTAAAATCACGACGGTTGCGGCAATTGCCTTTATGCTGACGTCCCTTACCCTCGCAATCATATCCACAAAGAGAGGCTCTGTCATGTCTTCCGTTCCTGCGGGAAAGGCCGCTGAAAAACCCGTTACGGATGCCACAGGTCCTTTGCAGGAAAAACCGGCAGCGCCGGCACAGGGTGAAGCGCAGCAGCCGGAGACACCGGCGGCACCTGTTACAAAGTAATTTTTCTATTTTTAATTTCAGAAATGCGAAAGGGGCACGGTATACCGTGCCCCTTTCTTTTTACAGCAGTTTCTTCGAAGAGGAATCCGGGAAAAGGCAAACCCCGCCGGTCCCCGAATCCCTCCTCAGGTTCTTAGTTCAATTCAGGATGCTCCATCATCTTGACCAGCGCCTTCAATACCTCGCCGCTGATTGGAGTAGACCCATCCGTGGTGCCGCTCAGGCCCTCTGTGATCAACTCCATATTATCATGGTAAGCCAGCTTTGCCGTCTCCTGCTGTTCCCTGGTCGGTTCTCCTCCCTCCCAAAGCGACCACTTTGTATGCTCGGCAATCATCACGTCTTCCTGCATTCCCATCAGGGCTGCGAACGAAGCCGGCATTCCCATCTCTTCATAATCAGTGCGTGTGCCGCTTCCCATATTCAGCCAGTCCATGTTGTCAGGGACCGGATAATCTGTTGCCACGGCGTCGCGGTCATACACCAGATTTCCCCCTGCCAGAATTATTGACGCTATTTTATTTACTGCAACGACCTGCGGGATCGGCCAGTTTATCTCAGCTTCATCCATGTCCCTGTACGTGCCGACGTCTGCCAAATCGTCCACGGTCATGCTCGATCCATATGCCGCGTTCAGGGCTGTTACAATATTCGTTCTCATCTGCGCTATATTTGCATCACTGTCAGCTATAGCGCCCTGAAAGGTCTGAAACGCAGTCTGGTAGGCATTATTCATTGCCGTCTTGATTTCGTCTGTCATGGTGAGGGGGTTCATGAAATATTGGGAATAGTCTTTGTCAAGCTCTTCCATTGTTGTCACGAGTGTCTGGACAGCAGTATTAAAACTGGTAATCTGGTCATCACTTGCATCAAGTATGTTAAGGGCATTTGTATAGCTTGTTTTGACTTTTACCGCGCCGATCCTTATAAAAAAGCTGCTCATTGCAGCGTCGATAACGCTGCTGGTGCCGTCGCTGATCGCGGCAAAAGCAACGATGGCTTCAGAATTAGTACCCACGACATCGCCTGCTGCATCGTGTGCCGCCTGAATCAGGCTGAGGTCAATGTCGGCTGCAATTGCCGCATCTATAAATATATCGGCAATCATTCCCGCGGCCTTACCCATGTCATCCGATGCCTGGTCCGGGTTGTCAACTGCGCTTTTAAGAAGGGCAGTGAAGTTGCTGAGGTCCTTGTTCGGCTGGTTGTAAACTATTTTTTCCTTGAAGGTCTGAAGTTGTGACGCGGAAACCCCATTTTCTGTCAGAGAAGTCTCGAAGCCGTTCATAATGGCAAGCTTACCAAGTATTGCGATATTTTGGATATCCGAATCGATCAATCCCGGGGTTCTTGTCAGGATCAGTCCGTATGCCACCACGATCGGATCGTCCGTGCCGGCTGAGAACAATGTCTCAAGTATCATATCGGTTTGTGTTGTTGAAAGGTCATTGGCCCCTAACTGGCCTGTACCGTTTTCCGGCGGGGCAGGGACAAAGGACCTGCGCACTACTTCATTCAATGAGTCCTTCACGGTAATGACAAGGAAGAAAGTGTCGGGACTGGTCGGCACGCTGGAGAAACTGAAGGATATCTTTCCGTCCGCATCGGCAAGGGCGGTGGTGCTGCCGACGTCCGTAACAGACCCGTTACTGTTCACTTTGGACATGACGACTGTATAAGTTTCTCCCGGTGTTAAGGCCGCATAAGCATTGACGGTGACAAACGTTAATGCCGCGATCAGAATGGAACAGACAACGCATGCTTTGAATTTATTCATATTTCCCCCTTTGTTCATCGTAAGTTGTTTCTTAATTACCGCTCCCGCTTATGGCGCCGCTTCCACTACTGCTTCCGCTGCCTCCCCCACTGCCTCCGCATCCGGTCAATGCAAGCATGGCTACCAGCATCAAAATGGTGCAAACTGCTGAAAGGATCTTTCTTTTCAGTGCAGTTTTAGCTGAAATTGTTAAGTAGTCTGACAGTTGGAATTTTTCTAAAAATTGTGGGGATAAAAGATATAATTTATAAATATGGTCCGGTTCTTCTTAATAAAATTATCTCAAGGCACAGGGAGCTTATTTATCGGGAGACAGAGATTACTAAGGATTTTATGCGGCTGCTGATGAAACAGGGGGATACAGGACAGAAGTGGACGAGGGACTGAATGTGAAAAAGAGAATGAAAGGGCCGTTTGTGCCTGCGGACAGGCAAGAGACGATACGGCATAACATAATATCGGCACTCATGGGTAAAACACTTTCCGCCAAAGAATTGTCGGGAATTGTGAGGATATCAGAGAAAGAAGTATACGAACACCTGCAGCACATTCAAATGACTGTCGGCCACAGCGGACATTCATTGAACATCACACCCGCAGAATGCAGAAGGTGCGGCTTTGTATTCAGGAAAAGAGAGAGGCTCAAGAGGCCCGGCAGGTGCCCCATATGCCGGAGCGAATCAATCGAAGAACCGCTCTTTGTGATAGAGTGATATATGGATATATGTGCCTGGTAAATCCCGCTTGCTTTTAAATGTATTCTACCTCATAATATTTTTGCTTCTTTGGATCAGGGACCGGAACAAAGCATATTCCATGAACATAGATAACATAAAAAAGAAAGTGTATCGTTTATCCCGGGAAGAAAAGCAGCAAATCATGGCATATCTTGCCAACTTCATGGAAAACCGAAAAGAGGTTGTTTTCGCATATGTCCATGGCTCATTTAACGAAGACATCCCTTTACACGACATCGATGTTGGTGTTTATGTATCAGGTATAAAAAAAGAAGAGGCTTCTTCTTACGCCCTTGAATTTTCCTTTATGCTTGGCAACACATTGAAAATTCGCACCGATGTACGTGTTATGAACTTTGCGCCTGTATCTTTTGCATTCCATGTGGTCCAGGGACGTCTGATATCAGAGCAGGATGAAAATGCACGCGTGCAATTTGTAGAAAATATTGTAAGGAGGTATCTGGATATAAAACCTTTGATACATAAAAACATCAGGGAGGCATTTGCCGCATGAGCCTTAATGCGGAGCTTATACGTACCCGTTGTCAGGAAATAGAGGAGTCTGTAACCCGCCTTGAAAAGATTGCCATAAAAACAAAAGAAGCGTTTCTGAATGACAGTGATGAACAGGATATTGCCTCTTACAGATTATTGGTAGCTATAGAAGCAGCTCTGAACTTATGCTACCACGTGGCTGCAAAACGCCTGAAGAAAGTTCCTGAAGAATATGCCGAATGTTTTGCGATTCTGTCGGATGCTGGGATTATTCCTGCAGATTTATCAGAAAGATTGCAGAAAACAGCCCGTTTCCGCAACCTGCTCGTCCACATGTATTGGAAAATTGACTACGGCATTGTTTACGAAATAATACGGAATAATCTTAAAGACCTTAATTACTTTTCTGAAATAATAGCGGGGTGTTTATAGAAGTATAAAGACTTTTTTAGACCTGAATTCAGCATAACATTGACAATGAATTGGAATCTTTTTTAATATTGACAAAACCTGATAATAAAACCGCCCCTCTTATAAAGAGTAAATGAGTCTTAGGGAGAAAAGTCCAAAAGAGATATGGAATTAGACAAAGAAGCTGACGAAGATAAAGAGATCCACCTGCTCGACTATTTCATAGTCCTCGCAAAGAGGAAGAAGCTGATACTTGGGATAACGCTGTCGGTCGCATTAGTAACAAGCATCTATGCTTTTTCCCTTCCCACAATATATTGGGGAAGGACAACCATACTTTTGCCCCAGGGAGGGAGAGAGCCGATGTGGATACGCATGATAGGCGAATATGCCGGTGGAAGTTCGTTCTCCGGCCCGGGTATTGAGCCTCAGCTTTATACCCAACTTCTCTATAGCGGTCCGGTGTTAGACAGGATTATAGACCGATTTAAATTAATCGAGCATTACAAAAATGCTGTGACTAAAAAGGACATGCACGACATGCTTAAATCGTCCGTGACTACCGACTTTGTTCTCCCGAAAAATTCAACAGGAGTGTTGGGAGTGCAGACCTCCCGTATCCTAATGATTTCCACGAAAGACAAGGACCCTGTAAAAGCTGCTGATATGGCAAACGCCTTTGTTGAAGCGCTTCAAGTTTTTCTCAAAGATATCGCTGTCACCCAGGCATCCCGGAAAAGACTTTTTTTTGAAGAGCAATTGAAGAAGGTAAAAGAAGACCTTATCAAATCAGAAGAGGCAATGAGAGAATTCCAGGAAAAGACAGGGGTCGTCAAAGTTGAAGCGCAGGCAGGCGCGGTGATTCAAGGCATTGCAAACCTGAGGGCTGAAATAGCCGCCAGGGAGGTGGAATTAAGCGTGATGAAATCTTACTCCACTTTAAATAATCCTGATCTGCAAAGAATAGCAGAGACAATAAAGGGACTAAAAACTGAACTGGCAAAACTTGAACAAAAAGGTGGGAACAGCCCTGACTCGCTCATGACGACAGGCAGGATGCCTTCGGTTGGAACAGACTATGTCAGAAAGATGAGAGATTTGAAATTCAACGAAACGCTTTATGAACTTATGATGAAGCAATATGAGGCAGCGAGAATAGAAGAAGCGGGAGATCCGGCGCTCATTCAGGTGATAGAAAAGGCATATCCCTCGAAGGAAAAGGCCGGCCCGGAGAGAAGAAAGCGGGTATTGACGTCTACCGCCTCAAGTTTTTTATTTTCCATGGTCCTGGCGTTTATTCTGGAATTCCTTGAAAAACAGCAGTCGGTAAGCGCAGAAAGCAGGGAAAGATTTAAGACATTGAAGAGATACCTGTCGTTTAAAAGAAATCGCTAAATCTCCTTTAATCCTGTTCATTAGTTCGACCACCTCCGCTGTCCCTTTCTGATAGTCGATTATTTCAAGAACTGTTTTTTAGGTAACCGGATTTTTTCAACAAGTTTTTCTTTTGTTTAAGATAAAATATTTTCGCCTGTTATGACTATGCCTCAAGTCCCTCTAACCAACTGCCAGCCTTTTTGATATAGACGCCGTCAAGAAACAACTCCCTCTTCAAATTCTTTACAAGAAGAAACGTTTTTGTTTTTTTTGTAAAATATCCGGAAAAATGCTTCAGGGAGGCAATCCCGGTATCCGCCAGTTTGGCCTCGATAAGCTGCTCCGGTCTCCCATCCCGCACCGTCAGGAAATCCACTTCCCTTTTTTCCTTGTCCCTCACATAGTGAAGAGCGCACTTCTCCCCTCCCGTATCCTCAAAAAAATGGAGCCGCTTCAGCAGAGCGCATGCAACGGCATTCTCAAACCGGGCGCCCTCATCTTCTTTTACAAAACCTGTATCATAAAAATAGATCTTCGGCTGCTTGATCAGGCTCCTGCCGATGTTGCGGTGATATGGCGTTACTACGAAAAGGATATAAAGGCTTTCCAGAATGCCGATCCACAATTTCACCGTATGCGGAGAAACCTGCAGGTCCCGCGACAGGGATTCATAAGAGACCGTGCTCCCGACCGAATTGCGCAGCAGCTCTACCAGCGTTTCCATGCTTCTGAGGTTCCTGACTGACGCAACATCCAGCAAATCTTCGCGTAGGATGCGGTCCACATGAGAACGACGCCAGCGTTTTGCTTCCTCCTCGCTCCCTTTAAGGAAGGGTTCGGGGAATCCTCCAAACCTCATGATATGTTCAAGTGCCGCATCAGCCGCATACTTTTCTTTGACCTCAGCCACAGAAAAGGGATGCAGCCTGTATGAATAAAATCTGCCAGCCATTGAATCCCCCCCCTTCCGGTAGATGTCAAGCCGGGCTGATCCGGTTACCAGAAGGCGCGGCCTCACCCCTTCGGTATCATAAATCCCTTTGATCCAGTTCTTCCATTTTCGCACTTTATGAAGTTCATCAAATATCACAAGATCGCAATCACGTCGCCATGCCTGTTTTTGAATAAGGAGGCGATGCTCCACATTGTCCATGTTGAAATATTCGGAGCTGCCGGGATAAAGCGCTCTGGATAAAGTCGTCTTGCCAACCTGGCGGGGTCCGCTCAAAAGGACCAGCTTCTGAGCTAAGTCTTTTTTTATGTTATCCTCAATACCACGTTTCATAAAGACTATTTTGCATAGGACTGCATAAAAGTCAAGACTATAATGCAATATGATGCATGAAAGTCGAGACTCCGTAAAGCATCTGCCTTCTTCAAAACCTCCAACTCCTTCCAATGCATGCCCCCTCCTTCTTTTGTATTTTTAACCTGCCTTTTACCCCTTATTCCCTATCCCATAATCCCTATCTCATACCCTTTAATCAATCTTTAACCTCTTTTAAAAAACTGCGGTAGCTTGGAGAGGTTTTTCAACAAAATAGTATAGAGCCCGCCATCAAGATTATTCACCTTCCAGGCCTTGTAATCTTCAGAGCTTTTAATGAACAAATTTTTCAGGCTCCCGTTACTTGTCCCGCCCGCCCTCATTTTAACAAGAACCTCAGGAATGTAATGAGTGGAAATTTTGTTCTTCTCAATGAATCTCAGCATCAGTTCATAATCAGATGCAATTTTAAAATCAGTATTGAAGAAGCCATGTCTTTCATATACTTCTTTCCTTACAAAAAATGTCGGATGCGGCGGCATCCATCCGTTCTGAAATAACCCCTCACTGTAAGGACGGGATTTCCAGTATCGGACTATTTTATCAGTGTTTTTTTTATTAACATACAGGAGGTCACCATAGCAGCCTTCAGTATCACAATTAACAATACGGGAAACTACCCAATCAATAACCATGTCGTTAGCGTATAAGTCGTCAGCATGAAGAAAACCGATGATGTCACCTGTGGACATTTTCAGTCCCTTATTCAGCGCATGATAGATGCCTTTATCGCTTTCACTTATCCACTTTGCGATTTTACCCTGGTATTCCTTTACAATTTCAACCGTGCCGTCCGACGAGCCGCCGTCAACTACTATATATTCGATATTTTCATATTTCTGGTTTATTACACTCCGGATGGAATCTTCAACAGTGTCACAATTGTTAAAGGCTGCTGTGATGATGGAGACTTTCATTTAACTCTCCATCTGTACTTCATTCTCGCCAATAAGTATCTTCTCAACATTCCTGCAATATGATACCTCTGTATATTTATTCATAGCCTCTCCCCGATTGAAATCAGCTATATGCTTATATTTATTTATATCCATTATTAGTACTCTTAGTTTTTTATCCAGTTCTCTTCTCGTTCTCTCTATTACCTTTGGCAGATCTATATTGAAAGAAACATCCAAAGCCAATCCGTTTTTGCTATCGACAAATATATCTTTTATCCCTCCATTTTGGGTTATAAGCGCTATGCATCCCGATACATATGACTCAAGCAGGGCAATCGGCTGTCCTTCAAACTTATAAACCGTTGGGAGGCAAAAAATGTGGGCATCCCATAATAATTCCTGCTTTTTTTTGCCTGTTACAGGCCCGTGATAAAAAATATTGGTCCTTCCTCTGAGTCTATCCAGAAAACATGCTTTTTCTTTAGCTGAGAATATCTCGCCTGCAAAATGAATCTCTGCTCTATTCGCGATATCATTGGGAAGAGACAAGAATACGTCAAGCAGCAATTTGTAACCTTTTTCTTTGATCAAATTACTTAAAAATAAAATAGATACTTTATTAATATCGTTGTATTTTGCTTTGAATCTTCCATCGGGAATGAGCAGAGCAGAGCTGTAAAAGTTATTAACAATTTTAATTTTGTCTTTCTGAATATATCCGTCAAATATATCACTGAGAGTTTCACCGAGGACAATGGCGTTTTTGACCTCACCAAGCATTTTTTTATTTAAAAATCTTACCGGGAACGACGCTTCATTTATATATTTGGCAAAATTTGCGCCGTGGCGGTGCAAAACCGTTTTCCGCCTTAAATCTTTCCCCATCATCAGCAGGAAAAAAATATCACGCTTATTTCCCCATAATGATGATGAGTTAACAAGATATACGCTGTCATACTTTTTCCTTATGAATTTTAATTTTATCCCGATAATAATACTTTTGATTAACTGATTTAAAGAAAATTTGCCGCTTACCAAATTCCCCCTCTGATATGGAACAACAGTTACGTCATGATGATGTTTCAGAAAATTGATCACAGTCTCAGACGCGAGCGCAGCGCCGGTAACCGGCGGGGGGAGAGGTACAATACATAGTATTGATTTTCTCTTTGTCATGCTATATTATTTACCCTCTCAGCGCCTGTATCCATTTTATAAATTCCCACTTTCCATTAACTTTTTCCTTGAAGTCGTGGAATGTATCGCAGGCATCTATTCGAATTCTATTCAGTGAAAAAATATCCACATTGCTGTTATTGCATCCCCAGAGAGTGGAACAGGCTGATTTAAAACCATGTTTTTTCAGAAGATCTATTATATTGCGATTAAATGTTTTTGGCTGGCCAAAAGGGTAGGCAAAAAGTCCTGCCGGTTCCCCTAATTTCTCCTCCAGGATTTTCTTTGAGCGGGAAATTTCTCCTTCAGCTTGGTCCAAAGATATTTCCGTCAATATCGGATGGGTATGAGTATGAGCGCCGAATGATATACCATCTCCCCTCATCTCTCTTACCTGCTCCCATGTTAATGCCTTCAAGTCCTGATACGTACCATCTTTTTCAGTGATATCAACTTCTCCGTTAATAAATCCTGTTGTCAGGAAGACAGTAGCCTTTATCCCGAATTGTTTTAAGACAGGGAATGCATAGGTGTAGTTATCCTCATATCCGTCATCGAAAGTAATTATTGCCAGTCTGTCAGGAAGAGATTTGCCTGCAATACGCAATTTATAAAAGTCCGGCAGAGAGACCATGGTAAAGTTGGCCACCAGATACTCCATTTGCTGTAAAAAGTCATTTGGCGTTGTAGCAAAATTATGAGTTGGATGGACGGAATGATAGTTTAAAATAACTGACAGTTTCGTTGATTTATTGAGACTGAAGGCTGTTATAAATTTGCCCGTATACCTTTTAATAATCTGCTTGGTCTCTAAGCCCGGCATTAGTCGACTTTGGTAAATATAACAATATGACGTTTACACGGAAGGAAAATCCCGGCTATATTGTCCAATATGCTGTAAATGAATTCAGATGGAACAATCCTGAGGGGGACATATCCAAAAGGATAAACAGAATAATGACCGATACTTGCTTCCGCAAGTACCCGTTTCACATCAGAGAGTGCATATGCGCAGATGTCCCTATTTTTAGCAAACCACTTCCGGTTGTGGAAATCAACTATTGCTTTCCCCCCTGGTTTCAATACTCGCAGGATTTCTTTCAACAACTTGACCTCATGATTCCATCCCCTGATCAGCGTGTCGGTACAAATTGCATAATCAAAGGTATTTTGAACAAACGGCAATTTCAGGTAAGGAGTCCGGATACACACCATATTATCTGCTCTTCGGTTATGTGCTGTTATTATGGAAGGTGCGTGCAGATCACAATTAACCATTGTTGCCACTTTATCGGACAAAGACCGGGAATAGTTACCGACCGCTCCTGAAACATCGATTGCAATCGCATTGGATGCAGGATTAAGAAGCTCACGGATTTTCTCCATCTCGCTTTTATAAAAACCGCTGGTTCCCGGAGGTGCATAGCTCAGATCACCCCACCCACCTGATGCTTCCCAGGAAAACTCCCGATTAAACTCCTGCTGATACATATCTCCGGATTTTTGGGGCTCATTGTCTTTCAAATCCCACGCAGGGAAAACAGAGGGTAATATTTCTAAAAAATTGTCAGCAAGAATTTTGGACTTTCTTTTACAGGTGAGACATTCCCAAAATCCATCTTTGAGAGTTATAGCTGAACCATCATCGGGACAGCAAATAAACCTGGCAATTTTCTTTAACATTTCTGCTTATACTTCATTTAATGCACATCTGATGGTTCCCGATATTATTCCCGCTGCCTTTTCAGGAGTAAAGTTACTGACAATTTCCAGTGATCGCCTGCCCATTTCCTCAATATCTGTTTTGCCTTCAACGATTTTCTTCATCAAATTGAACAACTCGTCTTTATCAAAGGGATCAAAGGCAAAGCCATTCTCACCATCCTTAACCAGATCTGGATAGCAACCACATTTCTTAGATACTAAAACAGGCAAGCCGGCAGCCATCGCTTCATTTACCACAATACCCCACGGTTCTGATCTGCTCGGGAGAATGAAAACATCACTTAGAGCAAGATATTCCGGGATATCAATTTTCTGTTTAAAGCCAGGCAGGGAAACATTCTTAATCCTGTGCTTCTGTGTATAATCCTCGATTTCTTTTTTCTGAGGACCGCTTCCGACTAAAATCAATCCCCACTTGTTATTTCTCTCCGCTATTCTTCTATAAGCATCGAGAAGATGTAAAATATTTTTCTCCGATGAAAACCTGCCGATATAGAGGAAATTTTTTCCAGGAACATTAAGTTTTTTACATAAAGCCGCTCTATCATTTCTCAGCTTCATCGTCTCACTGTAATAAAATGCATTGTCTGTATTATTGCCTACGATGGTAAGCTTATTACTGTTTGCGCCAAGTTTTTGAAGATATGCTCTGCTCTTTGTCCCATAGACATTATAAGCATCACATTTCTTAACAAAGAACTTTTTTACCGATTCCTTGTAAAACATTCTATCGTGATCGTCCTCATTGGAGGATGACCATAGTATTACCTTTCTTTTATTGACCTTTGCCCAGAAAAGCCCCGCCCATGAGGATGCATAAATGTACCCGTCAATTATAAGTACATCTGGATTCAACACATTTAAACTGGTCCACGTATATCTAAACAACGAAACAGCAGGCACTTCATCCAACGGAGACTCAAACATAATTTCGTGTGGAAACTTCAACTCGTCAGTTTTTATATCCCATTCTCTCCTGTTTTCAGTTTTTGAAATATACAGCACTTTCAGATCAGGGAAGATATCATATAACGCATTAAATAATAATGTCTTGTAGGGTGCGATTATGTTGTGTAGAACAACTATTTTTTTATTCTCTAACACTTCTGTGCTTTCACACAAATATCGCCGGTTAGTAAAGAAGGATAAAAGTTTCTGAACTGTGCCAACAATCCGCTACCGCTGACTTCTAATATCCGGAAACCAGATTCCTCAATCAATCTGCAAAAAGTCTTTTTTGTGAAATAATGTAGATGCCCTCCGTCCCAACCTATCTCTTTCCAGTTATAAGGGGATGAGGTAACCGGCAATTTTCCGCAAAGAAGATGAATCCTTTGTCTTATATAAGCAATATTGGGAACCTCTCCTATAAATATTCCTCCGGGTCTCAAAACTCGGCGTATTTCCCCGATGACAAAATAAGGATCAAAGACATGTTCGATAACCGCAATACTTGTTGCGGCGTCAAACATGTTATCCGGAAAATCTATCTTTTCATTGATATTACAGGATGAAAAAGACATGCCATCAAGATTTCTGAACTGCCTCACTGCATTGATCTTTGCCTCTTCAATCCTTGACGGCGAAATATCTATTCCGAATACTTCCTTAAACTTGCCCCTTGCCTTAAACACAAGAGAACCGTTCCCACAGCCAACATCCAACATCTTTTCACCACCATCAAGAAGACTTATTGCAAGGTCCTCCCTGTGCAGATCAAATCTTTTCAAAACCATTCGCAGCAGGGGGAAGGAATTGACACTGCTTATTTTCTTTTCCCCATACTGCCTTTCATAAAGCTCTTTTTCGTTCATTTATTTACAAACCCCAAAGACATTAATTTATTTTCAACGACACCTACCACACCCTCAACCGTGACAGCTTCAAGGCACTCCGGGCTCTTGCATCCATCCTTGTCGTAAGTTAAGCAGGGACTGCACGGGATGCCGCTTCTTACTATTGTATGGCCAACACCGCAAGGTGAGTTTTTTACCGGATCAGTAGGACCGAAGATGGCAACTACCGGGGTCCTAACCGCCGCAGCAACGTGCATAAGTCCGCTGTCATTGCTTATAAATAAGGTACATTGTTCAATCAGTGCGGCAACCTGTCCGATGGTCGTCTTACCTGCCAGGATAAGTGGTTTTGCAGTGTGCATAAGAATTGATATTTTTTCTGAAAGCTTAACCTCATCCTTCCCGCCCAGAATAAGTATCTTCGCTCCGTATCTCTCCGAGAGACGGTCTGCAAGCGCGGCAAATCTTTCAGACATCCATCTTTTTCTCCATAGATATTCACTTGAGCCGGGATGCATTCCAATGAGCGGAGAACCATCCCGAGAAATAATCGTTTTTGCAAACTCCCTGTCCTCATCTTTCACGGAAATTATCGGGACGTTATCTGTAATATCCGCACCAAGTGAATCAGCAATTTTTAAATGCCTGTCTACTTCATGAACTCTTTTATCATATGTAAGCAGGGTATCGTAACATTTGTCATACCACCTGCCGGTCTTGTAGCCGATATTGATTTTCCCATCGGTCATCATAACTAATAGGGATAGCTTCCATCCCTGCGCGTCAAAGTTCGTAATAACGAGGTCGTAGTTTTTGGCTCTCAAAGTCAGCATTAGTGACGTTTGAACAAGAATGTTCTTTATAGGAGAATTTGTTTGGGGATAGTGAACAACATTGTCAATAAGACCTTCTTCCTGAATAATATCTAAAACAACTTTTTGCTTCACTAACAGAGTTATCTCAGCATGTGGATATTTGTTGCGTATAGCCCGCAAGGTTGGAGTGAACAGGATAAAATTGCCGATACCGGAAAAAAAGATTATGAGAATTTTCATTGTATTAAAGCTACTGAGACATTTTACTGAGTCTTAAGGGTATCAGTACCAATGTAGCATAATACCAGAAGTGAAAATAGCCATTCCCCCCCGTAGGCGTAAAATTTGACGCAAATAAGAATCCTGTTGCCATAATACTGCAGGTCAGCAGAAGGAATGCGACGTGTGGATTAGATGCGCGAATGCTTTCCTTAATACCACGCCTGATAATTAATCCCTGTATTATTAAAAAAACCAATACCGTGCTGATCCCTCCCCACATGGCAATCTGTACATATGCATTATGAGGAGTCATGGGGCGTATTAATCCCGGAAAATGTACGCCAACATCCACCCCAGATCCGAATCCGAATAATGGACTTTGTTGAAGTTTGCCAATGCTTATGTCCCATGCTATGATACGCGCCATTGCACTCCCATCCATTTGATATTCCGCAATCGACCCGAATCGTTCCTGAACTTTTTCTACTATTCCTGCTGATAACGGCAATATCATCAGGACAACAGCAACTCCACCATATGTAATATATTTATAAAATCGTCTTAATTTAAACCCGCGTATCTTCTTCCCAAAAATTATAAACATAACGATGCTGATCAGATATTCAAGATATATGGTACGGGTATAATCAGTTATAACTATAAACAGAGAAACAGGGAGCACTATGTAGTAAAGAAATTTTTCATATCGTGTCTTTGTTTTTGTAAAGATTGCAATTCCAGTGATCAGGATAGTACATGCTATGTTATCAAATCGTCCGTCAATGAACTTTCCAATCAAATTAAACGCAGTAATTAAGACGATAAAAAAGTAAAACAGACGGATCGTGTGAAGGAACAAATAAAATTTTAGAAATTTATTAAACTGTTGAAATGATTTAAACCCCAAGGGCCCAACAATCCCGAAAAGTCCCCATGCAAACAATCTGAGGTCAGAGAACAGATTTCCGTTATCATTAAGCCACCCGTGTAACAGCGGTACTGCTCCCCACAGCATAAACAGGAATATTGTTTGCTGATACTGGTTGTTGTTTCTAAGATATTTAACTACAATATTCAGATTGGCAAGTGACCAGGAAAATAATAGACCAAAGACAATATCATTCCAGTATAACTCTCTCCCAAATACAGTCATGGATGAGTATTTGGAAAGAAAAGGAATACCTTCCATCCATAGGAGGAACACAGATATGTATACTAAAACACGAATGTTGCGCATATAAGAATCATCCTGGAAGTTATGCCATCTCAGTTGCTCGCGGAGCTTGCATTAAGCAGATCATCAAATATCTTTTTTGCGATAATCTGGATGCCTCTGTGATTTAAATGCATGAAATCCAGATAGAGCGGCTCAGGATTGTTTTTCAGAACGCCAGATATTTGTTCCTCCCAACCAAGGAGCAACAGATCGAAGGCTAATAATGTACGCGAATAAAAGACAACTGATGAGAGTAAGAAAAAACAAAGCAGTCATTCCCAAAAGACTATTCCAATTATCGTTATTTGTCAACATTCTAATTTCTCTTATGAAAAACAGATGACTCAGATAAATAATGTACGATTGTGAGGAAACCCAGTCGGCAAATTTGCCGGCTGGGTTTGTAATCACATGGAAAGATATTGAGATAGAATAGAAAAAAAGAAAACTGGTTATAGCGTAAAGCAATACAGTTGGTTTTATTGATGTTGTAAATGCTCTTGAAAATTCACTATCTAATAGCAATATAATCAAACTTGTTATCCAGATTATGAACAACTCAATTCTATAGTTAGATGCTATTTTTGTTATTGTTGGTATATTAGCTGAGGCATACATGCCAAACGCAAAATAGAATATCCAGGTAGGAAACATGTTTTGATAGAATCTATGATCGAACATCCAGAATATTTCTATCTGATAAAGATTTAAATACTCTGCTGTTTGCAAGTAGAAAGTCATTAGGAATGCCGCTGATAAAACAGCCTTAGGATACCTTCTTATCAGTTTTATTAAAACAGGGAATAATATGTACATCTGTAAAATAATAACGATAAAATAAAGATGCCCATAACCCACACACAACATGCGAATCAATCTAACGATTGACCTGACTTTGAATTCCCATAATTCCATTAAATTATTTTTATTATCATAAACAAAATAAAATATTGTCCATAATATGTAAGGTACCACTATTCTTGAAAATCTTTTCCTGTAGTATTCAAGATACGAAAACCCGTCTTTATTGTTACCATTAAACAATAAAAAACCTGAGATAATTAAAAAAAGGGGAATAGCATAGCGCATAGTTTCATTCCATATAAAGCCATATTTGTCTAATGCGTCTGTATATCTCCATGGCCCAGAGGCATGAATTCCAATAATGGAAATAGTCGCGATGGTCCTTAGATAATTAAATTCTCTTAATTGTTCTTTCATTATTACGAATAATCAGGTTCTTTTGCCTGATATGATAGTGATACCGGCGTAGTGGAAATTTGTTTTGTTATAAATATCCGGTACCAAAGCAATATCACAATGGCCCTCCAGAGAGGGTTTAATGATTTTTTACCCCCCGATGCCAGAAAATTATGAAACATTTTAAAGACCTCTTTTTTATTCAGGACGGGGACATTGTCAATCCATTCCTCAAGCCATTGCTTTACAAGATCAGAATGCTGCAACAACCAGTCTGAGAGCATGGACGGGAACCCGTATTTCACCCTCTGCATACGTACACTCTCCGGTAATGTCCCTTGCATTGCTTCGCGAAGTAAGCTCTTAGTACACCCCATCTGGAAATGGATTTCAGGCGGCACAGAGATTACAGCCTCGACTAATCTGTGATCTAAAAAAGGGACCCTTGATTCTATGCCAAAGGCCATTGAGTTCCTGTCCTCATAATGCAGAAACCCGGAAAGGGTCCATCTCATTAACGCATTTAAGTATCCGTGATAATAAAAGCCAATCCCGCTATAGGCTGTATCTTCAGGGATCTCAGCAGATCTTATATCTTTGCTGAGAATACGCACGCCGTCATCTCTGCGAATATTGATCAGATAATTTTTAAAAGACGGTGGTAACGCATGACGAAGTGAGAACAAAGCTAATTCACTAAACGAATTATTATACCAATCCCGCATTTTTCCTGACATTTTAAACCAGGATGCGAAATTACCTGCTTTCAACAAGCTCCCCAGAAAAACATACAGGTGATGATAATAACCGCAAAACAATTCATCTCCCCCCTGACCGGTAAGTATTACCGGGATGTTATTTTCCCGGCACAATCGCATTAACCGGAAATGGGCATACATCGAACCATCAGCGAAAGGCTCATCCTGGTGATAAACAAGCTGCATCAGATCCTGAAAAAAATTCTCACCGTGAGGTGAGTCAGTGTGATGCCGGGCATCTACCAGTTTCATCACTTCCGGTATGAGGTCCGTCTCAGGCGTTGATATCACGGGAATGGAAGAAAAAATATGGTGCAATCTTTTATCACTCTTCTTATGGGCAAGAACAGTAATTGCCGATGAATCAAGCCCTCCGGAGAGTGTCGTCCCTACCGGAACATCCGAACGAAGATGCAGGCGGACTGATTCTTTAAGCAATTCGGCAATTGTGTCAACGGAGAGCCGATGTGAATGATATTCAGGTTTTATCTTGTCCTCAATACGATAATACCTCTGCTGTGTTAAAAGGTCACGCCCTGTTTCCATGCAGTCCACCCGTATATGGTTGCCGGGTTCTATCTGGTAAACCCCTCTAAAAAAAGTTTCGCAACTAAAATCAAGCATTCGCCTGCCGGCAAAAGACTTTAATGCAACCGGGTTTGCCTCATATGCCAGACCGGATTCAAATACAATTGACTTGATCTCCGAGGAAAAAAACACTCCGTTGCCTACCCGTGAATAATATAAGGGCTTAATGCCGAAACGGTCTCTTACTAACCAGACCGATTTTCTTTGAGCATCGTATAAAGCAAATGCAAACATCCCTGCAAAGCGGCCCAGACATTCTTCACCCCATGTTCGATATGCCCACAAAATAACTTCCGTATCAGTTCTGCTCGTGAATTGAATTCCTTTGCTCTGTAGTTCGCTACGTAGTTCAATATAATTATAAATTTCACCATTATAAGTGATAATATCCCCGGTAATTTTATTGACCATTGGTTGATGGCCATCTTTTGAAAGATCCAGGATGCTTAATCTTCTGTGTCCGAAAGCGCAGAAATCACCATACCAGAATCCCTCGTCATCAGGACCACGATAAGATATCCGGTGAAGCATTTTGGGGAGAAGTTCACGGCTTACTCCTTCAGGCAAGCCTATGGTGCCAACGATGCCGCACATAAATTATTTTGCTGTCATATGCAACTCAATTAATTACTACGGAAACTCTGCAGGAAGATCGTCTGATTATCACTTATCACGGGAAAAATTCAGTATCCCTATTGCCAAAAGACGCAAGCGTTCAGGTATGTTATAAAAATATTTTATTTAGTTCCTCTTACTACTATACTATTTTCTTTCACATGAATAGATCCATCCAATATTCCGTCTCTCACAAAAATATCTTTCATATCAACAGATTTCAATAAATCAACCAGGATATCCTTATCGCAAGTCATAAAATTATGTGTTCTGAAAAATTCTGCTGTGATCCCCTCTTTTTCAGAAGTTACGTTATATCTCACAATCCTATAAAGCTCCTTTACAATACCATGATGTCTTTTCACCATTTTATCTATTACCGGTTGCTCAATAACAATTTTTCCGCCCCAACTCATTTTGTCAACTAAATACTTTAATTTTATTTTCAATTGCGTATAGTAATTAATAAAATTATCTTTCCCGAATATTCTTTCATTTAATTCAAAAATTGATATATTGCCGTACATATATTTACGCAATTCTCTTCTTATTTCATGAAAATCCATATCTTCTTTTCTTTTGAAATTATTATTAAGCATATATATAGAATGTATAAATCTCAGTTCTTCAATCTTGTGAACCGAGTTCAAGTCCCAAAAACTATTACCTAAGAACGGGTCAACACCTATGTAACCGGATTCCGGGTATTTACCGCATCCAATATCATATTTATAAACTTCCATTATTGTAGTGCAATTACCTTAAATATTTTTCTGATACATCTTCAAGAAATCTTTCAAGTCGTTCAATACCTTCATCTACGGTATAAAACGATATTTGTTCCTTTTGCTCTCTTGCCAGGTCATCTCTTTCGGCCTGGGTCTTATTTAATACTGATCTTATTTGCTCAGCCAATGATTTAGGATCATCTTTCTTAAAATATAGACCTGTATTCTTGAAAAATTCCTGAGTTTCAGGGATATCAGCCATGACGGCCGGAATTCCGGCCCATGCCGCTTCGCATGGGCACCATCCGCAATTGCCTTCCATGATCGATGGACTGACAGACATAATGGAAGATTTAATTTCTCTAATAGTTGATACTCTATCCAGCCATCCGGGGGATCTGACTTTAATACCTAATTTATCTGCTAATTTCAAACAAGCATCCCTTTCCGAACCCTTACCTATCAACAATAATTCAGGCGGATTTTCAAGTAGACTCATTGCCTTGATTAAAACGTCAGAGCGTTTAAATCGTTCTATTCGTCCAACGCATATTATTTGATTTTTTTTCTTGCCATCATATTTGATTTGATCAATATCAATATTTGGAAAATACATATATAAAACCTTTGACTCTATGCCGTAAAAATCAACCACCTGATTTTTAGTATGATCTGAAGAAGATAATAATATATTACCGGACCTTAAAAAGGCGATATATCGTTCTTCCCAAGAGGGTTCTTTAAATATAAAATACTTCCTTTTTACAGTACTATCCTTTGCGCGCCAAAAAGGTATATCCCAAAAATAATTTATATAAATTTTGTCAGGATATTTTTTTTCGTATATCAGCCTGTTATCTTTATATGTTTTTTTGAATATTAAATTCAGGTTAGACTGATTATAATCAAAAAAACAGGTGTTGAATATTATATCGACCGAATCATCATAAGCATCTACTATGCTTTTAAATTTTGTGCGTTTATGCATTAACATAAACGCACTTTCTCCATAATAATCAGTTACACCTTGAGGCATAATGAATGATACTTTCAATATATTATTGATGAGCTAAACACCTCCTAACCAAATTACTTACTTCTTGAATTTGTTTTTCAGTAATTGTCAAGCCGGATGGAAGGTATAAACCCTGTCTTGAAATATTCTCTGCCACTGGAAAGTGCTCATCAATAAACAAGCCCATACGATGAAAAGCAGGCTGTTCATGCATGCCAAGGAAAAAAGGCCGTGTATCAACTCCTTCTTTCTTTAATCTTCTTGCAAGCTCTGTTGCGTCAATATCTTTATTATTATCCAAAACTATCCCATACATCCAATAAACATTCTTAGCCCATGCTTCCTCGACTGGAAGTGTAATACCGGAAATATCATTTAAATACTCATTGTATTTACTGCCCATCCATCTTTTTTTCTCAATAAGTTTATCTATTTTTTCGATCTGTGCCAGTCCAATAGCTGCTTGCACGTTAGTCAGCCTAAAATTACTGCCGAGTTCTGTATGATAAAATCTTCTATCCTCTCTAAAACATAAATTTCTTAATGATCTTGCTTTTTGAGCATATTCTTCATTATTAGTAAGAACCATCCCGCCTTCACCGGTTGTAATAATTTTATTTGCATAAAAGCTAAAGCAACTTATTTCGCCTAATCCGCCACACTTTTCCCCTTTATATTCAGCGCCATGTGCTTCAGCAGCATCTTCAATAATTACTAATCCATATTTTTTTGCAATGTCCCATATCTTGTCCATATCACATGGATGTCCATATATATGCACCGGCATTATTGCTTTAGTTTTTGATGTTATTTTTTTTTCAATTTTATTTACATCAATTGTCCAGGTTCTTGGCTCTGAATCAACAAGTACAGGCTTACACTTGTTATTAATAATAGCCAAGGCACATGAAATAATAGTAAAAGTTGGCAAGATAATTTCATCTTCAGGTGTCAATCCAAGACTCTTTATTGCTGTTTCTAAAGCGACTGTTCCATTTGAAACAGCAATACCATACTGCATACCACAATAATCAGCGCACTTTTTTTCAAATTCTTCAATATACTTACCCGTTGAAGAAATCCAACCCGTCTTTAAGCAATCCACTACATATTCAATTTCTTTTTCCCCTATGGCAGGCTCATTTACCGGTATCATTTTCAACTCCTTCAAATTTTTCTTTATCATCGTCAACTCCGGAGTAAGGTCCTTGCTTCACCTCTAATATCTCCGTATCTTCAATCATTTCGAATCCATGGCCGCCTCGGCATAAGAATACTACGTCACCTTTTAATAATTCTCGCGAAGTTATAACCTTCTTGTCTGCCGTATAGAAATTAATAATTAATTTTCCCTTTCTAATAAACAAAACTTCCTGGGTAAAAACAATGCTTCTTTTGACTTCTTTATGAAAATGAGCTTTGATAACACCGCCTCTATTATAAACTATATATCCCACTTGCTGGGAAAACTCGGGAACGCTAAAGAATTTGGTTTGAGTGCATGTAAAATTGTCTCTAATAATTATTGCCATGAGTGTATTATCATAAGTTATTTCCTCGTAATTATTCATTTATTACCTCTTCTTTATTTCAAAGGTTAATATATTTATCGCATTATGTTTAATAGAGATTAAGATCTTATTTAACAAATGAATACCAATAAAAGATGCTCCTCAAAACTCGTTTTTAGTAAAAAACAGAAGATGTAATGCTACTTGAAAGTAGATGCTAAGAATTTTCTAATTTACTTGGAAAATTTAAATAATAATCTCTCAGAATTGCCTATTTGTGTTTTTCCTACTATTTCTGCATTATTATACATAGTATTATTGATTATCTCTTCTTTGATGTAAGTCTCTGGTGAGATATTATCAGGCAATAAATCATACCATTGCTTTCTATCATAATTAGTAGATTCATTTTTTTGTCCCATATCAAAATACATTACTTTACATTTTTTACTGATATGATTAACTATTTCTCTTGATTTATCAATACCCAATTCATACATCATATGATGATATATTGAAAAGAAAAGACAAATATCATAATCTATTTTTATCTTATCAAAATAATCAACAATATCATTAGATATAAAATCAATATTTTGAAAATATGTCTTTTTTAATATCAATTTTGTTATTTCTATACATTTTTTATCATAATCTATCCCAACATACGATTTAAATTTATTGTTGTTGACCCAAGCATAAAAGCCTGTATTACATCCAATATCTAATACTCTTTTGTCCTGAAAATTAATTAATTTATTTCTATCGTAGCAATTTCTCGATGTTTGACAATTTCGCCAATTCAGGTACTTAATTGTCTCTTTATCTTTGAACAAAATTTCCGGTATTGGTTGATAATTATGTATAGAATCAATTAATTCAAGAAATTTATTTTTTGAAATATTTGGTTTAGTTGTTTTGATAATAATGTTTTTTGTTATATTAATCATTCTATTCAGAAACATATATTTATAATACAAATATTTTTTTTGTTATTTCAGTTGAAAAATTCTTTTAAATTCTTTTTTTATCACATCAATACATTCATCACCAGTGAAATCTATATACTTCTTTACGGTTAAGGTTCTCTGTTTTTCAAATCTGTCCGGATGTTGAAATGAATCCTTTATCGCTTCAAGCATTTCTTCAAAGTCATCAACTATATACCCTGGTCTATCTTTGATATCCATTGATGATATAATTGTTTTTAGTTTATGATTAAATGGTTTTCCTCTATTAAGATGAACAACCGGCTTATTCATTACATAATAATATGTATTAATAGTAGATATATCTCCCAACAAAACATCAGAATATTTGAGATACTGTAAACTGTTGATATCATCATCCATATAGTGTCGCGTTACATTGTATTTATCAAAAATATTAGAATACACTTCCAACCAATCTTTATCATAACGTTGTCTTTCATGCATTCTAACAATAAAATTTATGCCGTTTTCCATACAAAACTTACATAGTTTTTCAACACGGATGTATTCTTTCCCATCTTGCCACCATAATTCAAAAAAGTGACGTGTAGTTTCTTTTATATTAAAAAATTTAAACAATACTTTTTCAGTAATATTATTAGGAAACCACTGGTTCCAGGTTGGTGCATATAATAATGTTTTATTTTCAGGATTTAATCCTTTTGATAAAAGAAATTTATTTCTATCATCAACATCGGTTTTTTTTAGCAGATCAATCGAATACGGCATACCAAAAATGATTATTTTTTCCTCTGGATATCCGATATCAAGTAAAATATCTTTTTGGAATTTACCATAAACACAAATTGAAAAAAAATTATTAATTAAATTATTACATGAGTTTTTATCTTTGCTAAATCCTACAACAGGACCGTAACCATGGCTGATATCAATATTCTTCCCTCTACAATAATCAGGACCATTGTTTTCACTTAAAATAAAATTAACTGAATCAGGTAAGGAGTAATAAGGAAAAGATTTTCTGTCTTTATAAAAATCATAAGTTGTCTCATACTCATTTATATCTTTCAGGATATTAAATACACTGCTTAAATCCGCAAGATTGTATCTCCCATAAAAATGTATTTTGGTTTTATTAATCAAGCTACTCAGATAGATAATAAGTATAAATTAATGACCATACCTGAGATGGTTTCAAAGGTCTTAATAATTGATTGCGATTAAGAAAATGTCTGCAAAATTTGTTCTTAATCTTTTCTTCAAAAGTTTCCCAGCCAGCACTTAAGATAATATTTTCTTTTTTCCATAATGGATGAATACGTCCAATTATCTGATAATCTGAATAAAATATTAATGATTTTACTTTTTGTGACATTGCAAAAAAAGCTGAAAATCCCTCACCTGTTATAAAAAAATTCATTGACATTATATATGATAACCAATCTTCATAATCTGTTTTCCCAATTAAATTACTAATATTAAGACTGTTACATAATGAGTTGATTTTGTTAATAGAATAACCGGCCCCAGTACCTAAAAGATATATTTCACAATTATTTTTGTTGGTTAAATTTAATAATTCTTCTAACCAAGACAAAGAAAAACCTTTAAAATTACTCCCTTTCTTGCCGCTATGCAGTTGTATTCCTATTTTGAAATTATTGTTAACTACTCTTGGTTCTATATTAATATTGGGATAAGGTTCCATTGTTAAATATTCAGGATCTCTTATTTCATCAGTAACTACAGATTTATTATTAATTGCTAAAGAATTTATCGAAGGCAATTTACTGTGATTGATAAACTCTTCAACTTCTTTACCTGATTTAACAAATATAAATTCTTCTATCACTACATTATCTAATAAATTAAAAAGCTTATTAATAAAGGGACGTACTTCAGGGTGAGCGCTTAAATGTATTAGCTTGATATTGTCGTTAAAACCTTCTCCTCTTAATTTATATAACTTACAAAATGCAATAAAAGCATCTCCAAAGGTTCCAGATATAACATATTTGTTTGAAATAACAGTTTTCATGATAATTTTTTGAGGGATATATTGTTGTCTTCTCCGTTTGTTTTATTTACGATGCTGGTCTTATCTTTAATAATTATCAAGAACAAGTATTCGGAAGTTCCCCAAAATTTTTCAAGCGCTGAATGGAAGAGCATCTCTTGTATTGTGTATTATGACTGTAGCCTTCGGCCTAAGTTATCTAATGTCTTCATCTTTTTTTAATGGGTACAGCGTGCAGAAGGCAATTAAGGGTGCCTTCCGCAACAAACCATCTTCTGTTCTGTTATTCGGTCTGTTCTTTATTCTATACTGAAGACCGCTCATCTTCTGAAATGTCGATAATCTTCCGCATGACGGATTCCCAAGAGTAATTTCTGTGGACATGCGCGCAACCGCTTTTCGCGATTCTCCTGACCGCCTCTTCATCGGCAAGATAATCCTTTATTATTTCCGTCAGCTCTTTTTCATCCTTAAACCAGTCCAGATGCTCCTCCTTTTTAAAAAATCGTTCAAGGTCCGGGCAATATTCACTCAGCATAAAAGCCCCTGTCCCCATGACCTGAAATACCCGAATTGAAAAACCTGTTCCGGGACGGCAGAAGTTAAGGACAATGCGGCTTTTCCGGTATATATCTACAAGCTCATCCTGATAAACAGGTTTATTCTCCCATCCTTCTCCAAAACATATCACGGAAATACCGGCATTTCTGAGGGCATTAATATGACGCAAGCGGCCTGTGGTCTTTGTTCCCGCAAATACAACATCATAGATTTTCGGTACTTCTTTGGGTCTAAAAAACTCGGTATCGACTCCCTGGGTAATCCAGTGAGCATTTGCTCCTGCTTCTCTGAAATAATTAGTTACGTCCGAAAAAGTTGCACTGGCAAATGATGTCCGCAACGCGTATGCCACAGCATTGATGCGAAGCGCCTGATCCATTGCGTCCATGAAAAAGTACCAGGTCGGCGCATATTTATTTACTTCTGTCAGGACAGTATAATCCACCGTATCTGTTTTGCTGAAAAGCACGAGGTCAAAAGATTTCCTTTTCACTGTATCAAGCAATAATTGATTCATCTCTCTACGCCCACTGCGCCTGTAATATAATGTACTGCTGAAAGACAGCCTGCCACTCCTCAGGAGACTTAATGCCTTGTCCAGCCACCTGTCAGGAAGCGTGTTTGTCAGAAAGCAGGCCTTCCTGTATTTCGCTTCAACCGTCCTGTAATTAAACTCTTCGACGGAATGGCCCATTTTTTCGAACGTCTGTTTCATGCTTACATTGGTCGACCAAGGGACGTCGAGGACACCAATTATAAGGACATTCATGCCGGACAGTTTCCACGTCTGTATGCTTCAGACTTCTTATACATTATTTCCTGCATTCCATTCCCAGACAATTGTCCCATCTTTCTTTATCTTCAACTTCCATAAACGTTGGCTCTGATGAGTCCCCATAGTTTGCTCTTCTTATTTCAAGAAAACCTGCTTCACCGAGTTCATGCTCAATGGATTTATGGTCCCACATCCAAAGATGCTGACTATTGCCAAGCCATGAAAAAATAAATCCTTTCAGGCCACGATTTCTTTTTTCGTATCCAAGATAGGTTTCTTTCATAAATGTTATTGCCGCCTCATGAGATGGGTCCTTTAAATATTTCTTTACCGAATGTTCTAAATCGGGTAAAACAATACGAAATATCCCGCCTTTTTCCAGTATTCGATGCGTGTTCTGCAATGCTTTTCTAAAATCTTCCAGCGATAGATGCTCAAGAACATGTGAACAATAAACCGCCCTGCATGAGTTGTAGGTAATCGGAAGCCCTTTAACGATGTCCCCGTATTCAACATTTTCCGGGAAACGTGATTTGTTTTTAGTATACACATTCCCTATTATTGGCAAGCGTTCAAACCGTAATGTTGGCGAAGCGTCAAAATTTCTCCAGCCTCTATGCGCAGACATTCCACAGCCATATTGTACGTACTGATTTTTGCTCATCTAACCTTTAATCTCCCTTTTAAGCAATCCGCCCCGGGTTTGGTACAAACTTAACTTGGTTAATTTGACTCCCATAAATCAACAAATTCCGGCGTAGCCATTACTGCATCCAGATACATTTGCTTATCTGAAAGATAGTCTTTATATCTCCTTATGTCATCAGGTCTGTTCCACCGCTCGGGGCACACCAGACACAACTTAAAATCATGCTTCCTAAGAAGTGCATATGATTGCGGGTCAAGCGGAAGCCTTGAGAATGTATCAATCCATACCCAGTCGGCTTTGTGTGCAAATGTAAGCACTGTTTCTATTGATTCATATTCAGAAAACCGAAGCGCGACCCGTTTCTCACCGGAATTTACCATCTTCACCAAGAACGGAAATGACAGGTCCAGGAAAAAGAAATCTTTAATTCCATGGGATATCATAATATCTTTTACATGCTCTTCTATTCCTTCTTCCTTAATATTCAGTATCAATATCTTATGGTCATAAAACTTGATCCATTCCTCAAAATCAACAGCATCAGTGAACGGATTATGGTGAACTATTAAATGATCACCATAGCTCCTGATATCCACCTCCACTCCATACCTGGCAGGCGTTGACCTTAATTCGTCGATCGTATTTCTTCTATGGACAATTACCTGCATCTATTTCAGTCTCTTTTTTAATTTAATGCTGAAATCGAGGGTCCTCTTGATGAACTTCCATTTTGATTTCAATCCAAAATTCCAGTGGGAGTGACCGTGAATCCGATTAGGGAATAAAACCGGAAAACGTATTACTTTAAAGCCATTCTTTCGCGCCATATAAAAAGCATACAAATCAAGAGAAAAGTCATAGGGGGGGTCTTTCCATAATTCATAAAAAGAACGATGGAAAACATTTGGTTGTGCATTAATGTCACTTAGTGAAACACCGAGACACACAGACTCAAACACCCCCATCCCCCAGGTAAAAAAAACATCCGCAGGAGGACGCCCCTGCCTTCTGCCTTTTACATACATGTTACGCGGACCAGCGGATGATTCGACAATCTCCAGCGCCCTGACGACGTCACTCGGGTCCGTCTGCATGTCGGCATGCGTCCACGCAAGATATTCACTCTTTGCCGAACGAAGGCCGGAGAGTATCCCGAACCCGTAGCCCTGGTTTTTTTCCACTTTGCATATACGCGCAAAAGGATGACCGGGCAGCAGGGATTCCATAACATGCTGCGAATTGTCCATGGACCCGTTATTTACCAAAATCACTTCGATATCTTTCCGTTTTATGACCTTTCCGAAACGGTCCAGCATAAGAGGGATGTTTTTTTCTTCATTGTAGCAGGGCACGATTACGGAAAGTTTCGTTTCAAGCATATATTCAACAACAATAATTTATTTATGTATCTTTGATACGATGAAACCGGCACCGCCGTACCCGTAGTCAAACATCCTTCTGAACTCAATGTGTCTGTTCGCGTCCTTGAAAAGCTCAAAGGCGCCTGCTACTCCTTTTTCCATGCTCCCTTTATACGCAAAATAATCATCAAGGATGATTATCGAGCCTTCCTGCAGGGAACCCTTCATGAAGTTCAGGGCCATCCTCGCCGGGACATGCAGGTCGCAGTCGATCAATGATACCGCGATCTTTTCAACCCCGAAATCCATGGGGGTCTTATCTTTCAGCGTATCTTCGAGGTAGCCTTTTATCAGACGGAATTCAGCGCGGTCTTTCAGTTTTTTACTCACGCGCTTCTGCACGAAGTCATAACTGCTCTTGAAATCTCCTTCCCTGAAAAAAGGATGTTTATCGATATCTTCACTGAATTTAAACCCCTCAAAAGAATCAAATCCTATATATTTCCGGTTGGTGCGGGACTTGTTGATCCTGTAATCGTTCATAAAGGCTGAAATGAAAGAGGTGCCCTCAAACACGCCGTATTCCATATAATCCCCTTCAAGTTTCTCAAGTGAACAATGGAAAAATGCCTTCTTTAACGCCTGTATCTTCGTGATATTATGTTCAATCGAAGGATGGACACTTGAAAGAACGTCTATCACCATGTTCTGCAAAAAATACATCTTCCCAAGTATCGAATCTACACCCATGCAATTCCCCCCCTTTAACAGTTTAAATTCATAATTGACCATGAACGAGCAATTTCCTGAAATAGCTCTCCCAGTACTGATAAACTCTCAGATCATTGGGAGTGCCCCAGCAGATGTATTTATCGATTTCAAAGACCTTCACTTTCATCCCGGCTTCAATGAGTTCGTTCATTGCCTCATCGACGTAGAACTCATTGTTGATCCTGCGGTCCTTGTCGATCATCCTTTTCGCACCATCGATAAAATATCCCGCCTTCCGGAAATAAAAAGTCCCGACAATCGCGTGGTCTTTGACCGGGTTGTCGCTTATGGGTATCTTGCATGAGACCTTCAACGCATTGTTGTCCTTATCGACAGCCACCCATCCGTACATCTTCGGATTCCTTTTAACGGTCACGTTGTTTCTGAACGTCCATATTAAAGCATCAACTTCAGGATTCATCATCAGCGAATCATACATTCCCCTATTCCATGTCATGCCGTTGTCGCACGGGCCTATAAGGAGCGGTCCCTTCCTGTCCAGAAGGTGTTCAGCAAGCAGACAGGTGCTTGCCTGCCCATCCGTCAGATAATCAACCGTAATGATTTCGCTGCCGGTGATCGATCTCTTCAGAACGCTGTCGATATGATAGTTTTCTATATGTTCCTTCCGGCATACAAAAATCCAGCGGTCTGCCGGGGGGAGTGAATTGCAGGCCTGTATTATCATCGGCTTGCCGGACACCTCAATAAGCGGCTTAGGGTCTTGATATCCTTCGGCGGAAAATCTCGCGCCTGCTCCGGCCATCGGTATCAGGTTGGTCATATCAAAATCCCCGCCCTCTGTTTTTCTCTGAAATACTCGGACCAGTAGACATATTCTTCGAGGTCTTCAGGCGTCCCCCATTGCAGAAAATGCTCCAGATTATAAACATAAATATTAAGATCATCTTCTTTCATGAGCTGATAGACCATGCTCACATAATATTCCCCGTTGATATTTATGTCCTTGTCCATGAGCATCCGGAAATATTTTTTTACGAAAGCCCCTTTCCTGAAATAGTAACTTCCCGAGGAATGAAATGAATCCATTTTATTTTCCGTAAAAGAATACTTCTCCCTGATCTCAATCATATTGTTTTGAGCGTCAACATTCATTCCCGCATAAAAGCCGCCCGCAAGAAGATGCGGATGGAACCCCGTATAAGCAGGCACGCAACCGTCACATTGATTGCGCGCGACTGCTGCCTTGAAATCATGATAGTCCCACCAGGCCGAAAAATCACAGTAGTTGACCAGAACAGGCCCGTCATCGCAAATCAATTCTGCTGCCTGAAGGACAGCATGCACCGGCCCCAGTTTATGCGGAGCTATCGGAACAATTGTGCCGGAAGGCGTTATCCGCTGCAGGACATCCGTTATGTTTGTTGTTTCAATATGTTCTTTATTGCAGATGAATATAAAATCCTTTTCCCCTGGAAACATTCCGATGACATGTTCGATAACCGGTTTGCCGTCAACGGGTATAAGCGGTTTTATGTCTTTGTATCCCGCTTTCAGAAAACGCTGCCCGGTCCCCGACATTGGAATGACGATCTTCAATTAGTTATCTCCTTGCCTCATCGCTGCCGGCTTTTTTCAGCAGCTTCTGCCTGAATTTCTCGGACTCCCAGTGCGCAAGATATCTGCATTCATCCCCGCCAAGAAAAACGGGACGGCTTTTGCGAAGCACAAGCATAAGCGTCTTTATATGTGTCCGCAATATTTCCTCCCTTGCGGCAATCTCCCTTTCATTGCTGCCGAGGATGATAACCCCTTCCCCGGACACAATGAAGTATCTCGGTCCATACCCCAGTCTTTCAGTGAAATCCGAGACCTTGCCGGACACTGCCTTTAAAGAATCTTCAGCGCCAAGCAGCAAGGGCTCTTCCCCACAGTACACGATATGATCAGGAGAAAATGCCCCGCTTAAGGCTATGTTTTTCAGATTGCCTTTGGAAAGCATAGTTACGTAGGGACATCGGCTCCATTTCAGATCGGACCCTGCACCGGGCAAACGCTCGTTTAAAGCCTTTTCAAGGACGGTCATTATTTTCCCGTTCACAGTATTTATTTCAGCATCCTTATCCGGCGCATCATACCCGCTGAAATATTCCCTTATCGGACTGATCGTTTTTTCAGTCAGGCCGTTTATCTCCTCAAAACTGTCTCCTGCCGCGATGAGGCCGTGATTCTGCATGAATACAAGGACCGGCCTGGTCCCGAACTCCGTGTAATGCCCTGATATCGCTTCATCGAGGACACACGCTACCGGATATCCCGGTTTCTTGTATGGTATCCATACATAATCCGATCTGCTGAAAAGCTTTAAAGCAATCTCATGTCCGTCTGCAGAACATGTCATGGCATTAACATATACCGGGTGAGTGTGCACCACGAACTTTCTGTCAATAAGTGCGTGCAGAAAAGTCTCTATCGATGGGCGATTGACAGTGGCTTCAGTCCTTGCGGCAAGAAGCTTTGTACTTATAATTACATCTCTTTCATTGTCGTCCAACCCGGACAGCGTGTTATCCGCCAATATAGACCCTATCCCGACCAAATCAACTGTCACAAAATCTTCTTCGCTTTGAACTTCCTTCAGGTTTTTTCCCGATGCCTTCACACACATGACGTCACCGGCCTTAAATGAGGTGTTGCCTCCGCCTGCCTGTATCATGTCGGTGTTCTCGCCATAAAACCTGGACATGCGAATGAGTTCATTCATGTCTTTCTTCATGGCAAACCCTCTTTCAATGGTTGCCGACATGTAAGGCTGCGCGCTTCACATCCGGCAAGGATACAGGTCAGCTCATGAAATGATTTAAATACTATGTCCGGATTTATACCGGAAAGGCACGGAGATTCTCCGTCCTGCACTCTCAGAAACGTGACCGCGCCTATCGCCTTTCCGCCGGCTATATCTTTTGTCAGGCTGTCGCCGATCATCCATATCATCTTTCCAGCACAGCCGGTTTTTTTAAGTGCCAGCTCAAAAATTTCCCTTGAGGGTTTCTCAGCCCCGGCTTCTTCTGAAGTCACAACAGCATCAACCGCATTCTCCAGTCCCAGCCTCGTGATCTTCCTGAACTGTATGTCCGCTGTCAAATCAGTTACGAGGACGACAGGGATATTCATCATCCTCGCATGTTCCAGAAAATTGAACACGCCTTCAAATATTCTTATATTGTTCATGAATGTTTCCCAGTAAATTTCATAAAGACGGGAGGCAAGGCCTATTTTCATCCCATGCCCTCCCAGTTCCAGGAGACGCTGGAAATAAAGAAGCCTGTTATGTGATGAAGCGGTATTCCTGAGTCTGGAATGGATCTGTTTGCGGGCGTCCATGTATTTCTCGCGGAAGACCGCGGGCTCCATACAAACAGCTTCTTTCAAAATTGACTCTACTTTCGCCAGTGCCGCTTCGTGGCAAGGCCTGTATTCGTATATTGAATTATCCATGTCAAGCAGGATGGCCTCAGGGAGCTTTAATTCCTTCATCATAGCTTGTCGTATGTTTTAACGTGGCTAATCATGCAAAGGACCATGATCTGGACGATGCCTTTCAGGCCTTCTTCAAATCGGGCCTGAGGTATGATTATTTCATCGAGATTCGGTATCGTCTGTAAGGCGATTTCCCTCAACTGCTTGGGAAATATTTCACCTTGCACCGAAAGGGACTGCCTGTTCATGTCGTCGTAGCTGTGGATGACTTTTAAAGACGGAAGCGCTCCCAGTCCGACTGCCAGGCCTTCAAGATTGATGCTGTTGTCGAGGCAAAAACTCACTTTCAGCTCAATTGTATTACTGATTCCATAGCCGTCGGGAGGGCGGCACGGCTCATAACAGATGAGCAGGTCTGCAAATTCTTTCTGCGGTTCGATGTATTTTGATCCATCTTCTTCCCTTGCCTTTATGCTTTCCAGTACCCTTTCTTTGGAATGTCCCCTCTGTTCGGAGTCACGCTTGAGCTTCCAAAGATTTCTTAACTGCTCCTCGGTATCAAGAAAGATTTTTATGTCGATGAGTTCCCGCATATTCCGGAGATAAAATGAATGCAGTCCGCTTATAAAGATATACTTGCTGGCTCTTACCGGTTGGGGCTCTGTAAAAGTCCCGGTTTCATGATTATAGAACCTCCGTGAAACGCTCATTCCGCTTTTAAGAGACCTGGTATTGTCGAACTGAAGAAACAGATCGTTCGCCTTCGGGTGTAAATGAGTGTATGCCTTCCACATGTGATGCCCCCGCTCCCATCTGTGATGGTCGTCCCCGTCCGCCTGAAGGATATTATCATTGCCTAGAAGGCCCTTCAACGAATTACAGAGGGTATCTTTCCCTGCCCCGCTGTTGCCGCTTATGCCCATTATTATAGGGGTCTTTCTTTCTTTATATATCCTGTTGCTTCTAACGCCGTGCACATACATGTTGAATGCGATATAAGCGATGGTCCCCTGCAAAAAGGTAAAATTGAGATCGATCAATATTTTCATCTGCGAATCGGAAAGGAGGCCATCCGTAAGATTTTGAAAAACGCTCTTGAGATTCGGGTCTATCATATTCAAGGGATAAGGAACTTTCAGAAGAAAGAAAGAGAAAAACAGTCCTGAAAATAGAAAAAGCAAGAAGTTGTGAGACCTGCGCATGCTCAGGAAATAATAACAGATAAACGGGACAAGCCACATATACCATCCGGGCGCGCTGGAAGGGATCAACAGCAGGAGGATGGTAAATCCAATGCCGATATACATTATTAAAATTTCGTTATTGACCTTATTGTAACGGCTGAATTTCAGATAGAGAAAGGCAACAGCAAGAGGAACCAGATAAATTTGGAAATTCCCGACAGTTATTTTGCTCAACATGACCCATGTGCGTTCTTCTGCTCCGAGAACCATTAACTGGTAACCATGTGAAAAAAACACAACGCCGATCAATAAGCCATAGGCTGCGGCCGCTATTAATAAATAGACTCCGGCCTTTATCCAGTCATTCTCTTTTCTGAAGATGTAAACAAGAAAAAAAGGAACGGCAAAAAAAAGATTCTCTTTGCTGGCCAGACCAAATCCCAGAATTAGCGCGGAGGGCAAGTATCTGTTATTAATCAGCGTTACGATTGATGCGAACATAAGCATCATTGGAATAACGTCGAGCTGGCCGTGGACGTAGATTATATAAAAAACAACGGGAGAACACCAGTAAATGAATATGGATTTCCACGCGTCGAGCTGTAATATCCGGACAAGCACATAAAGAATCCCTATGTCAGCTGCGATGAGAGGAAGTTTGAAAAGGAAGACATCCATCCTGCTTATAACATCTGACGAAACGCCCGCAACCAGGGCTTTCAAACTAAAAGGCCCCGCAAAGATCAGCAACATGCCTGTTCCGTAAGGAAATGCTTTAACAGAGCCGTTTGCAGACAAAAAGGTGTCCCACGGATTCTGATAACCTGAATTAACAAAACTTTTTATGAAAGGAATAAACCATTGGGTATTCAGTTCCGGTTTGACAAGAACAGCTGCGATCACCTTTATCATCAGAACCAGCAGGAAAAACATACCATGCCGTGTAGCCAGCAGCGCCCTGATATTGTGTTTAATAATCTGCCTGTTCAACATCGTTTCATGCTGCCTTGCTTTTTCTTAGTAGAGGCCGAGGAGATGGCGTCTTGATTCCCGCTTCCCCGGGAATGATGCCAGAAACAATCTGAAGCAATTTATAAGCGATGAACAAAAGATACATAAAAGTGATTGAATACATGCGTAAGATTAAACTCCGAGACTACGTCCATTGATATTCCTTCATCAGCAATTTCCCGGGAAATTATAAAATTTGAATCCAGACTTTTTACTAAAGATAGAAAATCTTTGTTGTCAGAGGCTAATTTTTTTGTGGTGCTTACAAACAATAACGAATCGAACTCCTCCAAATCCCCATAATCATTGGGGGGAGAATAAAATCTGACAGGTATTTTTATTTTTTCTCTGAGTGCAAGGAACGCTTCTGTCGAGTTTAAAACAACCACGCATTGAGCTTTATATTTTACAGCCATATCTTCTATTGCCTGAATCGTAATATTATTAATCTTTTTCGTTCTGTCTCTGTAACTATCAGGAAAGTTGACCAAGGCGGTTAAAATTATCACTGCTGTAATAAAATACACACCATATTCCAGCTTCTGTCGATGATTTCCCCATACATATTTCATATGGCCGATTCCGCTACTTATCATATAAAGCAACAGGGGAATAAAAAATATCGTATGGCGTGTCGGCGTCAAAGGCACCAATTTCATAAAACTTGCAACGCAATACAGACTGATGACACCGATTGAATAAAACAATGTAAATTTTGTTTTTGCACACCCACGAAAAAACATACCCATAACGCCAACCAAAATAATCCCAATAAGGACGTATATTAATATTGTATTCAATAAATATTCTTCAGGCAAGATGCTTAAATTCGATTTAATTATTAAAAAAAGACGGTTAGTCAGATTGAACGGCAAATCCGTATTAATTTCAATAGGGTAAAAATCTTTTCTGTTAGCTGCCTCTCCAGCTCTTTTCAGGACAAACAGGAAAATCCCGGGCATCATGATAACCATGTAGGACGTAAATGATATGACCAATTGAATGATTTTCTCCTTATTGATTTTCTTGTTAAAAATCAAGATTGCAAGCAGAGAGAGGTAAAACATTACGTTAGGCAAAAACATCATCCAGTGGGAATAACCGGTTACGACTGACAATAAACCTGCAAGAACAGCTTCCCTCAAATTAATATTTCCACGGGATTCAATATGCTGGATAAATAATAACTGGAGTATTATGAGAAATATTAAAAAACCATATGGGATGCCCTGTGAAGCATAGACATTCGGCATAATTGCAACGCTCAGCAATGATGCCGGCGTCAGCCCCGATATTAAGCCTGCATCCAACCTATACATCAGAAGCGCAAACAAAATAAGCGATAGAACAGAGAAAATTAAATTGGGGAATCTCAATTGCATTAATCTTTTCTCATAGGGGGCGTTGTCGTTGATAATAAAACCGGCCATAAAGCTGTAAAAAGGCGCATATGTCATCTGGTATGCTGTCTTCAAAGAATATAAGACAGGATTGCCATTTATCATTTCAGGGGTAATTATGAATTCATAAGAATATGGACTGTTTGGAAACAGCTTTATATATTTCGAACTATCATTCAGCGGCCTTTCATTGACATGCCCTATATTAATAAAATATTCCATCTTCTGATATTCATCCAGACGGTTTAATAAGTGAATCGCTTCATCATCCTGTGAAAAATGATTTAATACATAAATAACCCTGAAAAAGAAACCAAGCGCCACTATCAAGATAAGCAGCATAATTGCGATCCTGTTTTTTTTATAATCGTTTGTCATTTCCAGCAATTAAATTCCCCTGCTGATGCCCTGACTTCTCCAACGCACGTTTCATGCTTACATTAGTCCACCATGAGACATTGAGCAACCGCCAGAAAAATTTTCATTTATGTTTATGTTAGCAGCCTATTCTTGAACAGGTAACAAACGTCCCTTAAGTAAGCGTAGTCCACTAAAATCAGGATGGCCAAATAGGATATACCAAATATCGACAGGTTTGTTACCAGTTTCATTATCAGATTACCGGACACGATAAAATAGGAAGACAGGAACAACCAGCAAATAATACCTGCTGACGCAGCAATCAGTGGCGCCGCGAAGAGCTTTCTTATGCTGAAGTCCATTATAGCGCGCATGTACCACAGCAACAACGCCATGCTTACAATAGCGCTAATGTCAACAGCAATGGCGACACCGGCCGCTTTGTAAAAGTGCAGAAGAGGAAACATAAATATCAGCAGGACAATCAGTGCAGCAAAACTTGAACGAGAGACAGCAGAGGATTCCCCTCTGACAAGCTGTGTGTTTACGAGATACATACTGATGCTCTGAACTATTGCAAAAGGGAGCAATAACCTGAATAAGGGCACTGTAGGCAGCCATTTTTTACCGTACAATATTTCGATTAATTCAGGAAGGACAATGGCTATCGCGCAATATCCACTTATCGCGACACGGACAATAAGATTGCCAACGAACTGAAATTTCTTCCCAAGGCCCTCACTGTCAGCCGATATCTTTCCAAAGTACGGTCCTGTCACAGCAGTTATCCCGGCAAATAATAGCTGTTGCAGGTAGCCTGAAAGGCCATATGCACGCTGATAAAACCCCAGAGCTGTTTGATTGACAAGAGAGCCAACGGCCACATCATCCAATTTTGCATATGAGCGAGAAAACAATCTATACAGGAAAACATGTTTGCCGTAGTGGAAAGATTTCAATGCTGTTTTCTTATCAAATTTTGGACAAAATCTTCTGGGACATAAAATAAAATTCAATATCATCGTGGAAATATGTTGGGCCATCAGCAACCACACGAGCGCCCAAACTTTCACGTCGTAATAAGCCAGGATACATGCAGTAGTCATTGAAATCACGGAAGACGTCAGGTCAATAAAGGCCAACCTTTTAAAAAGCATTTCCCTGCTCATTATTAAGCCGTAAATGCTGATTATCTCCGACGGACTTTGTGATAAGTAAAGCGCGAACAGATAAATATACACATTGTCAAGGCCAAGAGGGACCCTGAACAAATAAATAACCAGAAGACTCAAACCGACTAATGCTATTAGGCCGATACGTATTGACATATGCGTTCCAGCCACTTTTTCTACTTCGTCCTCGCTGCTCCTTATAATGTCATATTCCTGGCCAAACTGCCCCAGGACAAATATAATGGATAAGTAAGCAAATGCAAGCCCCTGCTGCCCGAAATATACAGGGTCAATCTGTCGCGCCAGATAAATACCGCCTGCAAAATTGATAAATGTACTGACATAACGCGAAAGGTTTATCCACAGGAACCCGCTGGTAACGTTCTTCTCTATATTGGACATTCTTATATTGCAGTTAATGCAGGAAGTTTTATTTTATCAAGCAGGAAATAGGGCAGGAAATGCCTATCGAAGATGTTACTTCACGTAAGCTGGTGCCGAGATTGTTGAACATCGGGCCCGTCTTCTTTAATTTTCTGTACAGCTTGAAAAGATGACTTCTTGATGCAAGAAACAGAGGGTACGCCAGTTTTATTCTGTTTTGCAGTTTCATGGTTTTAGCGATGAGCTGTTGGGAGACCGGCCCCTCACCAAAGAGATTTTCCATTAGCCTGCCAGCTTTTATTATATCCAGCATGTCCCTGTCTTTTGAAACCGCTCCCCATATTGCTATATCAAAATCATAAGTTAATATTATCTGGCCTTCGGGGTTTGCCGCATGTTTCAATACTTCACGGAATATCCTGAATGTCTCCTCATCAAAATGCTCTATTACACTGCATGAAGTAATCACGTCGAAACTGTGTTTGTCAAACCGGGTGATGTCGCGAAGATTCGAAAGTTCAACATATTCCGCTCCGGTCCGGTATATGGATTTCATCCATCCCGCGCCCTTCTCCCATAGATTCCAAGCATTATTATCGACGGCGGTGACGCTGTGCCCAAGCGACTGGAGATGAGCAGGCAGCGGGCTCAGGCCTGAACCGATATCAAGAATACGCAAGCCGGCTGAACGTATATTTTGTACTTGTATCGCTATAAACGGGGTTTCCCATAGTTTCAGTGTAAAATGCTGCAATCTTCCTGCGCCGTCCTTTGACGTATGCTGTCCGGCAAGCGCGCCCAATTTACCTAATTCACTTATTAGATTAACGAAATCTGCAGATCTGACATCTCCCCAATTAGCGTATGTAAATAAAAGATCATTTTTCATATTAGCTGTAAATCGCATATTGTCTTTATTAATTTCTTTTCAGTCCTGGAATGGACTGTTCGATTTCTTCAGCACGATAGATACTCCGCAGCCTAAGGAAGATGCAAATGTAAATGTCGGATTTTCAGATTTTGCGATCCGGTTAACAACTGTCCGCACCCCGTTCCATGTGATACTGTCATGGAACGCCAGAATACCGTTTTCAGCTAACAGTCCCCAATATGATGTTACATCACGCATGACCCCTTTTAATGTATGGTCTGCGTCCAAAAAAATAAAATCACAAACCTCGATTTTCCCTGATGCTGCCAATTCCTCACTGTCGCCTTCAAAAAATTTTACTTCCTTCATTAGATTAAATTTAGTCAGATTATTCCGTGTCTGTTCCAGGTTTTCACGATTGATGTCAACAAGTGACATATCGGCAGTTTTCATATACTTATGTTGCGCCGCCGACATGTGGCATGAGGCCGTACCCGCATATACTCCTATTTCCAGGATCTTCTTTGGTTTGATGTGTCTGACCAGATTGTATAGCAGATGATTCACATCTATTTCAGAGATATTCCTGTTTTGATCTTTGTCACAACGTGTTAACGACTTCAGCTCTTCTGCTTCAGCCCTGTAATCTTCTGCTACATGAATATCATCAAGTAACCTGAATATGTTTGCGTGGGCATTGAATTGCAGCCATTCAGGAGTAGTATTGAAATAACCATTGATAATGTTAGGTTCGTCTTTCGGCACAGGAAGATTCTTTCCAAATAAAATTTGTTTTAAGAGATATAATCTGTACTTTAAACCATTAAGTGTCATAACTTATTCCTCAAATCTTCCTTTCCCGGGCAAAATCAGATCCCCTTGCAAACCCAATTTGCTTCTTACCTTATTAACTGCCGGAGACAACACTGATTTAATACCCAGCCATAGCTTTGTTAATGCATTTCCATATATTGGGATACATTCCATGCTCGCAGGAAGCCAGTTGCGTGCCATATCAGAATTCTTATTAAGTTTTTTAAGTGTCTTTTGATAATCCCGAAGTCTGGCATGAATTATTGTAACCTCTCTCGACAAAACTTCAGGATATATTGCTCTCACATTATATTCGTTAGGCAGGACGCCAAACTTGACGTCGGAATATGCAAGTGCTATAGCCATACTGGGCTGGTCATGACTATCTAAATGTTTGCGCGTCTCAAAAGTTTTTTCCCATAGTTCAAAAAGTTTCTGGACTTTTGAGTTATTGTTAAAAAGAATGACCCCGGTGTTAAATTCCTTATGATCTTCAAACCCCTCAGGCAAATCTTTAAAAAGGGGTCTGCCGATTTCGGTGGCCATACAAACATCAAAATATTTCAGCAATCCAAAAACAGACCCAATTTTATCGCAAATATATGTATCAGTATCCAAAAACATTGTTTTTTCATATGGAGATTCCCGCATATATTTAATCTTATCCACATAGGACTTATTTGAGGGTTTAATGACTTCTTTGCTAAACAAATCAGAATCAATCTGACGGTCAGTAATAATTGTGATAGATGCGTCGGGATGAAATTTCCGGAGACTCTTCGCAGAAAAAATTGCCTCTTTGATATATTTAATTCCGAACGCTATATATAAGAATCCTATTTTTTTCATTTAGTTATCAAGAAATTGCAACAGAATAAGATAGACGAAATTTTTTTTGATTAAGAATTTTCTTCATTCTCGCCGGCACTGCTCCGCCCTCTCAGTCACAAGGGGAAAAAAAGAAGTCAGCACCCCCCTGATATACTCTCTGCCTTCTCTGTAAGGCGATATGAAAGCGGCAAGTTCCGCAATCCGCCTCAGGTTCTCTCTTCTGTCATCGCGGCTGAAACCGAGATTGCTGTTAATACCATGCCGGACATTATCACCGTCGAGCACATAGACGCGAATCCCTGATCAAACAGTTCATTAATAAGCCGGTCATCCCCATTGGCTCTTTTCAAGGGACTCGGAGTTATAACGGAAAAAATTTCTTTTATTCAGAAATTCAATTATTCCCTTCACTGAGTCTATGACATCCGATTTTTCCGTATCAATTATCAAATCCGGCTTCTCCGGCTCTTCATATGGGGCATCGATGCCGGTATAGTTTGTGATGATCCCCGCCCTTTCGGGTCTCTCTCTGAAATTTTAGGGTCTGGCTTGCAGTTATGCATTTGATCTGCCCTTCGCGAGCAAGCCTGCAAGCTGGTCAGCAAAAATCGCTTACAAATTTCAAATGTTTCCTATTATTTCTTTAACGAATGAGCATATCTTATTAACATCATGTATCGGATTTCCAGAAAGTACGGATGCTCCAATATTTTCTTTATAATGTAAATGATGTGGATAGTTATTAAAACCGGGATAATGAGGTTCGTTATCCCATCTCGCAACCGCTTCGTCTGTATATAGCTGGTATGAATACAAGATATCTTTTTCTGTGCTGATATATTTTATGTCAAGCTTGAATTTGGAAGGAACAAGAGTACCCCGCAGTTTATAGAATCCACGATGTTCGATTTCATCAATAAGTAATATCTCAACATTTGATACTATGGAAATTTTCCTGAGGGCTGCAATTATTTTATAAATATCAAATTTATGCAGCATTATTGAGGAGTTTTTTTAATGCTTGATGCCATGCCTGACTCATTACTATTGCAGCCTTCCATTCCATCCAGTCGTCTTCAACTTCTATTGTTGCCTTTTTTTTGATCTTTTTACTTACAGCAACAAAATCTTTACCATATTTAGACTCCATTTTTTTTATGACAGATACGTATGTTTCTATTCTCCGTTGCATATAATCTGCAACAATACCTTTTAAAGCCACCGTTTCATCCTTATAAACTCCTGATATTACGAGAGGCTTCAAAATATTTGAAATGATTTTCTGATTGACCATCGCTAATCTCCTCTCAGTTATTTTAACATACCAAAATTGTTTATCAATGGGAGATACCGCTCTTAAATCTTGCTTAGCTGACCGATTCTGCAGATTTTCCGGCACTGCTCCGCCCTCTCAGTCACAAGGGAAAAAAAAGAAGTCAGCACCTCAGAGCCACAGAACTACAGTTCGGTAGTGCATACGATGAAATTTTTCTTCACGAGAAGCCCAAGGACCCGCTGAACGGAGCTTTCAAGCTTAATCTTTTCCGTATTAATTATCAATTCCGGCTTCTCCGGCTCTTCATATGGGGCATCGATGCCGGTATAGTTTGTGATGATCCCCGCCCTTGCTTTCTTATACTGACCCTTCAGCCTGCACATCTTCCAAAGTATATTTCTTTCTTAAAGCCACAAGCTCATTTATATTCCCTTCAAGCAATTTCAGCCGTTCAAGCATAATTTCTTTCTCCGAAATGCCCGCTTTGCAGCCTTTTCCTGAACGATCTGTCTATCATGTCTCGTAATGGTTTGGTATCAATAAAATACAGGAACACATTTTTTTTGAACTCAGTCAGTGTTTCATGGTCTCTGCAAAAGATTAATCTGCCCTTTGCAATTACTTCAAAGGCCAGGACCGGTTTTGTTTTATACAGGGAGTTTAAAATCAATAAATCCGTCTTCTTCCGGGAAATCTTTTCAAGGTGTGCGGTCATCAATCCGATATCCGTCAAACTTACAGCCTTATTTGTATAAATCCCCACATCTATATCGCTTATACCGGTAGCGCGGTCTTCCGCATAAGAACCAAAAAGAAACGCAAATAAAATAACGTCATGCTGTTGCAGTTCTTTTACAATTAGTTCCTGAATTGACATGGTGGTATCTTCCTGTAATTTAGATTATTATTTTCAATACATTACTAAATAATAAGATATTGTAGTAACTACTGGGAAACAAGGTCAACACAACACTGCAACTTTGTTAGCTATTTTCCCTACTGCTCCGCCGTCTCAGCTACAAAAGTAGCGAGTCGAGAGTTAAGAGTCCATAGTTATGGAAAAATGGAAAATTGCTGTCTGCCCCAAAATTCTTCAGGAAGTATTTTAGTACTTGCAGATAGAGAGGTCAATAACGAATTAAGTAAAATTAATTGCACGAGCCTGCTTGCAATATGATATAATGCTCGCCAGGGTATAAGGAATATAGAAAGGGGGGTCAGAATGCAGGCTTTAAGTTTTATAACGGGTTCGGTAGCTCTTACAAACGATGTCGCAATCCCTGTTTACGGACTTTTTATATTTGCATTTGTGATTTCATATGCGCTTGTTCCGCTCGTAACGGAGATTGCATACAGCAGCGGCGCAGTGGCCCTGCCGGGGAAAAGGCATATCCATACACATCCGACGCCCAAATTCGGTGGCATTGCAATTGCGTCCGGCATCCTCCTGGTTTCATGTTTTATAAGTCCTTTTGACAAAACGATCTGGTCATATATTATTTCGTCCATATTAATGTTAATACTCGGGATCATTGATGATATCAGGACGGCCCACTGGAAATTAAAACTGGGGTTTTCGCTTGTTGCCACCTCAATTATTATTTTCGGCGCCGGTATATGGGTAAAAAGCCTGGGAGATCTGTTCGGTCTCGGAGAGATATACCTCGGCATTTTCGGTATTCCATTTACATACGTGGCGGTATTCGGGGTGGTAAACGCTATCAATTTGATCGACGGGCTGAATGGCCTGGCATGCGGCATTTCTTCCATAGCATTCGCAACCTTCGCTGCATTTGCTCTCGTAAACGGGAATGAAACCGTTTTTTATCTCAGCGTTATAAACCTTGGCGGTACGCTCGGACTTTTCAGATATAACTATCCCAGGGCAAAGATATTCATGGGTGATTCGGGAAGCCTCTTCCTCGGTTTTTCTCTTGCGGTCCATGCAATAATGCTTACTCAGGGCAATGGCACTGTTGATCCGATGGTGCCGGTGATCATTCTGGGGATCCCCATTTTCGATACCATACGGGTAATGATGCTGAGAATCTGGAGAAATAAACATCCCTTTCTGGCCGATAAGACACACATGCATCACCTTATGATCAGGTCGGGAATCGCCCCCGGACGCGTGGTCAAGACTTACTGGCTCTTCTCGGCGCTGCTGTCTTTGCTTGCTTTTGCGCTTTACACCCTCAACTCGTGGGTGATGTTTCTGGTCCTTTGTATTCTCATGTCATTTGTCGGTGTTTTCATAGAGAATCTCAGGATAATCAAACTGAGCGCCGCCAGGAAATAAGAACTCCATTTCAGCAAGGTTGCATTAAAGATGTTTCCTTTTTACAATAGGATGCTTTTATTTTTATAAACCTTGTATTGGAATGGACTCAAGACAATGAACCATAATTTCTTATCTAAGGACCAATTATGAAAAAAACATCATTTCTCCCTTTTCTGATTTCACTGCTTTTACCTGCGATCTTTTTTATCAATGCGGTCTTCGCCCAGCAGGTGAAGACCGCACCTGTGTCTCCGGAAGCCATATCGCCGGTTATACAGCAGTTGCCTTCTCAAATACCTCCTGCGGTCCATGAAGAAGTCCGGGGGAAAACCGGGCAGGCTGCCCCGCAGGCGTCTGTTGTTCAGCCAAAACCGTCTGAAAAAACCGTGTCCGCTTTTGAACAGTTTATTTCCGGGCAGTCCATGTCCGAGATATCCACGAACATCAGGCAGTTCGGCTATGACCTTTTCACGGGGACATCCACATCATTCGCGCCTTCAACAAATGTGCCCGTAGGACCTGATTATGTAATAGGTCCCGGAGACGAAATCAGGATATCAGTATGGGGGAAAATAGAGGGGAACTGGAACGTTGCGGTAGACAGGGACGGCAAGATCAGTTTGCCCAAGATCGGCGCAATCGGCGTCACCGGTCTCACCTTCAGCGAACTAAAGGACGTCCTGCGAAACGAGCTTTCAAAGTATTATACCGGGTTTGAGATGAATGTGAGCATGGGGTCTCTCAGAACAATGCTGATTTATACTGTGGGAAATGCCGAGCATCCCGGCGCATATACGGTCTCATCGCTTTCTACCCTTGTCAATGCCTTTTTTGCCGCGGGCGGACCGGGCAAGACAGGTACGATGCGTGATATCCAGTTGAAAAGAGAAGGCAGGACAGTTGTCCATTTTGATATGTATGATTTTCTTCTGAAAGGCGACAAGTCAAAAGATGTCAGGCTGATGCCTGAAGATGTAATATACATCCCGCCGGTCGGGCCGCTCGCTGGCATAGCCGGCAATGTGAACACCCCTGCCATTTATGAATTAAGGGGAGAGACAAGGCTTCTTGATCTCATCCATATGGCCGGAGGTTTGACGAGTGTTGCTTTTAAGGGCCGCATTCAGGTGCAGAGAGTGTCCGATCATCAGTTCAGGACCATTTTTGAGGGGGATTTATTTGACCTCGATAAAAAACCCGACAAGAATTTTGTTCTCAATGACGGTGATCTTGTAAAAATATTCAGCGTAACGGATACGGAAAATACCGCCACCCTTGCCGGTGCGGTCGCAAACCCGGGCAATTACGGGATAACCCCCGGGATGACTGCTGTCCGGGATGTAATAGCTCTTTCGGGCGGGCTCCTTTACTTCGCTTCGAATGAAGCCGAGCTTACCAGGGTGACGGTCACACCTTCGGGGCCTCTTACAGTGCAAATGCCTGTCGATGTCTTTAAAGCCATGGAGGGAGACCCTCAACATAATATTCAGATGGCGGTAAATGATTACCTTTTTGTCCGTGCCGTGCCGGACTGGAAACTCTACAGGACGGTTACCGTGTCCGGAGAGGTAAAATTCCCGGGCACGTATACGATTAAAAAAAGAGAACGGCTATCTTCTCTCATTGAGCGGGCAGGGGGATTTGCCGACCGGGCCTACCTGAAAGGTGCTGTATTTACAAGAAACAGCGTCAAAGAGCTTCAGCAGAAAAGTCTTGCGGAAATGGTGGAGAGGCTTGAAAGGGAACTGATAGCTTCCGGGTCGATGGATATTTCATCTTCATTGAGTGCCGAAGAAGTAACTGCAATAAAAGCCGCGAGCGAGCAAAAAAGGCTGTTTATTGAATCCCTGAAAAGGTTGTCTGCAACCGGCAGGATGTCGATAAAGCTTGCACATCTCAGACTATTGAAAAACACTGAATACGACATTGAGCTCGAAGAAGGAGACAGTCTTGCCATCCCAATGCGAAACAATGTTGTTAATGTTGCAGGCGCCGTAACGTCCCGCAGCAGTTTTGTTTACTCCGGGAAACTTGATTATAAAGATTATATAGATATGGCGGGCGGATATGCGAAATATGCAGACGAGGGGAACGTCTATGTTTTAAAAGTGGACGGCACAGCCAGGAAAATGTCCAACGGTTTTTTAAACTGGAACAACTCACAATCCAGATGGGAGATAGAGTCTTACACTGAAGAGAACAAAGGGATAGATCCCGGAGACACCATCGTGGTGCCTGAGAAACTGGAACGCGTTGCCTGGCTGAGAAATACGAAAGACCTGACGCAGATTCTTTACCAGATCGCAGTGACGGCAGGGGTCCTCATTGTGGCTTATTGATAAAAGCGGGAAATTGTAATGCGCAAATTCAATGTCCCTCCTTTTATTCTGGCCCTTATTGTACTTCCCTCCATATTCACATTCGGCGCTTTTCCGTCATTTGCAGACGATGGTCCTTTCATTCGACCTTCCAACAGGGGTGGCAGCGGCCTTATGGAGATACCAACGGCCAGAGTATTAAGGGAAAATACTTACCGTCTTGGGATAGGACAGGTATCGCCTTACAGATATTATTACAGCTCGGTCAGTCCACTGAAAGGTCTTGAGATAGATGGCAGGATAACGGAAATATCAGATGTGCCCGCTTTAACGGAAGGTTATGGCGATTACAAGGACAAAGCCGTAGATTTTAAATACAGGTTCCTTCCGGAAGGCAAGTATATGCCTGCCATAGCGCTCGGGTTGATGGATTCTCACGGCAGCAGGATATATCCCTCTCAATATATCGTGGCGAGCAAGCAGATCTACCCGTTCGATTTTACGCTCGGTTTCGGCAACGGAAGGTTTGGGAAGAGCCCTCTTGCCGGGCAAACCGACGGTTTTGAATTGGAGATCGTAACCAGCCCGCGAGAATGGTTGAATGATTCACAGTTTTTCTGGGGGATACAGTTTGCTCCGTCCGAGAAATACGCCCTTATGGTCGAATACAGCCCGATAAAATATCATGAGCAGACAAATGACCCCGCACAGGGGAAATATTTCAGCGGGCCGGTTTCTTCCAAATACAATGTCGGCATCAGATTTAAACCAACAAAATGGTCGGAAATTGATCTGAGTTATCAGAGGGGCGAGAAATTCGGCGTTAATTTCTCAACGACATTCGATATCGGAAAGCCTCTGCTCCCGATATATGAACAGGTTTATCAGGGAAAAACTGCCGACGCTCTGGACCCGATCCATGAAAGAATGATAAGGGCCTTGCATAATTCCGGCTTCAGCGGCATAGGCGTTGCGATTATTAATGAAGAGTTGTGGGTGAAGGCGCAGAACGATAAGTATTTTTATAGCACCAGGGCCATCGGCATTGTGCTTGAATTAATAGCCGGAATCAATCCCGAGAATGTAAAAAGAATACATGTAATTCTCACGGAAAATGAAATCCCCGTAGTCGAATTCACCACTGCAACGATAGATCTCCTCGATTTTTATGCGGAGAAAATGACATTTGATGAATTCCTCCGTATGTCGGATTTTAAAACGGCTGTCAGGGACATCCCGGACATGGAGACCGCGTTCAGAAAATCATTTAATTACGGATGGAAGCCCTCCCTTGAAACGTTTTTAAACGACCCTTCCGGTTTCTTCAGGTACAGGCTTGGCGCTTCTGGCTGGGTCAGTTATTACCCCTGGCAAGGAGCATCCTTTGTTACCGGACTCGCTGCATTTCCTCTCAATAATATTACAACTACAAACGAGCCCCTCTCTATCCCTGTCAGGACTGACATCGTTGAGTACAAAAAGGAAAACATTGTGCTTGAGAGGTTGATGCTGAATCAGACAGGACAGGTTTATCCGGGGATATTGGCAAAGGTGTCAGGAGGGATTCTCGAAGCCCAGTATGCCGGTGTAGATATGGAAGTTGCGATGCCGGTGCTTGACGGCAGAATCCTTCTTGGCCTGAGCGGGAGCGCTGTAAAAAAACGTGAGCCGGACAACCCTGTTAAATTGAAAACCGACGACGTCAAAGACGTCTATACAACAGCATTCATAAATATGCGCCTCAACATACCAGAACAGGAGTTGGCGCTTGACGTTAAGGCCGGCCGTTTTCTTGCCGGCGACAACGGCGTCAGATTTACAGTGTCGAAGTTTATAAACGGCGTTGTGCTTCGCACATGGTATACTTATACGGACACTTCAGTCTTTGAAGACGATTTCAACAGAGATTACCATGACAAAGGGATTGCCGTTATCATCCCAATAAGGTTATTTAAAGGCACGGATTCGCGAACAACGTACAGTTACTTTTTATCTCCCTGGACAAGGGACACAGGGCAAGACATAGAGCATTACCGTAATTTGTTTGACTTCATAGGCAGAAATACAAAAATTTTCCTTGACAAAGATGATGAAATGCTATATTAATAATTAATCTTAAAATTTAATTAAGGAGGAAACATGAAGAAAATTACCGCGTTATTTATTGCAATGTCGTTGCTTGTGTTCAATATTGTTTTGATACCGCAGGCTTCTGCTCAGACACAGAGAATACCTTCAGAAACCGCAGCAAGGGAAATAGCGGCAAATGCAGGAGGAACTTATGTGGAGGGAGCGGCATCTCCGGCCCTCACAGGCACACAGGTGGCCTTGCCTGTAGCAGATGAAGCAGGCAATATTCTCGGATACGTAGTAGCTGAAAAGGCAAGTCTTGTATCGGCCCTTGATGCAGCCGGATACGCGGAAGTCGCATCAGCGATAGCTGCAACAGAGGCCGGCACTACCGCAGGCTTGGCCGTAGGCGCAGGAATTACAGCAGGGACAGTCGCTGTCGGAGCCGCCGCCACAGCCGGTGTTATTGCTCTCGTAGTAGCCGCCACCGGAGGAGACGACGGAGGAACGACAACGACCACTCATCATCACTAAGAATAAAAAGATACCGCCATATTAATCTGAAAAGGGCTGTTACGCAGCCCTTTTTTTATAGTCTTTATGCACAAATTATTATCATTGATCATTCCGGTTTTACTTGGCGTGGCCGTATGCAATGCTGATGAAATATTTGCTGAAGATAAAAACGTACAGATAGAATCGGTACTTGAAACGGCTGAAAAATTTTTTTTGTCTCTGCAAACTCGGGATTATAATAACGCATGGGCGCTGTTATCGGAAAAGTCCCGGAGAACAATTATAAACGATGTTTATAAGACATATCATAAAATGGGCGGCAGTACAAGAAAGGAAGACGTAATAAAAAATTTTGACGACCGGGGGGCCATGTTTAATAATTACTGGGACGCCTTTCTCGAATCATTTCATCCAGCTATCATCCTTGAAGAGAGTAACTGGGAAATCGGTTTTCTAAGCGGCCTGAACGCAGAAATAATAATCACACATAAAAAGTCAAAAAATCCTGCTAATTTGAAACTTATAAAAGAAAATGATTCCTGGAAGGTAGGTCTTGTTGAAACATTCTGGACAAGAAAACTTTAAGGACCTCAATAAAGAAATTTAATAATCTCATTCCGTCTTGACAAAAACCAGCCTAATCGATAGAATTATAAATCTTTTTATCTGCCAAAATTCCACTTCAGGAGGAACGTATGAAATTAGCTGTTTTTGTCAGTGATTACAGGGTTAACGTGGACACTCTTGAACGGTTAAACCCCGAAAAACTCGGCATCATTTTTGTACAAAATGGCGTTTATCACGCAACCGTCAAGGAAAATGGAAATTCTTCATCCCTGTTGAAGAAATCCGCAAATCATTATGTGCTGCTGGATGACCTTGATACAAGGGGTCTCGGCAACTCGGACGTAGCCGACAATGTTAAGCTCGTCACTTACGGCGATATAGTCGACCTGATTTTTAACGAATACGATAAAACCGCTTGGTTATAGGAGGATAGATCATGGGAAAATTTACAATTGGCTGTTTTTCTTCTCTCGTCGGATCAATGAGCCTTGATTTTGCCGTAAAGCTTGCGGGAACGGCACTGGAAAAGGGGCATAAGGTTGATTTATGGGTTTCAGGCAATGCAACCATGCTCTCACTTAAAGGTCAGCGCGCATTTAAAGATTATTCTCATCTTGAAAAGCCGCTGCAGGAGCTTATGCAAAAAGGTCTTACTGTAACGGCATGTGAGGCTTGCGCTGAAGCCCGTGGATATCATAAAGAGCATACAATAGAAGGTTTTAAAAGACACAGTATGGACTGGTACCTTGCAAGCGCTTTTGATGCCGACAGGGTCCTTCATATAGGAGGTGAATAATAATGGCAACTACTAAACTCGGATTTATTGTTCAGAGACCGCCGTACAAGAGTGAAAATCCCAAGCTTGCGCTTACACATGCAATTGCGAGCCAGAGCGTTGAAGTTTATCTGAATGACGGCGATATAGTTACGGCCGATATTGCCTTTGTCGGTGACGGCGTCTTAAACTGCAAAAAAGACCAGAAGGCGATGGATTTATACAAGCTTACAAGCACTGAAACACATGTAAAGATGGCCTTGCTCCTGGATCTGAATGTTCTTGTGTGTAAAGAAGACCTTGACAGGTTCGGTCTGACTGAAAATGACATTGTGCTGAATGCCGAGGAATTCGGCGCAGAGATGACAGTAAAAGTCGTCCCCTTTGCAGAAATAACAAAGATGATGGAAGGAGTGAACCATCTCCTTTTCTTTTAAAAAATAAGAACTATTGGAGGAAACAAAGCATGTCTGATTTAAAGTCTCAAACACCGACACAGACCCTTGACGTATTGGGAAGAGTTTGCCCTTATCCGCTCGTAATAACAAAGAAGACCGTGGAGAAAGCCCCGGGCGGCACTTTACTGAAAGTGCTTTGTGATGCCCCGGCATCTGCTGAGGATACGATCCCCAAATATTGTCAGAAACAGGGATTTGAATTCGAACTCGTCAAAATCGAAGATAAGGGTTACTGGGAAATCTTCATCAAAAAACCCTGATTAGATACTTAGTAAGAAGGCAAACCTAAAAAGGCGTTCCGGTAAACGGAACGCCTTTTTAGGTTCTTTTTAAACTACATCTCAGTCACTGTAATTGCGCTGTTAGGACAGGCTTCGACGCAACTCAGGCAATAAGCGCAATCTGATGCCTGGTGAGGATCTGATTTCCCGTCAGTAATCTTGAAAACTTCTGAAGGGCAGATATTTGAACACTCTTCGCAACCGTCGCATTTGTCATTATCAACCGTAACTAAATACATGCTCTATTCACCTCCTATTTGAATTTCCTGCAGTAACTCGCTACAGGGTTATCTTATGCCGTCATTCCATATCATCTGCGGGCCGGTCTTGATACAGAAATAAAGCATTCTTGTCTTTGAAAGCCTCTTAGTTTCTTAACAGTGGCGGCAACAGGTATACAATACGTTATGTTTCGATAATTATACCCAAATATATATTCAAAAATCTATGCTTCGCGTATTGCTCCACACGGTCACGTCAAAGTCCACAAACAGCCATGATGACACATTGATGTCATTCCCGCTTGTTAGGTGATTACATATTCTCAAAATACTTTAATTAAATAGTGACTTCACAATAAAATCGGTCAATTTAGGTATCAGCTAATACTTTCCGCTGAAATAATCTTCAAGTATCTGCCGGTGGTCAAAGGCGATGTTCTCAGGTAGACTGTCTCTTGTAAAAATGCCTGCTTCCTCTGCATCGTCTCCTGCCTGCGGTGTACCTGTGGCCGTAGCAATGAAGATTGTGGCAACCGTATGATGACGGGGGTCCCTTTTGGGGTCTGAATATGTATGAAACTGTCTTATAATTTTAATATCAAGGCCGGTCTCTTCCTTTGCCTCGCGGCAAACGGCTTCCTCGATGGTTTCTCCGTAATCAACAAAACCGCCGGGGATGGCCCAGCCGGGCGGGGGGTTTTTCCGCCTGATAAGTATTATCCCCCCTTCCACTTCGATAATTGCATCAACAGTAAGGAACGGATTTCCCGGAACGGCTTCCATATAGCTATCGGTCCTCACTCTGCATTTTCGATCCTGATATTTACATCTTTTTCAGGGACAATGCTTGATATGGCATGTTTGTAGACGAGCTGTTGGACTTCGTTTTTAAGCAGAACAACGAATTTGTCAAAACCTTTTATAGTGCCCTTGAGACGTGCCCCGTTCAGGAGAAATATCGTGACCGGAATTTTCTCTTTCCTTACGTGATTCAAGTATTGGTCCTGAAGCTTATGCTCTGCGTTGCTCATAGGGCGTCTCCTTTGGGAAAATTGATCTTCCCCGCGGCAAGACCACGGGGAATCGCTCGCTGTTCATTTAAGGTCTCATTAAGAGTAAATTAATTCCCTTGGAATTTCAACCCTGCAGGAATTCAAAAAAACAGTTTGTTCAGTAAATCCGGTTAATGGTCACACAAAAAATCCCCTCGTCTCAGGAGGGGATTTTTAGATGTAAAAATAAACTGGAATGCCGGATTACAGCGTAATTACCCGGTCAGAATCATGATTCATATTGGCGTTGTCAAACTGGCTTCCGCATACGATATCGCTTGGGAGACCTTCCGTAGAAACATTGAGCCCTTTTGCGCTGTGATCACAGAAACTCATCTTTACGCCTTGAGTCGAGCAAAGGGCGGTAAAAGAAGGGTGGCCCAGAAGTTTTGTGCCGCCATCCATGTGGAAGAGTGTAACGGTATGGCCTTTTGATAAGGCGGATTTGGTAATCCCGATGACAGCATCGGGATGTTTATCGGTCGTGATTAGAATGCCGAGCTTCATTTTAATAATCTCCTTTCAGACGTGCGATAAGGGTCATTCATTTACCAGGATATGACCCTGTCGCTTGATGCTATTAAGTCCACAATTCCGTCGTAGTTTTTGTTTTCGTTGATGTTTATTACAGTTACTTCGTTTGCCTTTTTATGTTCTTCAATAAGTTTTTTGACAGTTTCATCAGGGGTCTCCTGTCTCAAAAGATATAAAATCTTCATTCCCTAACCGCCTCCTTTGATTAAATGTCCGGTGGTAAACAGCGTAATCTGATAAGTCCAGCCGGTATCTTAATATGGCAATATATTATCGAATTCGAGGAGCTTTTGAGCTACCTCTTCCGTAGAGAGGTATTCGATGTTTTCATTGCCTTTGAAATTCGTGTAAACCTTTACGTCCATGTCGACCATAGTCTCAAGGTTCATCGAGTTGTCATCGCTTTCCTCGACTTTCCTGTCCATGACAAATACACCGACAAGATCATCTGCGAGGATCATGCCTACTCCCATTCTCAGGGCCTCACTCTGCCTGTCCCTGACCACGATAGCAATCTTTTTCTGCACGTCCTTCACCTCCTGTAAGATTTTATAAATGTAATTGATATTCCCTGCAGCAAGCTGCAGGGAGTATGCTCGCTGTCCATTTATTTCTCAAGCGGATATTTTGCCGGCTCCGGTTTATGCGCCCACTCCCCTATCGAACCTACATAGTTCCTGACCTTTGGATAACCGAGAATGTATTTAAGCGCGATGAAGGTCTGAGCTGCGCGTACACCTCCCTGACAATATACAATGACCTCTTTATCTTTTGTGATTCCCTTTGATTCATAGACGGCCTTAAGATCGCCGGCTGATTTAAAGGTTTCATCCGGGTTGAGATTGTTGGCATAGGAATCAATATTTATTGAGCCCGGTAAATGGCCCACCCTTTTGTTCCCCAGAGGATTTTTCCCTGTG